>JANRCO010000064.1 GCA_030726975.1 Ilumatobacteraceae bacterium | reverse complement strand
CAGAGCGTCCGCCTGAAAAGCGGAAGGTCACCGGATCGACGCCGGTCTCGACCACAATATCTTTATGAAGCGCCGCGACATTGAGGGCCTGCGCGCCCTAGCAGTTGGTGTCGTGGTTTTGTACCACGCACACTTCTTCGCCTTACGTGGCGGTTTCGTTGGCGTTGACGTTTTTTTCGTCCTCTCGGGTTTTCTCATTACGTCGCTGCTCGCTAGCGAGTTCGCCGCCAACAAACGTATTTCTTTGCGCCAGTTTTATGCGCGCCGCGCACGACGCTTATTGCCGGCTTCCACTCTTGTGATTGTCGCAACAGTTATTGCAGGGCGCATCTGGCTTGAACCACTGCGCTTGCGCGACCTTGGCCAAGACGCCATTGCAAGTGCTGGGTTTTTTGCCAACATCACTTTTGCCAACCGTGGCACCGATTACTTGCAGTCAACTTTGCCACCTTCGGCGCTGCAACATTTTTGGTCGCTTGCTGTTGAAGAACAGTTCTATGTGGTGTGGCCAGCACTTCTTGCTTTATTGCTCTGGCGTTCACGCAGTTTCCGCACACGTGCTGTTGTCGGTATTTCCGTTCTCAGCATTGCATCGTTTGCGGTGTGTATTTGGCAAACCAATACCACGCAACAATGGGCATTCTTTGGGCTTCACGCACGTGCATGGGAACTAGGACTCGGCGCTCTGCTTGCACTTGCATGGAACAACGTCAACAACATCGCAGCATGGTTGCGTGCAATTGTGGGTTGGCTTGGCCTCGTTGCCGTCATTGCCAGTTGTTTTCTCTTCAATGAAAAAGTGTTGTTCCCCGGCTATGCCGTGTTGCTTCCGGTTGTTGGCACCTTGTGCGTGCTCATTGCTGGCGACGACAACCGCTACGGACCGCAAATACTTTTACGGTTCGAAGCATTGCAATTCATCGGAGCTCGTTCGTATTCGTTGTATCTCTGGCATTGGCCTGCACTCATCATTGGTGAAGCTGCCTACGGCCACACGCTTAATGCAACTGAACGCATTCTTCTTTTAGGCATTGCATTTTGTGGCGCATGTTTGTCGTACGCATATGTTGAGAACCCGGTGCGGCACTCAACCAAGCTTCAACTCAAACCGCTGCTCGCACTCACCATGGGAGGTGGCCTCATTGCAGTGAGTCTTGCCGCCGGCATCGTTCTCAAATCAAATTCATCATCACTTGCGAGCGACGTAGTTGCTGAAGCACCCGTTGCAATACAAACCACAACTACTCAAGTACCTGCCGTAACAACAGTGGCGCCTCCTGTAGAAACAACCACAACAATTCCTTTGCCACCGCCCGTTGTTGTGAGCCCAGCTGCACCACTTGAAGCAGTTGAGCAAGGTGTGCTTGCGCAAGAAGTTCCTTCAAACCTAGATCCATCACTACGTGCAGCCATGGGTGACAAGCCCATCATTTACGACAACGGTTGTCATGTGAGTGTTGGCCCTTCTACGCCGAAGAAGTGCGAATACGGTGCCAAAAAATCGCCTTTTACCGTTGCTCTCTTTGGCGACTCACATGCTGCACAATGGTTCCCCACTATTCAAATGACTGCGCGTCAACAAGGTTGGCGATTCTTGCCCTTCACCAAATCGGGTTGTCCACCTATTGACCTCATTACGTGGAACATGCTCTCGTCAAACACATATCCGCAGTGCAGACCATGGCGCAAGAACGTCATTGAAATGATGATTGCGGAAAAAGTGCAAGTGGTGTTCATTTCTTCATCGGTGAAACTCATGGCCGTCAATACACGTAATCCATTTTTGCCAGAGCAAGTAGTTGAAGGACAAACAGAATTACTCACGCAATTAAAGGCTGCGGGAATTACTCCGATTCTCATCACCGATACGCCATACCCCGGCGACAACTTGCCCATTTGTCTTTCTCGCAACATCAAGAATGTTCCAAAGTGCACTTATAACCGCGAGAAGGGTTATCGCGCTGAGCGCATTCAAGCCATTATCGATGCGGGTGCCAAAAATGAAGTGCAAGTGCTCGACATCAGCAACTGGCTCTGCGGTGCTACGAAGTGCCCCGCCATTGTGGGCAACATTTTGGTGAACCGCGATGGTGACCACATCACGACGAAATATGCACAATGGCTACAGCCGCTGTTCGATGCAGCGGTGTCGCCATACGTGAACTATGTGCGCCAGCGCACCAGCGTTTCCTGAGCCACTGTTGCCACGTGTGTGCCGTCTTGGGCAAACACGTAACCAAACGATAAACCTCGGCCGCCAACAAATGCATTGCACGACATTTCATACAAGTGCCACTGGTCTGCACGTAGTGGGCGGTGAAACCAAATGGTGTGGTCGAGGCTTGCACTAAAGGCTGTGCCTGCATCGGCTGCAGCACGTGCATCGGGCGACGAACTAAACACCGCATCGGTAGGTAAGTCGTCTGAGATGAAAGCGAGTGCACACTGATGCAACAGCGGGTCGTCGCCGGTGGGTGTCGTGACACGCATCCAAGCGGCAACTCTTCCGACGCCATCGCGGTCGCCGGCAGGAACTTGTTCGGTGGGAATCCAGCGGCGGTCGAAAAACTCGCTCCACGTTGTTGACTCCAACTCTTCAGGTTGCGACAAATGTTCCGGAAACTTTGTTGCGCTGACCTCTGGAGCATCTTCTGCCTTTTGGAATGAGGCCTCTAGGTTCAAGATGGCACCAACTGCCTGGCGTGCCACCACTCGACGCGTTACGAAACTGCGGCCATTACGAATGCGGTCGACTTCGTAACGCACGGTTTGCTTGTTGTCGCCACGCTGGATGAAATAGGCGCGTAACGAGTGCACAGAAAACTCGGGGTCAACGGTGTGAGCGGCTGCTCGCAGCGCCTGAGCGACAATATGGCCCCCATACAAGCCGCCCCAGGGGTACGCATGGCCAACGCCAATGTACGTATCGGGGCCATGTGGCTCGAGCTCAACGAGTGCATGAAGATCCATGCCCCCATCTTGCCGTGGAAATTGTTCTGAATTGGTCAGCTCACCCGGAGAATGACCAACACTGCTTCCGAAACATGACTTTCGACTTCGTAGTCACCCGCTTTATCGGCCGTCAACGAGAAAGTTTTCGTTTCACCCTTTTTCGTGATTCCCTCACCCAGGTCGTACCCATGAACATGGTATTCATCGTCGGCCTGAGGGTTGGTGAAATTGAGCGTTACTTCCGACCCGAGGGGAATCTCTTCTACGCGGTCTGGGCTTGAATTCTCGCCAACAGTGACGTCAACGGTGACACGACCCTCGTTAACGGTTGTTGATGGGTCGCCGCTCATTGATTCCGTGCTGTCAACCGCAACGGTTGCCACAACGGTGTCGGTCGTAGCGCTGTCGCTTGAACAGGCTGCCAGGCCCACGAGCGGGGCCAGTACCAACATGAGTTTCCAGATCTTTTTAGTTTCCATATTTCTATGTTGCATGGGGAAAGTCTAGGTACTGCGCATGGATGAGGTGCCTTCTTGGGCAACGCATCTCGCTGAATGAGGTGGCATGTTCCTCGTATGGCTTCCTGTAGGAAGCCCGCAACTACGGATTCCGTTTTTATTTTTCTCATCTGCAACACACCACGCCTCATGGCAGAGCCTGGTCGATATCTCGTGGCCGATGCAGGCACTTTGCATGCCGAAGTAGTTCTTGTTAGCGAGCACGATGCCTCGGCACCTGCATCTCAAATTGTTTTGGCGGGCCCAACGTGTGACTCAGCCGACCTCATTTATGACAAAGCCGGATACTTCCTGCACGATGCGTTACAAGTAGGCGAAGTGATTCGTATTGCGGCAACTGGTGCGTACACCACGAGTTACTCAGTTATTGGCTTCAATGGTTTTGCGCCACTTGCACAGGACTACATCAACATTGTTGCAATGAGAGAACCTGCTGCTTAGTTCTTGTTAGCTACCGAATTCAAAACCTAAGTCGGGTGCCACCAACATCGGCTCGTACCGTATGCCTGCTTCGGCGGCCATGGCTGCGCATGTTCCACCGCGGTCAACGATGACCGTGATGAGAACAACTTCAGCACCAAAGGCGCGTACGGCATCGACCGCTTCAAAGAGTGATGTTCCGCGAGTAACCGTGTCTTCGGTAATGATGACTTTGTCGCCAGGTTGCAGTGCGCCCGCAATACGACCCGTCACACCGTGATCTTTAGATTCTTTTCGTACGCTAAAACTACGAAGGTTGATGGCACGTGTAGCAGCAACTGCGGCGATGCCATATGCAACTGGGTCGGCGCCCATAGTGAGACCACCAATCGCTGTTGCTTCAGCGGGGAAAAACGACAATGCCACATTGGTGACGAGCACAATGCCATCGGGACGACATGCGGTTTGCTTGGTATCGAGGAACCACGAACTTTTGCGGCCCGACTTCAAGGTGAAGTCACCTCGCTTGACGGAGTGAGCCATGACATGTTCACGCAAAGCGTGGCGAGCGGGGTCGAGTGGGGGGAGCGAAGTATTTTCAGAATTTACGGGCACATTCATGGCTCTACCGTACATACCCGATATCTTTTGTAACGTGAATGCAACAAAAGGAACGCCTGCCAAAAAGGCTGCGAAGAAGGCCACTGCCAAAAAAGTCGCCACGAAGTCGGCGAAAAAGGCAATGAGCACGAAGCACAAAGACGCTTTGGCCCAGGGTCGCACCGAGGGTCGCATCATTCGGATGTACCTCGAAATCGTAGAGGCCAATAAGCCCAAGCGTGGTCGTAAGCGCACCGCCGACTCCATTACCAAGCGCCTTGCTGCTATTCAAAAAGAACTCACCACTGCCGACGCCATTGTGAAATTGCGTCTCACTCAAGAACGCATGAACCTCACCGCCGAGTTGGCTACGAAGCAACTGGGCTCAGATTTTGCAAAATTAGAAAATCAGTTCGTAAAAATTGCTGCGGTCTATTCGCAACGTAATGGCATCACCTATTCGGCTTGGCAAGAAATGGGTGTTCAACCCAACGTGCTGAAGCGTGCGGGCATTAATCGCGAAGAGTTATAAAGCGTCGATTGTTTTGCTGGCGTGTTCCAGAACGCGCGATTCATCAAAAATAAATCGCAATTGTTCGTGTGTGAGGTTCACATCGAGGCTCTCTACAAGCACATCGCGTAAATGTGTTTTCGTGTCGAGCGCTTTGCGTGAGAGTTGTTGCACAATGCGGTACGCATCATCTCGGCTCATGCCGTTTTCAACGAGTGCGAGAAGAGCCGACTGCGAATACACCACACCCTGCAATAAATCGAGGTTGTAACGCATTTGCTGTGCGTCGACTTCAAGGTTGGTGAGAAGCGAAGTAAGCCTGCGCACCATGTAGTACGCGAGCATCGATGAATCGGGTAGCACAATACGTTCTGCAGATGAATGTGAGATATCACGCTCATGCCACAGCGGTACATCTTGCAGTGCTACTTGTAAGTTGCCGCGGAGTACGCGCGACAAACCACTGAGTGTTTCAGCTGAAATCGGGTTGCGCTTGTGTGGCATTGCACTGCTGCCTTTTTGGCCCTTGGAAAAACCTTCGCGCACTTCGTTTACTTCAGTGCGCTGCAAGTGACGCAACTCCACTGCAATGCTTTCAATGGTGGTGCCCAGTGATGCACATGCCCACATGTATTCGGCATGGCGGTCGCGGGCAACCACTTGTGTGGCTGGCGTTGGTGTGAGGTTTAATGCATTTCCTACGTACTCTTCAACCGACGGATCGATGTTGGAATATGTACCCACGGCTCCCGACATTTTGCACACGGCAATACCGTCGAGTGCGTTGCGTAAACGCTCCTCGTCACGGCGTAGTTGCAAGGTCCACAAGGCAACTTTTACACCAAACGTGGTGGGCTCGGCATGAATACCATGTGTGCGGCCAATAGTGAGTGTGTCGCGGTGCTCATGCGCCAAAGCAGTAGTAACCGCAAGTAGCTGTGTCATTTCGTCGAGGATGATGAGCATTGCATCGCGCAGTGCCCAGCACCAACCAGTGTCGACCACATCGGTGCTGGTGAGACCATGATGAATATACGAACCAGCAGGGAAGCCAATACTTTCTTGCAATACGTCAACAAACGCAGCCACATCGTGGTTAGTAATGCGTTCACGTTCAGCAACTGCATCAACAAATGATTGGTCGACCACAGGAGCAAGTTCGCGACACTGCGCCGCAATTCCTCTGGGCACTACACCCAATTGTTCTTGGGCTTCAGTAGCAAGAAGTTCAATTTCGACCCAACGTTGCATGCGTGCAGCATCGCCAAAAATATTTGCTACTGCAGGAAGTGCATAACGCTCAATCATGAACGAACAACACAATCATCGCGCTCGGGGCCAGTGCCGACCATGGTGACGGGAACACCGACGATTTTTTCAACAAGCTCCACCAGTGTGCGCGCATTGCTGTGGAGGCTGTCATAGGTTTTACATTCACGCAACGAGGTCTTCCAACCCGGAATGGTTTCATACACCGGCACTACTTGCGCCAATACTTCAGCTCGGTCTGGGTAGCCGCGCAATGTTTCACCATTCAGGGTGTAGCTCACGCAAACTTTTACTTCATCGAAGGTGTCGAGCACGTCGAGCTTGGTGAGTGCAATTTCAGTGAGTGAGTTCAACCGCACTGCATGACGCAACATCACGAGGTCGAGCCAACCCGTACGACGTTGGCGGCCAGTAACGGTGCCGAACTCATGCCCAATGGTGATGAGCGCTTGGCCGAGTTCATCGGGCGTGCCACTTGCATCGGCAAGTTCGGTGGGGAATGGGCCAGAACCCACGCGTGTGGTGTACGCCTTGGCAATGCCCACTACACGCGAAATATCGCGCGGGCCAATGCCTGTACCAGCACATGCACCACTGGCAATGGGGTTTGACGAGGTCACGAAAGGGTAAGTGCCGTGGTCAATGTCGAGGAAGGTTGCTTGTGCGCCCTCTAACAACAATTGCTGTTGAGCATCGAGTGCTTCATGCAATTCGTTCACGGTGTCGCATATATATGGTGCGAGTCGCGCACCGAGTGTGGCGAATTGCGCAACAACGGCGTCGACATCGACCCCTTGCCCACCAAGGGCAACAAGAACAGCGCTTTCATCAATTGCACGCTGGCGTACTTGCGCAGCAAACGAGGTGGGGTCGAGCACGGCCCCGGCGCGAATACCTACACGGCGTGCTTTGTCGGCATATGCCGGCCCAATGCCTTTCAGCGTGGTGCCAATTTTGTCGTCGCCGCGCTTTCCTTCAGCCAGGGCGTCGTGCAACTGATGCCAAGGGAAAATGAGATGTGCTTGGCTCGACACTTTGAGGCGCGCACAAGAAATACCACGCGACTCGAGCTTGTCGATTTCAGAAAACAGTGTGGGCATGTCGACCACAACACCGTTGCCAATGACTGGGGTGACATGGTTGTACAACACGCCACTCGGAATGAGTTGCAGCGCATACTTTTCCTCACCCACCACCACGGTGTGGCCAGCATTGTGCCCACCTTGGTATCGGGCAACATACGAATGGTCACGAGACAAGAGGTCAATGATTTTGGCCTTGCCTTCGTCCCCCCATTGAGTACCAACTACAACTGTGACGGGCATGTAACGCTCCTAAACGTGGGGAACGTATATAAAGGCTAGCGCCTCGGTACCTCTCTGGCGATAGGTTTGTGACGTGGCATCTGCTTCACACCTTCGTATTTTGCGCTCTCTCACATGGGCCAACATGTCTGCCTCTGAACGTGCCCAACTATGTGCTCGCGGGCTTGCCGACATTTTCGACCCTGCGCTGCGCAGTTCCATCAACAACATCATCGAAGATGTGCGCCAAAATGGCGATGAAGCGGTGTGTCGAGCCCTTGCTACTTTCGATGGCGTCACGCTGTCGCCTGCTCAACTCGCCATCTCGGCAGATGAAATTGCCTCCGCCACAGTTGACCCAGCTCTCGAGAGTGCCTTAATTGATGCCATTTCACACTTGCGGGCCTTTAACGAACAGCTCATGGAGCGAGCCAGCACATGGAGCATCGAACTTGAACCAGGTCTCTTTGCCGGGGAAAAAATCACTCCTATCTCTTCTGTTGGGCTTTTTGTTCCCAGCGGAAAAGCTTCATACCCCTCAGTTGCCTATCAATTAGGTGTTCCTGCTGTGGTTGCCGGAGTAAAAGACATTGCTCTTCTCGTGCCACCAGCACCTGGGGCCAATGGTGCAGTTGACCCCGCAGTACTTGTGGTGTGTCGACTCCTTGGCATCACCCGCGTGTATCGCGCCAACGGGCCTGCCGGAATTGCTGCGCTCGGTTTTGGAACCGAGAGCATTTCACCCGTGCGCAAAATTGTTGGCCCCGGCAGCCCGGCCGTTACCTGTGCCCAAGTAGAAATGCAGCGCCACGGAGTTGCCACCATGATGTTGCTTGGCCCCACCGAAAGCCTGCTCATTGCCGACCACACTGCCGACCCCATGCGTGTTGCCGCCGACCTTCTCATTGAAGCCGAACACGGCACCGACTCATCGGTGGTGTTTGTTACTACATCTACAGAACTTGCTGCCCAGGTAGATGCCGAACTCGTTGTTCAACTTGCTGCTCTTCCTGAACAACGTGCAACAGCAGCTCGTGCATCACTTGGGCCAAATGGCGGAGTGGTTTTTGTTTCATCACTCAGCGAGGCGGCAGAAGTTGCCAACCAATACGCACCTGAGCACTTGCAGGTAGCAGTTGATGAAAATGCGGTCGATGCACTTGTCGACCAATTGGTGAATGCCGGTGAAATTCTCATTGGGCAACACACGCCCTTTAGTGCGGCCAACTTCCTCATTGGTTGCCCGGCCTCGTTGCCCACCAGTGGCTTTGCACACGTCTCTTCGGGCATTACCGCTGAAGCATTTTTAAAGCGCACGGCAATTGCTCGTTCCAATGAAACTGCCCTACGCCGCATGGCGCCTTCCATTGTTACTTTGGCTAATCACGAGGGTTTTCCCGCACACGCCAACGCCATCACCAATCGATTCACCACTGGAGATCATTCATGAGTTCATTACGAGAAACATTGAAAGCAGACCTCACTACTGCCATGAAGGCACGCGATGAAGCAACCGTTTCTACATTGCGCATGGTCATTGCTGCTGTCATGAATGCCGAAGTTGCTGGCGATGAAGCAGTGGTGTTGTCTGACGACCAAGTAATGGCCGTTCTTCTTGCTGAAGGAAAAAAGCGCACTGAAGCTGCCCAAATTTATGCCGACAATGGTCGTAACGAAGCCGCTGAAAAAGAGCGCTCAGAGTACGCCATCATTGAGCGTTATCTTCCAGCCGCTATGAGCGATGAAGAGCTCAACGCCATTGTGCAAGAAGAAGCAGCCAAAGCTGCTGCTGCAGGTGCAACCGGTGGCAAGGCAATGGGAGTTGTAGTGAAAGCTGTTCGTGAACGCGTTGGCACGGGTGCCGATGGCTCGCGTGTTTCAGCTGCAGTAAAAATAGCCCTCGGCTAAATTTCTACACACTCAATTGAATTTGTACATCGAGTTCGCTGTTATTCACTGTCACTAACACCGTGGAATCTTCCACAGCCTTACCTTCAAGAATGAGCACCGCTGCTTTGTCGGCAATCTCGCGTTGAATGAGTCGCTTCAACGGGCGAGCACCATAACTGGGGTCGTACCCTTTTTCGGCAAGTAGCAAACGCGCTTCGGGTGTGACGGCCAAAGTAATACGACGCTCAGCCATACGGGTAATGAGGTGCTGCAACTGAATGTCGACAATGGCACCAAGGTCGTCTTGTGTGAGTGAGCGGAAACGCACAATGTCGTCGACACGGTTAATGAACTCGGGTCGGAAAAATTCCAGCGGGTCACCTGGCAAGTTGCTTGTCATAATGAGCACCACATTGGTGAAGTCAACGGTTCGACCCTGGCCATCGGTCAGACGCCCATCGTCGAGCACTTGCAACAAAATGTTGAACACTTCAGGGTGAGCTTTTTCAATTTCGTCGAGCAACACCACGCTGTAGGGGCGACGACGCACAGCTTCAGTGAGTTGTCCGCCTTCTTCATAACCCACGTACCCAGGAGGAGCACCCACGAGCCGGCTCACGGAAAACTTTTCCATGTACTCGGCCATGTCGATACGCACCATGGCGCGCTCATCATCGAAGAGAAATTCGGCAAGTGCACGGGCGAGTTCTGTTTTACCCACACCTGTTGGCCCCAAGAACATAAATGAACCAATTGGGCGGTTGGGGTCAGACAAACCAGCACGACTCCGCCGCACTGCATTGGCAACTGCGGACACCGCAGCATCTTGACCAATAACACGATTGTGCAGCAGACCTTCCAGCAACACCAACTTGCTCATTTCGCCTTCAAGCAACCGGCTCACAGGAACACCCGTCCATTTACCTACCACCTCGGCAATATCTTCGGCGTCTACTTCCTCTTTCAGCATGCGATTACCGAGCTGCAAAGTATTGAGATGCTCTGTAGCGCCAGTAATGCGACGCTCAAGTTCGGGAATACGGCCGTAACTTATTTCTGCTGCTTTGGCTAAGTCGGTTTCGCGCTCTACTGCCGAACGCAATGCTTCGAGTTCTTCTTTCAACGTACGAATGGCAGCGATGGCTTCTTTTTCTGCCGTCCAGTGCACTTTCATTTCATCGGTTTGTGCTTGCAAACGGTCGAGTTCTTCATGAATTGCATCGAGACGTTCTCGCGATACAGCGTCGGTTTCTTTGTCGAGCGCCACACGCTCAATTTCTAATTGCAAAATGCGCCGGTCGACCACGTCAATTTCTGTAGGGAGTGAATCGATTTCAATGCGAAGTTTGCTCGCTGCTTCGTCAACAAGGTCAATGGCCTTGTCGGGCAAGAAGCGGTTGGTGAGATACCGGTTCGACAACACTGCGGCGCTCACCAGTGCGCTGTCTTGAATACGTACACCATGATGCACTTCATAGCGTTCTTTCAGGCCGCGCAAAATGGCAATGGTGTCTTCCACACTGGGTTCGCCCACATAGACCTGTTGAAAACGGCGCTCGAGAGCCACATCTTTTTCAACATGCTTACGAAACTCATCGAGTGTGGTGGCGCCAATCATGCGCAGTTCGCCACGCGCCAACATCGGCTTAATCATGTTGCCGGCGTCCATTGCGCCTTCTGCGCCGCCAGCACCCACCAACGTATGCATTTCATCGACGAAAGTAATGACATCGCCTTGTGCGTCGGTGATTTCTTTGAGTACAGCTTTCAAGCGCTCTTCAAACTCGCCGCGGTATTTCGCACCAGCAACCATCGAGGCAATGTCGAGTGAAATGAGGCGCTTGTGTTTCAAACCTTCTGGCACATCGCCATCGGCGATACGGCGCGCTAAACCTTCAACAATTGCAGTTTTACCTACACCTGGTTCACCAATGAGCACAGGGTTGTTTTTGGTGCGCCGCGAGAGCACTTGAATAACACGGCGAATTTCTTCGTCGCGGCCAATAACGGGGTCAATTTTTCCTTCACGTGCGCGCGCAGTGAGGTCGAGACCATATTTCTCTAAAGCTTGAAACTGCTCTTCGGGGTTTTGTGAAGTCACTCGATGTGAACCGCGCACCTCGCGTAGTGCTTGCAGCATTTCTTCACTACCAATACCTACGCGCTGGTTCATGGCGAGAAGTAGATGCTCCACCGATAAGTAATCGTCATGCAAATCGGTGCGCAGTTTGTCGGCATTTTCAAAAACGTTGCTGAGCTCACGATTCATCCGTGGCTCTTCACTGCCATAAGCATGTGGCAACTTACTCACAGCCTCATCGGCCTTATTGCGTAGCATTAACGGAGCAACACCAAGCTTTTGCAAAATGCCAGGAACAATTGTTCCGTCTTGACGCAACAAAGCAGACATGAGGTGGTCGGGTGTAATTGCTGGGTTACTGCGTCCACGCGCGTCATCGAGTGTTGCTGCAACAGCCTCTTGAGTTTTTGCGGTCCACTTCTTTGAATCAATTGCCACTCTCAGTACCTGTCCTTGTTAAATATGCTCGGACGTTCGCGGAATACGGCTACTGCTTGACGCAGTGGCACCAGCTCGCCGCGTAAAACTTCAGTTGATGTTTTGCCAGTGATTTGTTCTTGAAGTTGCACAACAAGTGCGCGCAGCTGTGCAATTTCATCTTCGAGTTGCATCACGTGTCGAATGCCTTCAAGGTTCATACCTTCAGCAGCAAGTTCGGCAACGCGCTTTAAACGGGCAATGTCGGCCTCGCTGTAACGTCTGTTACCACCTGAGGTGCGACCCGGAGTAACAAGACCACGTCGTTCATAAATACGCAAAGTTTGTGGGTGTACACCAGCAAGTTCTGCAGCAACGGAAATGACATAGACCGTTTCCACGGGAACACCATCAGTACGCCGCGTTGCCATGGTTATTTCACCTTGTCGCTCGTGTTGTGTAATTCAGCGAGTTGTTCAATAATGTCGCGTTCTTCTTTGCTTACTTTGGTAGGTATGTGAACATCAATAGTCACAATGAGATCACCTGTTTTTGCGGTGGTTTCAATACCGCGGCCTTTCACCCTGTGCTTACTGCCCGACTGTGTGCCGCTCTTAATTTTCAGCAACACAGATGAACCATCGAGTGTGGGCACCGATACTTCGCTGCCCAAAACTGCTTGGTAATACTCAACAGGAACATGGACCGACAAGTTCACCCCATCGCGAGAAAAAGTGGCGTGGGGCATCACTTTGCATTCCACAAGTAGGTCGCCAGCAGGGCCACCATTGTGCCCAGGTGCACCGCGACCTTTGAGGCGAATGCGTTGACCATTGTCGACACCTGCAGGAATGCGCACCTTGACCTCACGTGCACGATGTTCACGGCCAGACCCGCGGCATGAACCACATGGGTATTCAATAGTGGTGCCTTTTCCTTGACAGCGCGGACACGGTGAAGAAAAGGAGAACACTCCCTGGTTGGAGTCGACTGCACCACGACCACCACATTGCGAACATGGTTGAGGTGTGGTGCCCGTACGCGCGCCAGAACCTTGACACCCCGAGCACACTGCTTCAGAAGTGAGGTGCAGCGTTGTGGTAATGCCGTGAGCGGCATCAATAAAGTCGAGTGTCAGCGACGCTTCAATGTCGCCGCCTCGCTGTGGCCCACCGCGTTGACCACGGCCACTACGCCCTCCACCACGGCCAAACATTTGGCCAAGAAGATCGCCCATGTCGCCACCGGTATCGAAACGGAATCCACCAGGGCCACCAGGGCCACCGCCGCCAAAACCCATCGGGCCTGCAGCACGTACTTCGTCGTATTCTTTGCGTTTCTTTTCGTCACCTAAAACGTCGTATGCAGTCGATACCTCTTTGAAGCGGTCTTCTGCTTTTGGGTTATCAGGGTTGGCATCGGGGTGAAGTTCGCGCGCAAGTTTGCGATACGCCTTGGTTACTTCTTTGGATGTTGCGCTTTGCGACACACCAAGAACGGCGTAGTAGTCCTTTTCAAACCACTCACGTTGCGCGGTCATTGTTTAGCCCCGCACCTTCACCATGGCAGCGCGCAACACGCGGCCCTTCCATTGGTATCCACTACGCAATACCTCAACTACTACTGGCCCATCAGACGCGCCATCTTCAGATGGTTCGTGCATCACTGCTTCAGCTGTTGCTGGGTCGAAAGGTTGGCCCTCTAGGTTCAACACTTCAAGGCCCTGCTTTTGCAGTACTCCAAGCAGCGACGACCATATAGGTTCTACACCTTCAGCACCATGCGCAAATGCGGCCTCACATGCGTCGAGTACTGGCAACAAACCTTCAACAAGCTTTCCAGTTGACCTATCGATTTCATCGGCTTGTTGTGCAACAACACGCTTGCGATAATTCTCGAAGTCGGCCTGTAGACGCAAAGCGATGTCTTTGAAAGAATCGCGTTCGGCAACAAGTGCATCGATGTCGTGCTCAATAATTTCAGCGATGTCAGCATCGGTGATGCTGACATCGCTCTCTGGTAAGTATTCTTCGTTCTCGTTAGTCATGTTGCGAATTACTTCTCGTCAACAATTTCTGCATCAACGATGTCGTCATCGTTCGGTGCTCCGCTTTGACCAGTTGCGGAAGTTCCTTCCGCATTGGTGTCACGAGCAGCAGCTTCATACAACTTCTGACTAAAGGCCTGGCTGGCTGTCATGAGTTTTTCAGTAGCAGCTTTAATGGCATCGTTGTCTGTACCAGCAAGGCTGGTCTTCAACTCGGCAAGCGGTTCTTCCACTGCAGACTTTTCTTCAGCAGAAACCTTTTCGCCTTGCTCGCGCAAAACTTTTTCGGTTTGGTACACCAAAGAGTCGGCGTTGTTGCGCACTTCTGCTTCTGCACGGCGCTGACGGTCTTCTTCAGCGTGCACTTCGGCATCTTTCACCATTTGGTTAATGGTGTCTTTGTCGTGGGCAGATTGGCCGGTGATGGTCATCGACTGCTCCTTTGAAGTAGCGCGGTCTTTTGCCGACACATGCACAATGCCGTTGGCATCGATATCGAAGGTCACTTCAATTTGTGGCACGCCACGTGGTGCTGGTGGCAAGTCAACAAGTTGGAATTTGCCGAGTGTCTTGTTGTACTGCGCCATTTCGCGCTCACCTTGCAATACGTGAATTTCTACCGATGGCTGCATGTCTTCTGCAGTGGTGAACACTTCAGTACGACGTGTAGGAATGGTGGTATTGCGCTCGATGAGCTTTGTCATGACGCCGCCCTTGGTTTCAATTCCCAGCGACAACGGTGTCACGTCGAGGAGCAACACATCTTTAACATCGCCCTTCAACACGCCTGCTTGCACTGCTGCACCAATAGCAACCACTTCGTCGGGGTTCACCGACTTGTTTGGCTCTTTACCGGTAAGTGATTGGACGAGGTCTTGCACTGCTGGCATACGAGTAGAACCGCCAACCAAGATGACGTGGTTGATTTGTCCCTTTGACAAACCAGCGTCTTTGATTGCTTGTTCAAAAGGAATACGGCAGCGCTCAATGAGGTCTGATGTCATTTCCTGGAATTTCGAACGTGACAATGTTTCGTCGAGGTGGAGTGGGCCTTCAGCAGTTGCCGTAATGAACGGCAAGTTGATTTGTGTTTGCTGCACTTGTGACAATTCAATTTTTGCTTTTTCAGCAGCTTCTTGCAGACGCTGTTTCGCCATGCGATCTTGTGCAAGGTCAACACCATGTGCGCTCTTAAATTGCGAAACGAGCCAATCGATAATGCGTTGGTCCCAATCGTCACCACCTAGAACGGTGTCGCCGTGTGTGCTCTTTACTTCAAACACACCGTCGCCAATTTCCAAAACGCTGACGTCGAAAGTTCCACCACCAAGGTCGAATACCAAAACGGTTTCGTCTTCGCCGCCTTTGTCGAGACCGTATGCCAAAGCTGCAGCGGTTGGTTCGTTGATAATACGCAGCACTTCAAGACCAGCAATTTGCCCTGCTTCTTTTGTTGCGGTGCGCTGTGCATCGTCGAAGTACGCAGGAACGGTAATAACAGCTTGCGTGACGGTGTCGCCCAGGTACGCCTCGGCGTCGCGCTTCAACTTCATGAGTGTGCGAGCGCTGATTTCTTGTGGCGTGTACTGCTTGCCATCGATATCAGGGGTCTTCCAGTTCTCGCCCATGTGGCGCTTCACTGAACGAAAGGTGCGATCGGGGTTGGTGATGGCCTGGCGCTTGGCAACTTCGCCCACAAGTACTTCACCAGTTTTCGAAAATGCCACGACCGACGGTGTGGTGCGGGCGCCTTCTGAGTTGGGGATGACCACAGGGTCGCCGGCTTCCAAAACGGAAACAACGGAGTTTGTGGTGCCGAGGTCGATACCGACTGCTTTTGCCATGGTGGGGGTTCCTTTTTCTTGAAAGAGTGATATGTCGGGCACAAAAGACTCTGTATCGGGGGGTGATACAGGATCCTTAGTGACTTGTACTCAAGATTAGAGGTGTTCTGAGTTATCCACAACTCGTGCGGACAAAAAAGTATAAATGTTGAGTGGAAGTGACTTAAGTACTTCCCGTTTGGTAGGTGCTGCTGCAATGGTCGTACCATTTCACTATGACTGGAACGCTCGTCCTTCTTCGCCATGGCCAAAGCACCTGGAATGAACTCAACTTGTTCACGGGCTGGCACGACGTGGAACTCACCGCTCTCGGGAAAAGCGAGGCATCGGCAGCGGGAACCCTTATGAAAGCAGAAGGCCTGGTCTTCGACTTTGCACACACCAGCTTGCTCACCCGCGCCGTACGCACCTGCAATTTGGCACTCGAAGCAATGGATCAAATGTGGTTGCCCTTGCAGCGCCACTGGCGATTAAACGAGCGTCATTACGGTGCTCTTCAAGGTCTCGATAAGAAGGCAACAACAGAACTGCATGGTGCAGAACAAACCAATTTGTGGCGTCGTAGTTACGACACGCCACCACCGCCGGTAGATACCACAAGCCCCGAACATCCGGTCAACGATGCGCGGTATCGCTTCATTGCGCCGCAAGATCTTCCTGCCACCGAATGTTTGAAAGATGTTGTGGCCCGCGTTCTTCCCTACTGGAATACGGAAATAGTGCCTCAATTACAGGCAAATATGAATGTTTTAGTAGTTGCCCATGGCAATAGCTTGCGGGCGCTCATCATGTACTTGGAAAGCATTAGTGAAGCAGCCATTGCAGAATTGAATGTGCCAACCGGCGTGCCACGCAAGTACACCTTTACTTCTTCCATGTCGGTGAGCGACTCCACATACTTAGGTGACGCCGACGCCATTGCCCAGGCGGCAGCCGCTGTGGCAAACCAATCCAAATAATTGGTTTAGGCTGTGGGTATGGCCTCAAAGAAAACTCCGCTCCAATACCTCGCACAAGTTCCACTCTTTTCTGCATGCAGCACTCGCGACCTCGGCAAAATTGCAAAAGCCGCAGACCGCATCAACATGGTTGCAGGCACCACCATCATCACTCAGGGCACTGCTGGTAAGCAGGCCTTCGTCTTGCTCAGTGGTTCTGCCACCGTGAAGCGCAACGGCAAAAAAATTGCCACCGTGCAGGCAGGCGCCATTGTTGGCGAGCTCTCGCTCCTCGACCGCGGCTCACGCACTGCCACTGTGGTGTGCGATACCGATTGTGAACTCCTTGTGATTGATGCTCGCCATCTTTTTGCGGTCATCGATGAAGTTCCGGCCATGGCTCACAAGTTGTTGGCGGCTCTTGCCACCCGCATTCGTGATCTAGACCGTGCTCATTACGGCTGATAGCAACTAAGTTATATGGTGCTATGACTTCAGCACCACAGAACCCCAGCACCTCGTCAACACCGCGTCGCTTCAAGCCGCATCAACTCTCCATCGCCATTGGCTGTGGCGTGGGTGCATTTGCCTTGGTCTCCGGAGTCATTCCGCAGTTCACCAACTGGCACGGCGACTCTGAAATTTCTCGCACAGTGTTTGGTGGTATTCCTGGCCCTATCCAAGCTGCTTTCTATTCCATTATTCCCATGATGATTGTGTGGGGCTCATTGCGCTTTGCCGACCGCATTCGCAACTGGGAGCGCGGTACATCCGACCGTCGTCGCACCACAGCAAAAAATGCCAAACGTCGCTTAGCCGACTACCGCTCTGGTGTGTACATGCGCACCTTGTTGCGCGACTCAGCAGCTGGCCTCATGCACTCCATGATCTACTTCGGTTTCATGGTTCTTCTTGGTGTTACCACCGTGTTGGAAATTGATCACCAACTCCCTGAAAGTTTGAAGTTCTTGCATGGCCGCACCTACCAGGCCTACGCACTCGTCGGCGACCTCGCTGGTGTGGTTTTTACCGTTGGTGTGTTGTGGGCCATTGTGCGCCGTTACGTGCAACGTCCGTACCGCATTCGCATTAAAACAAAGCCTGAGCACGCTGCAATTCTTGGCGTGTTGCTCGCTATTGGTATTACCGGCTTTGGTGCTGAAGCATTCCGCATCGCACAAAGTCAAGCTGCTGGCCTCAACATGGAATTTGAAAAGTGGAGCATCGTTGGCTACCCAATAGCTCAATTGTTCAACGATGCCAGCGTCGGCAATTTAGAAACATGGCACCAAGTGTGGTGGGTCAGCCACGTGCTGACCTTCATTGCATTCCTCGCCTTGTTGCCCATCACCATGTTGCGCCACATTTTCACTTCACCACTCAACATGTACTTGAAAGACCGTGAGCGTCCAAAGGGTGCAATGAAAGCAATGCCGAACCTCACCGAAACTGGTTTGGAATCATTTGGCGCCTCACTCATTGAAGACTTCACGTGGAAACAACTCCTCGACACCGATGCATGCACCATGTGCGGTCGTTGCACCAGCGTGTGCCCCGCGCACGCCACAGGTAAGCCACTCGACCCACGTGAAATTGTGTTGAAGGTCGGCGAAGTAATGGCCGCTACTGCAGCACACGCTGAAGGTGGGCGCGTATCGCCACCACTTGGCACCGTTAAAGACATCACCATTGGCAGCAACTCGGTCTTTGAGAGAATTACCGCCGAAGAAGTGTGGGCATGCACCTCATGCAAAGCATGCGATGAAATTTGCCCAGTCAATATTGAAATTCTCGACAAAATTCTCGACATGCGTCGTTACCTCTCGCTCATGGAGAGCAACTTCCCAGCTGAACTGGGTAACGCTTACCGTGCAATGGAAAACCAAGGCAACCCATGGGGCATGAACCAAGGCGAACGTGCTGATTGGGCAAAAGACCTCGACGTTGAAGTAGTCGACCCAGGTGCAGCATTCAATTCTGAGTACCTCTACTGGGTTGGTTGTGCAGGTTCATTCGACGACAAGAACAAAAAAGTAACGCAGTCAATGGCACAGCTTTTGAAGCGCGCCAATATTGACGTCGCCATTCTTGGCCCGAGCGAAATGTGCACCGGCGACTCTGCTCGCCGCAGTGGCAACGAGTACCTCTTCCAAATGCTTGCAATGCCCAACGTAGAAATGTTGAACGGCATGGGCGTGAAGAAAATTATTACTCAGTGCCCACACTGCTTTAACACGCTGAAAAATGAGTACCCACAACTCGGCGGCAACTACGAAGTTGTCCACCACAGTGAACTTCTCGAAGAACTCATCGCCAATGGCACACTCGACATGAGCAACGCCACACTCGACGACCGCATTACGTATCACGACTCGTGCTACCTCGGTCGCCACAACGATGTCTACATGGCTCCACGCAAAGTGGTGGGCAGCATCAAGGGTGTGCAAGTAGTGGAAATGCCACGCAACGGCACCAAGGGCATGTGCTGTGGTGCCGGTGGTGCACGCATGTGGATGGAAGAAAGCATCGGCACCAAGGTGAACGACGAACGTGCGCGCGAAGCAATTAGCACGGGTGCAAGTCGTGTCGCTACCGCTTGTCCGTTCTGCTACATCATGCTCGACGACGGTGTAAAAGCTGCTGGCGTTGAAGAAGGCTCAGTAAAAGTTGCCGACATTGCTATTCACGTTCTCGATGCTCTTGAGAACGGCGAACGCAAGATGGCTGCTAGCGAGGCACCACTCGCATCACCTGTTGCCGGAAGCTAGTCGCCACAACACCGATTCTTCATCTGACAACTCTTGGGCGATAGGCGACCCCTGATTAATGTATGGTCTAGAACATTAGGAGGGCTTTCGATGAAGAATTTGACTTATGGACCAATTGAACTCGCACCGGTGGCTGGGTTCCTCGGAGCCGAGGTGCCCTCGGGGGCGCATATTGGGACTCTCGACCCGGAGGTCTTCGTCCATCTTCGACAGGCTTGGCTCGACTGGAAGGTGCTGTTTTTTCGCAACCAGCACGAGGTGACGACACCGGATCACATCGCCTTCACCCGACAATTTGGGGGTCTCGAAATTCACCCATTCCTTCCGGATAACGGATATCCGGAAATTGTCGTACTCGATACCGCAGGTGAAGCCCCTGCTCGGGCTGAGATCTGGCATACCGACGTGTCATTTCGGGAGTGCCCACCTGACGGATCGGTTCTGCGCGGTTGCGTCATTCCACCCCATGGAGGCAACACCATCTGGGCCGACATGGAACGTGCCTACGAAATACTGGACGACGTTACGAAGGAATTAATCGAGAACCGAACCGCAACGCACTCGCTTCGCCGCACATTCGGCAAGCGCCTGACCCCCGCGTAGTTGGAAGACAAACTCGTCGAGTTTCCCGACCAGCACCATCCGATTGTTCGCATTCATCCCGACACAGGTCGTCGCTCGCTATACGTCAATCGTCCGTTCGTCACCGAAATCGACGAGATGGAGCCCGATGCTGGGGATAGGCTTCTCCAGCAACTTCTTCGATTCGCCGAAAACCCCACCATCCAGTGCCGCTTTCGTTGGCAGCCGGGATCGTTTGCAATGTGGGACAATCGCTCAACACAACACTTCGCCTCTCAGGACTATGGCGATGAACACCGCCGCATGGAGCGTGTCACGCTCCTTGGATCGCAGCCATTTGGTCCAACCGATAAGCGCGCAAAACAATTAGTGCACGATTAACTATCAGTGCTATCGCACTTGCGGTTCCTCAACCGATTGTTGCCGCCACACGGAACCCGATATGCGACGTTGAAAAGTACGACGGCTGTGGAATACGGGCCGCGGGTCGGTAACGAGAGCAGTAGTTCGTTGCGCAGAGGAACGAACCGCCTTTTAAGACCATAAGACGACCGCCTTGATTGAAGGGGTCTTCTGTTGCGGAGTTGTTACCACAACACGAATGATGCACATGCCCCTCGATGAACTCTGTTGAGGTCCATTCCCAAACGTTACCAATCATGTCAACTAGGCCGAGCTCGTTGGGTGGGAACGTTCCGACAACAGAAGTGCCGGCAGGGTTCTCGGGGTCCGGTCGTGAAGGAAATTCGCCACGCCAATGATTCGCCATCATTTGACCTGCGGGCGAAAGTTCACTTCCCCAAGAGTATTCGCCATCGGAATCGATGCCCGACCGTGCAGCGAACTCCCACTCCACTTCGGTTGGCAAGCGCACTCCAGCCCATTCGCAATACGCCATCGCATCAAGCAACGAGACATGGACCACGGGATGATCGGGTTTCTCGATAATCGAGGAGTTGGGGCCAAGCGGCGCATACCAACATGCTCCGCGAACGAAACTCCACCACGCACCTTCCAC
>JANRCO010000063.1 GCA_030726975.1 Ilumatobacteraceae bacterium | reverse complement strand
TGCCCCAGCCTGGGCGGAACCATGGGCCTGTGCGTTTCTCTGGCCCACACCACTTCCACATTGCGTTATTGGACTTCCATTCAACCGATCTACTACAACCATCCTGTTGAAGCAGCTAATACTGCCGCACACATTCACGAGGTGTCGGGCGGACGATTTGGTTTTGGTATCGGCGTGAGTCACGGCCCCGTTGTGCAACGCCTTGGTGTGGAAACAGGAAAACCACTGTCTGATATTCGCAACTATGTGCAGGCCATGCGTACTCAGGAAAAGTTCTCAGGAGCCCTACCCCCCATTTATTTGGCGGCACTGCGCGACAAGATGCTTCAACTCGCTGGCGAAATTGGCAATGGCGCAATTTGGGCTAATGCCTCACTGAGATTCACACCTGCGCAACTCAAACGCAATGAAGCTCATTTACCGTTGCCATTTTTCCTGTCGAACATGATTCCTACGGTGATTGATGACGACATCGATGCAGCTCGTGCAATCAACCGAAAAACTTTGACTGGCTATGTCACTTTGCCGAACTATCGCAACTACTGGCGTGAAGCTGGCTACCAAGAAGAAATGGATTCAATTGAAACGTTGCTTGCTGCGGGAAAGCGAGATGAAATACCAAGTGCCATGAGCAACAAATGGCTCGATGACTGCACACTCAGTGGGCCAGCTGGTCGCGTGCGTGACGGAATTGCTGCTTGGTACGCAACAGGAGTGACCCCAATTGCTGTGATGTCATCAACAACTGGCGGTCAAGCAAAAGCGATTAATGAGCTAATTGCTTTGTATAGCTAGCAATTGACGCTCACAAAGAAACGCTTCAACACGTACTCGAATTTCGTCGCGTACACGGCGTACAAAATCGAGGTCTTGCCCGGCCGGGTCGGTAATTTCCCAATCGAGGCGTTCTTTTCCCGGCAAAATGGGACAGTCGTCGCCGCATCCCATAGAGATCACCACATCTACCTCGTGCAACATTTCCATTGTCCACTTTTTGGGTTGTTCGTTGGCAAGCGATATGCCTACTTCTTCCATCGCCGCAAGCGCCATGGGGTTCACGCTGTGAGCAGGCGCAGAACCTCCCGACAACACAACTACATTCGCACTCGACATGCTTCGCGTGAGAGCAGCAGCCATTTGAGACCTACCTGCGTTATGCACACACAAAAAAAGAATGCCAAATGAATTACTCACTGCGACGCCTTGCTTTCATCAATAAATACACCTCGTGCCAAAAGCACGACAACTGCAGCGCCTATGCACTGCGCAACCACAAACATCTGAACCGAACTCGGACGAATGCCGGCAAAGTTGTTTGACAAAGAACGACCCACGCTCACTGCCGGGTTGGCAAAGCTGGTTGACGATGTGCACCAATACGCAGCTGTGATCCACGCAGGAACCAAGTACGGGATTGCAGGAGTTCTGTTTGTGCGAATACAACTCTGAATGAGCAGTATGAGAACTGCAGTAGCCACTACTTCGCCTACATATTGCGGAACACCCGAGCGCAATTTGGTGGAAAGGTTCACCACATCGAGTGAAAACATAATGTTGGCAATCATTGCCCCAGCACAAGCACCTGCGACCTGAGCGACAACATATTGAAGTGCATCACCACCGTTGATTCGCTTGTCGAAATACTCAGTAGCTGTAACAACTGGGTTGAACTGCGCTCCAGAGATGGAACTAAAGAGATAAATGAAAAGTAATAGTCCACCCGTTGTTGCGATGGTGTTAGCCAGTAATTGAACGCCAACGTCTTGCGTTAAACGTTCGGCCATGATTCCTGATCCAACAACGACGAGAACGATTCCGCATGTTCCCAAAAATTCAGCAAGCAAGCGACGATGCAATAGTTTCACCTCACGCCTCCGGTGGGCAGCACGCTTCTCCGGGAGTGCATGACCCACCAGATACATCGATGAAGTCGAAGGTTTGCAACGCTTGACGTGGTGCCGACATTGAACCTGCACCTGCATTTTCGTCGAGCACCGTGTACACCTCCCACGACAAGTTGGGTCCGTGTATCCACACTTTGTCTTGCAAGGCGTAACAACAGGTTTCTTTTTCTTGCAATGTGGTGGCAATTCCTGCGTTCTGCGCCAATTCGGCTGCCTGCACCACTTCAGCGGTGGTTTCTACTTCTATGCCCACGTGGTTCATTGTTCCGGGCTCGCCTTTGCCTGCGATGAGAACGAGTTTCAATGGCGGGTTATCGACGATGAAATTTGCATAGTCGGAACGCACCTTGTGCGGCTCTACATGAAACATTGCGGAATAAAAGGCAATTGCGGCATCGAGGTCATCGACGTTCAGAGCGAGTTGAACTCTTGACATACGAGCTCCTTTCGCGCATTGTTCAGCGCTCTTTGATATATTGACAAACATCAATATATCAAAAACCCCTTCTCGCATAGCCATTGCGGCGTGTTGTTCACCTGAAAGTACAACACCGTTCACCCACGACGACGCCGCCACGCTTGCCAAGGTCTTTGCTGCATTGGGCGACCCCATTCGCTTGAAGCTTTTTACCCTCATTGCACGCGACCCCAGCCAAGAAGTGTGTGCTTGCTCTTTTGTTGACGAACTGCAGAGGTCGCAACCCACCATTAGCCATCACCTCAAAATTTTGCGTGAAGCCGCACTCATTACCGGAACAAAACGTGGAACCTGGATCTGGTATTCCGTCAACACTCAAGCACTGTCTGAAGTGCGAGAGTTTTTGTCGTAGCGCTACGCGTTATTGCTTTTTGCAACAAAGCCAGGATCACTCGGCCAATTTGGTTGAAAGAGATGCCACTGCTCTGGCGCTGCCCAAATAAGAGCTTCTAACTCTGTCGCAAGTGCTTGAGTTCCTATGCGAACGTCTTCACGTAACTTTCCCGATCGTTCAAAATGCATTGCTGGATGAATGACCGCGTGATGACCGTTGTACGCCTCGGTGAAATAAACAGCCACGGGAAAAACGGGGGCATTGGTGCGTAAAGACAAGGTGACTGGACCCGCGGGAAGCGTTGTGTTTTCACCAAAGAAATCGACCACCACTCCGCCCCCTTGCAGATCTCTATCGCACAACAAGCACACCACTTCATTGTTGCGTAATGCCTTTAATACCTCGCCCGCGACATTTGGCCCGAGTGGAACAACATTCATGCCCAACTTGGTGCGCAGGCTCACAAACCACTCAAAAAGTTCTGGAGGTTGCAAGGCTTCCACTACAACTGTTGTTTTTACGCCCTGGTCACACAACCAACGACCCGCCCACTCCCAGCCGCCGAGATGAGGCAACGCAAGGATGGCTCCGTTTCCATCTTTGAGAGATTCGGTAATGGCATCAAAGCCATCGAGGGTGAACGTTGCGTCGACGACTTCTGAAGAGAGTGACGGGAGGCGGAAACTTTCAAC
Organism: Ilumatobacteraceae bacterium; assembly: GCA_030726975.1. Lineage (GTDB taxonomy): Bacteria > Actinomycetota > Acidimicrobiia > Acidimicrobiales > Ilumatobacteraceae > F1-20-MAGs119. The sequence continues at coordinate 968 of JANRCO010000063.1, read as the reverse complement.
GTAATAACGCGAATAGCTGTCGAAAGCGCCCTGCATTGCCTTACGTACTTGCGCTTCGGAGTAGTCGGGGCGCACGCGCCGAATGTGGCGTTCAATAATGGATCGGCGCGATTGCAACGATGCTGCGGCCAAATGACCCACAAGTTTTGCTACTCCATATGCCATTGGCCCAGGAGTTACTTGAGCTAATAACGATGCAAGACGATACGAACCCACCGTGAATGCATCGGTGACAGACTCACGTGTCGTTGCCAAGGAGCCCTCTAGCGTGAACTGGGGCGGCGATAGGAGTGACGACGCTCCTGGCGTACCGCGTGTTTTGTTTCACGGCGCGCTAAACGCTCTTCAATCTTTACCTCTGTTGCTGGCGCCACTGCAGCTTGCTTCCACACCTTGATGAAACGCTGCACAGCCGTAATGGAAGTGAGCACCAACATGATCCACAAAATGGGCACGAGCAGGTTGTCGAAGAGCAAACCGAGACACAACAAGATGATTCGTTCGGCACGCTCCATGAGCCCGCCTTTGGCCTGCAAACCCAGCGACTCTGCTTTGGCGCGTTCGTAGCTAATGGTTGCCGATACTGACATGACCGCAAAAGGCAAGACCGACATGTGCGCACTGTCGTTTGAAGCTAAATACCAAGCAACTCCACCAAGTAGCAAAGCATCGGTGACACGATCGATGACCGAGTCGAAAAATGCTCCGCGCTGGCTAGCGGTGTTGCCAGCCTTGGCCACTGCCCCATCGAGAAGGTCGGGCAACGCTGCCAAGATGACAAGCAATAAGCCAAGACGCAGCGCTCCAGCACCAACCGAAATACCTGCTGCGACGGCGAGAAGTAATCCGGCAACCGTGAGCACATCGGGGGTCACACCCACTTTGCGCAACGACTCACCCATTGGTTTCACCGCACGTTCTACCTGCACACGAAAATGGCCGTCGAACATGGGTAAATCCTACTTTGC
>JANRCO010000062.1 GCA_030726975.1 Ilumatobacteraceae bacterium | reverse complement strand
TCGAGGTAGACCAACGGCTGGTCGTTAATGTTGCGCTGTAAAAGAGGGAAGTCTTTTTTCACAAGTGCAGTGTCGAAACTCATAAGAAATGTCTACTTCTCTGAACGGTAGGCCTCGTAGCCAGACCGCTCAAGTTCTTCTGCGAGTTCCATGCCGCCTGATGCCACAATGCGCCCATCGATCATGATGTGAACGAAGTCGGGCTGAAGTTCATCGAGGAGGCGTTGGTAGTGGGTGATGAGCAAGATGCCGAGTTTGTCGCGATCGGCGCGCACTTCGCGAATGCCTTTTGCCACAATACGCAGTGCATCGATGTCGAGTCCAGAGTCGGTTTCATCGAGAATGGCAATTTCGGGTTCAAGAATGGCCATCTGCATAATTTCATTACGCTTTTTCTCGCCACCTGAGAAACCTTCATTGAGGTAACGGTCAACGAATGATGAGTCCATTCCCAGTCGCTTCATCCAGTCCATGATGGACAAACGCAATTCAAGAACCGAGAGGTCGATGCCTTTGCGCGCAGAGAGCGCCTGGCGAAGAAACTGAATGACCGAAACGCCAGCTATTTCTTGTGGGTATTGGAAGGCGAGAAAGATGCCTGCTTTTGCGCGAACATCAGTTGCCCAATCGGTGATGTCTTCACCGCGGTAGAAGATATTGCCGCTGGTGACTTCGTATTCGGGTGACGCCAACAAGGTGCTTGCCAAGGTCGACTTGCCACAGCCGTTCGGGCCCATAATTGCGTGCACTTCACCTTCGTTGATGGTGAGGGAGAAATTGCGCAAAATGGAGGGGGCGTTGTTCTGGCTTTCATCGCCGTCGAGCCCAACAAGGGGTTGTACGCACAAGGAATTGATTCGAAAAAGCTCGCTCACGGCATCAGTCTAGAAGGGCCTGTTCGGTTTATTACTACGTAGATAGTGGTAATTCATGAGCCGCCTGCCACATGGCCCGATAATGGGGGAATTCACTCGCGCCGGTGACGTACTGGGCGCGGCGCAGTTCCTCGTGGAAACGTGGAAGGTGCCGAAAAGGAACCCCAGCATCGACGTGGTGGGCAAGGTGAAAGCCAATGTTGAACGGAACCAGAAAAAACCGAGCGAGCACACCTTGGCGCACGCTGTGTGTGGTGCGGCGCTTGTCGGTATCGGCGGTCATTCCCCCGTGTTCAGCTATTGAGCGCAGGCGATTGATGACACGCCACACGGTGAGATAGGGAAGTAACCACATCAACGGGTACAGCAGCGGGACGCCTAATACAGTGCATATGGCAAAGAGCATCAATTGCACAGCAAGAATTTTTACTTGCGTGCGTCGAATGCGCGCCTCAGGTGAGCGCAGCGCGCGCAATTGTTGACGCAGAAGTTTTACGCCGGTGCGCCCAAGTGCATCACGTGTGAGCTTGCGGCGAAAACTGGCAGTGGAAATGGGGTAGTTGGCGTACAAGGCGAGGTCGGGTTCCTCGGGCCCGAACTCTGCTCGGTGGTGCGCCATATGCACTCTGCGATACGCCGCAGTGCTCGTGAAGCCAACAAATCCTAAAAACCATGTCCCAACGAAGTCGTTCATGGCTCTGTGTGAAAAAAGCAAACGATGCGCCGATTCATGCATGAGAGATGCAAATTGAGCGTGTGCACGACCCATGAGTAAAAAAGCAAGAACCCATGTGGCTGGATGATGAAAATGAACCGCTGAGGCCAATACGGCAATGGTTTGCATGTACACAGAAAAAACACTCAGCGCATTGCGAAAGTTGGGAATTGTTCTGAGTGACGCACGAAACGACGGGGTGGGTTTTGCGTCATATTGAATGAATTCTGTTGCGGCAGTTTGGGGCAAAACAGTGGCCGATGGTGCGAGTCCGCCGGTGCGGTAAAAAGAAGCAGCGTCATTGCTCACCTTCTCAGTATGACATCTCATTTGAAGAACTTTGATGGGCAGTAGGCTTTCCACGTGACCAAGCGAGACAAACCTCATGTGCTCGTGGTGAACCAGCACGGCGATAATCGCGGAGATGAAGCAGCTCTTCTCGCCATGTGCTTCGGCATTGAAGCTGAGCTTGGGCCTACGCAGTTCACGGTCATTCATCAGTTCAATAACGCTGCAGCAGGGCCCATGCTGCGGTCCGATGCGCAGTGGATCACGCTCAGGTTGCCCATTTTCGAAGCAATTCGTTACGTGGTTTTTCTTGCTTTTCGTGTGTTGAAGATCCGGCCATATTTCCTCCTAGGTAAAATTGGCAAGGCAACTATTGCGGCTTATGAAACTGCTGACGTTGTGGTGTCTGCGCCAGGCGGGCCATATTTCGGTGATCTTTACGTAGGTCATGAACCGGTGCACTGGCTCTATGTATGGGTAGCACGGCTGCATCGGGTTCCTGTGGTGTTGTACGCCACTTCTGCTGGACCTTTCCAGAAAAGATGGGCAAACCCATTTCGTCGTTACACGTATCGCTGCTTTGCGCGTCTTTTTGTTCGTGAGGAAATTTCTGCAGGACATATTCGCAAACTTTTTGCTGGTCGCAACCGCAATGTGAATGTTGAAGTGTCGGTCGATTCGGCATTGCAGGTCACAGTGGCTCCCATGGATCGCCAGAACTACATGGTGAGCAATCACATGCGTGCTGAAGATCAACTCATTGTTGTTTCTGCAATTCACTGGTCGTATCCAAATGACCCATCTCCGCATCTGCGGCAAAAAGAATACGATGCAGCTGTCATCGAGGCAATCAAAGTATTTGCCGAAGGTCAACCCACTCATGTGGTGTTCGTGCCGCAGTTATACCGATCAATTCATCGCGATACGCCGTATTTGGAAACACTTGCCCGCCAATTACCAGAAGATATCTCACGTGAAATTTTGAGCGATGCTAAATCGAGCAACGAGCAACGTTCTTTATTTGCGATAGCCGATTGGGTCATTGCAGGGCGATACCACCCTGCAGTATTTGCAGTGTCATCGGCGGTGCCGGTGCTGTGTATTGCCTATGAGCACAAGGCCACTGGAGTATTGCAAGTGGCGGGTGTTCCCGATGCTGTTTTGTCTATTGACGACGTGACCGTAGAGGCGGTACAGGCAAAGGCACGTGAGCTACTTGCCGGGAAAGCCAACTTGATGGCCCGTTTGAATATTGCTCAAGTGAACCTGCGTGAAGTTTCGTCGCGCACTTCAGTTGCTGTTGCAGATGTAGTTCGTAGGAGTTAGTAGGCAATGGCAAGAGATCAAGCAATGTCGGTGTTGATGTGTGGAACATTCGACCCAAACTTTGGGCGAAACCGCCAACTTCTACGCCTCATGAAGTCACATAACATCGCAGTCAACGTCAAGAGTTACTCCCTTTGGTCATCAAACAAAGTTGCCGATGTTCGTCAGGGGAAAATACAGCGCGCTCTCCGCGCCATCGCTGTATATGGGCAAATGATTGTTGCTCTTCTTGGTCAAACATTGAATCCGCGAAGCAGACCATCGGCAGTGCTCGTGCCTCACCCGTGCCAATTCGATGCTGTGGTGGTGGGTGCGGTATGTCGCATCGTGCGTGTGCCGATGGTGATTGACTATTTTGTGTCATTGCACGAAACCGTAGTTGACGATCGAGGCATCGTTTCTTCTGCTTCGCTGACAGCGAAAGTATTGCGCAGTGTCGATGCTTTGTCGGCAAAGTTAGCAACCCTCGTTCTTGCTGATACTCCAGAAGACGTTGAAGCATTTGCGAAGGAAACATCTACTGCTCCGAGTAAATGGCGAACAGTGTGGGTAGGCGCAGATAGCGATATTTACAAGCCGGTAGCGGCCACGCCATCGCCAGCGAAAGTTGTTTTGTTCTACGGAACATACATTCCGCTGCAAGGTATTGATTTTATTGTGCGGGCATCTCTATTGCTGCCCAAGGAGTACCAGCTTCGGCTCATCGGAGACGGCCAAGAACGCCCGCGGATTGAAAAGATCATTCGTGAACTCGGGGCACCTGTTGAATTGCTCGATTCTGTTTCAGAAGCGGAGCTCCCTGAGGAAATTGCTGAAGCTTCTGTTTGCCTTGGCATTTTCGGTACTGGGGCAAAGTCGTCTCGAGTGATTCCCAACAAAGTTTTTCAATGCATGGCGATGGGCAAAGCCATCATTACTGCCGATACGCCAGCGATTCGCAACCATCTTGATAATGCGGTTGCCACAGTTCCGGCGGGCGACCCTCAAGCATTAGCAAATGAGGTAGTTGCGCTGTTGGAAGATGACGTACGGCTACGTGCATTGGAAACTGATAGTAGAAAACTCTTTCTTGAGAAATTCGGTGACAACAAAATTGCTCCAATGCTCATAGATGCATTGCAGGTGGCAAGCGGCAAGCTGCCGGTATCAAGAGAAGCCCCACTTTCTGTCATGGCTCATATGCGCTTACCACTGGTACGTCGAGCGCTACTTCTCTTGCAACCAAAGAGCATCCTAGAAATAGGTATTGGCCAAGGAGCCTTTGCTACACGACTTGCACCTTGGGGGCGCTACGTGGGCGTCGAGAAAAACCCTGCAGACGGTGTAGTTGCGGCGGCACGCCTTTCCCATTTTCCTGATGCAGAGTTCCGCAAGGGAGGCATTGAGCAAGTGCGACCACACGAAACGTTTGATCTTGTGTGCGCCTTTGAGGCTCTGGAATCTGCGGAAGATGATATTGCCGCTCTTCGTTCTTGGGCAGAGCATGTCAACGAATATGGCTCTCTCATCATGAGCATTTCCACCCGCAACACTCGTTATGAACGTAAAGGAATTAAAGAACTACTTGCTGCTGCCGAAATGGAAGAGGTGAGCATTCATCCTTATGGTGCAATTGGTGGTCATGTAGTGGAGTGGGCGAGCAGCAAACTTTTGTCTCGGCGCTTGCGATCCGTTCAACCGAACTCTGTGTTGGTCGGAAAGTTGTTTGCAGCGGTTGCGATACCAATGAAGTTACTGCAGCGGCCATTTCTTCACACGTCGGTAGGCGTGGGTTGGGTTGTTGTCGCGCGCCGTAAGCGTGGGGCGCTATAAAGAAAACCAATACTGCCGAGCACAACTGCTGAGGCGAGCATCACACCGCGGTCGGTACTTGCGGCAAGTAGCCCAGTGTCGAAGCTAGAACCCATTGCAACTGCAGCGCCGGTCACAAAGAGTTCCCGAATGCCGAGGCCGCCAGGAGTGAACGCAATGATTCCGGCAATTGCCGCCGCGGGTGCAATGGCGAGGAAGAACCAAAATGACTGGTGGTAGCCAAGAAGTCCGAAGGCAATTTGGAAGCGCCAAGCGGTAACAAGGTATTTCACTACATCGATGGCGATGACTTGAAGTGTTGTGCGTGGAGTGCGACGTATTTCGTCCCAACCCTCACTAAATGTGGAGAAAATCTTCGCAGGCTTACCGCGCAACATTTTCCAAGTGGGAAGAGAGAACCGCAGTGTTGCAACACAAATGGCGCCAAGACCAAGAAAACATAGCAGCATGACCCAAGAAAATGAGCCGCCACTAATTGTGTTGCCGCACACCCCAATGATGCCGACAATTGCCGATGAACCAAGTGAGATGATGAGGTTTGCGCCGTAGTTGCTGCCACTTTTTGCGTAGGGCAAGTGATGCACAGTCTTCATGTAGCGGAATTTGTACAACGTACCCATTTGGCCAGGCAAGAGATTGCCGAGTAACCCCGATGTGAAAACCATCCAGTTCTCAAAGAACCCGATACGTACCTGTGTGGCACGGTACACCACCCAGAATTCTGCCGAGTTGAGAAAGTGCCCAATGACGATGAGCACTCCGAGAAGGAGAAGGTCTAACGATGGGTCTTCAAAAATGGGAGTGAGTTCATGTCGGCGTTGCCAGACCAAAAGAAAGAGCAGTGCTACCAGCAGAAGCGAGAGAACATTGCGCAACAGTTTTTTCATGTGTCTATTCTTCGTGGAGTAATCGATTGAATGAGGCATATGACGCAAGTATGCCAATGGCCTGCATGGTGTGGTGGCCAATAGAAACTTTGTTGCGATACCAATTTTCAGCGCGTTTGTTCCGCAAAACGTTTTCCAAGTACTTGGTGTTCACCTCGAAGGGAAGATCTTCCATCTGCTCGAGTATCTGTTCCTTTAAGGACGTCATGTACCAGAGGTCTACTGGTGAGTCGACTGGTGATTGTTTGGGTTGATCGATGAAGAGATCGGGAAGCAACTTGTACTCGCGCACCATTGCAACAAGGAGTTCCTTACCATTTGCCGAAGCTGAATCATTTTGATTCTTGAGGTATTCAATGGGCAATGAAGTAACAAAAGCTCGTAATTCTGGGTGCAAGTAGGGGCTGAAGTGAGGAAGGCCTGTGGCAGACACGGCTCCATCGACCTTTACCTTGCTTTGAGCTGTTAGCCCATTGCCATGAAATGCCCTGCGCGGGACATCCATTTGTGAAGTGGGCTCGGCGAGGCGCAAACGCAATGCAAGCATCGATTCAGCTTGTTGCGACTGAGTGCCCTTGCGCAGCTGCGATAAGGCATAGGCATCGAGATATTGCGTGGGGAGGTGCCCGCGTGCGGGGTCTGGTAACAGCGCGTTGTTGAGCACGCTACGTATGATGCGGCCAACGTGGCCGAGGTGACGTTCGGCAGTTGTTGTGCGCAAGGGTGCAAGAGCCACTTTTTTCATGAAGCGTGGTGCGCGGGCTACCCGCTGAGAAATGCTTGCACGCCTATTGACGGTGGGGTAACTCAAGAAAATGGCGTCGCAACCATCACCATTGAATATTGCGTCAAAGCCATCGCGCGCAATGTGTTGGCTCGCAATGAGAGTGTGAATTTGATAGTGGGATTGCGCCCCGACTTGGAAAAAGTGTGAGCCAAATTCACGTAGGTTTTGTTCGATGAGCTGTGGAGTGATGGTGACCGGATGGTGTGTGATGCCGAGCGAAGTAACAAATTCAGTAACGTTTTTTTGCTCAAAGTTCGCGTCGCCGAAAGAGAATGTGTAGGTGTGTACTTCGTGGCCGAGTGTCTTCAAAGTAGCGGCCACCAGCATGGAGTCGAAACCACCAAGGAGAACAGCATGCTTTGTGCGGTTTCCTGCATGCTCTTGAATAGCGCGAATAAATAGGTCATGTAGTTTCGGTATTGCCTCTGCGAAATTCGAGATGGAAGCCACGCTGACAGGAAAAACTGCCGTTGGCTCTGAGTGCGCTGTAGATGCAAAGAGGCGGGTACCAGCTGGAAGTGACTGAATGCCGCTGTACACGGTGTGCACGCCGGGTAAAAACCCAAAGCCAAGGATGAAGTCTTCGTAACTGCGGTCGATGCTGGTGGTGTTGCGCAGCGCATAGGCAAGCACTGATAAAGAACTGCTTGCCATCAACTCGCCCGTGGAGAGATGATGAACAAACATTTTGTGGTTGCCACGACCCGCAGCAACAACGAGGCCTAATTCATGATGGATGACGCAACCCACAACATCGTCGGGTGCTTCATCGAGAAAATTCTCTGAATGAAAAGTGGTCGTTGCCGCAGCTGATCCGTAAACAACTCCTACGCCCTGTTCGTCGCTAAAGGTGTGCACGGCATTGGCTGAACCAAATGAGCCAAGCCAGCTGTTGCCGGCATTGCGAGCCTCAACATTGTTTGCCCCGAAATGTTCAGCAGCATGACGCAGTTGCTGGAAGCGCTCTGGGTTGCTACCGGTGTATGCAATCACTCCATGCATTGAGCTGGCGCCTTTCGGTATGCGAAGAAGTTAAACAGGTTCGACGCTTTGAGGTGTTTTTGTTGATCGCACAACGAGGTCGGCAAGTAGGCCGATGGTGGTGACCTGTAGTGCGGCAAAAAAGACGAGCAGAGTATTGGTGGAAAGGCGGAAATCGCGGCTGCTCCAGTCAAAGCCAAGTTTTGTTGCCCCAATAAGGAACAAGGCACCACCCACTGGGAGGAATACTTTGAGTGGGTTGTACGACAAGGTCATGCGAATGACCTGCAAGATGTAACGCCTGGTGTCTTTTAGCCAATGAAACTTCGAGTGCCCTGCACGTGGGAAATAGTTAATGGGCACGTAAGTGACCGAATAGCCATTTGCCAAAAATGACATGGTGAGTGTGGTGACACACGAGAAGCCATTGGGAAGATGGTGGATGTATTGCAGAGCAACATCGCGGCGAAACGCACGAAGACCAGAGTTGAGGTCTTTGATATCGGTTTCGGTGAGGTAACTCGCAAGTTTGCGAATAAACCACTTTGCGGGCATGCGCAATAACTTGAGAGTTCCTTCTTCGGTGCGACGTGCCCCAACAACATGGTCGGAACCTTCTAACTGGTCGACTAACCAAGGAATCTCATCGTTTGGGTAGGTCATGTCGACATCGGTCCATACCACAACGCGTCCGTATGCAGCCCGTGTGCCTGTACGACGAGCCGCACCCGAGCCGCGGTTGACCGAATGGCGAATGAGACGAATATCGGGAATGAGGGGGAGGTCGAGTTCTGAGCCGTCGTTTGAGCCGTCATCAATGACGATGATTTCAAATGAGTACGAAGATGCGCTGAGCGCCGAGCGGACTCGATCTATTTCGGCTTTGAGGTGACCGCGTTCGTTGTACACCGGCAAGATGACACTGACATCGAGTTCTTTTGCGATCGTTTCCATATCAACACGAATCTAGACCGTCACGCACCCACAAAATGAGACCCGTTGATGGTTCAGTTGGTCCAACTGCCCAATTCCCATCGAATGGGGGCCGTTCTTTCGACCCGATGAAACAGTTGATGTCATCGGGCACACCATAAACAAGATTGAATCGCTGGGCTTGAACGGGGTGCAAGAGATATCGGTAGTCGTAGAAGTTTTGTCCACTGTATGCCCCCGTGTCGAACCCCACTACTTGTGCGCCGCGGCTGATGGCTTCGTTATCGAGAATAAGGTCGGGTAAGTAGTCGCGGTAGTTCCGCACTGTTTGGGTAGCGGTGTACCCCGTGAAGAAAAGTGCAATCACTACGAAAAAACAAATGAATGACTTTTCTGCAAACCGATGGACGAGGTATAGCGCACTCGCGAGAACCACAAAAATAAGACTCAGCACAAACAGGCTGCTTGGCTTAGTTGCTTTAACTGCCCAGTCAAGACCAATGGCATTTGGTCGAGCAAAGAATCTACCCTGCTTGAGTAGTTGATGCATGATGTCGGTACGACTGAGAAGAACAAGAAAGAGGGCAAGTGTGGGAATGAGCACAATGCACTTCCACCACAGTGAGCGTGTTTTTTGCGGCGCAGTAATGAGGGCACTCAAGGCAATGGCAACAAGGATTGGTGAAACAACACCGGAATAGCGTCCGTAAACAACGTGATCGGGCCGAATGATCTTGACCAAGTTGAGAGCAGATGTGAGTTCAATAATGGCAATAGCACCGAGTGTGAAGAGCGATGCCACGGCGAGACCGGGATGCGAACGGCGTTCTGAAGCAGTGAGGAGCTTGAGCAGAATGAGTGCACCAACAATCACTAAGCCAAATGAAGTGGCAAATAGATACCAATTTTGTCCACCTAGCGCACGAACGATGTTTCCCCAGTTGGCGGTATCGAAAAGTTTGTCTTTGAGTCGGCCCTCTTTGCCTGCTGCGCCTAGGTACAACTCGTTACGTAGCCACAGGTTTGCTTTTGCCAGCATGAAGTAGGTGAAAGCGGAAAGAAGTACGGAACCAATGGTGGTCAAGAGGGATGCGCGGAATGCTTTGTTGACTGCAGGTGCAATAACAAGAAGCAGAACAGTGAGTGGCAAAACTAACGTGAATCGACCATGTGTGACTGCAAGGAAGGGAGCAATGAGAGCAAGCGCAATTGCGTAACTGCGGGAGTTGTCGACGCAATAGTTAAATGCGCAGTAAATAAGTACGGTAAAGCCCAAAATGTTGAGCGATTCTGACCACGCAAAAAGTGCGTTGGCGGCAACGAGTGGCATGAGTGCCACCGCGATTCCTATAACACGCGAGTAGTTACGAGTGAGACCAAAGTACTTGCGCGTGTACAGGCTGAGGAAGTGTGCGGTGAGTGCAACAAATGCAAAGTTGAAAAACAATGCAATGCGAAATTCGCGAGACATTGTGCGTCCAATGAGTGCAGCAAGGGCAGTAACAAAACTGAATCCAATGGGGTAAAAGGAACGAAATGCATCGCTGAGGGGAGTTTCATCGCGACCAATGAGCAACTGGCCATTAATGAGAAAACCTAATTCGTCGGGGCGTACAGAAGGCCCGTAAATACGTAAAGCAACATACGAGGCAGTGACGAAGGTGAGAGCTGCACTCACCCAGACAAAACGAGTGGTGAAACGTGTTGGCTCAGAAGTATTTGGTAGAGATTCTTTTACCATCCTCTATCGACCCATTCTTGAAGGTGCGGACGTTCAGTGCCAATAGTTGTGTTTGTGCCATGGCCTGGCAGAACAATGGTGTCGTCGGGAAACACAAAGAGTTTTTGCTCAACTGATTCAATGATGGTGGTGAAGTCGCCGCCTTCAAAGGTTGCATTACCGGGGCCGCCAGGAAACAAAGTGTCTCCGGTGAAGAGCAACGGCGTGTTGGCTACCTGGAAGGAAATGGATCCTTCTGTATGCCCAGGGTTGTGAATGACATGCAAACGCATGCGGCCAATTTCCACCACTTCTTTATCGTCAAGAAATACGTCGTATCCCACATCAACAAGGCGTGGTGCGTCGGCGCGTGTAACGGCAACTTCATACCCCGCTTCGCGCATTGCGGGAATTGCTTGAATGTGGTCCCAATGACCGTGGGTTTCCAGTACGCGCTTGACCCCGAGTTGTTCGCAAAGTTCTAAAAGAAGCTCGTGTTCATTTGCGGCATCAATGAGAACACCCTCGCCTGTTGCCTTGCAACGCAGAACAAAAACATTGTTTTCATATGGCCCGACGACCACTTTGTGTACTTCAAGATCGCTGTTTGACCAATGCAAAGTTTCCTTGAGAGCGCCGTCGTTATTCACCCATTAAGTCTTGCAGAAATGACGTTGAAGCCAAGCCCAAGTGCCACGGTGAGCTGTGCGGCATCGAGCGTGGCAAATGAAACGGGACGGGGGAGGCGTTGTGCCGCTGCAAGGTGAAGTGCAGAGCCAAGAGAAACAGGTTGAGTGCGCGAAATGAGTGAAGCTTCGTCGATGCATCGCTGGTCGACAGGAATGACGTGCACGTAGTCCCACGTGCGGCGAATGGCATCTTCTATTTCGTCACGTAAGAGTGGCTCTTCAGTGAGTCGGTCGATACCTGCAAGTGACTCAGCAAGTGCCATTGCCGATGCACACCATGTGGGGTCGTCGGTCATTGCTTGAGCAATTGCACGGTGATGGGGTGAAGTGATGTGGAGCGCAAGAAGAGCGGTGGTGTCGAGCACGAGAGTCATCGCAGGTCTCGCACCATCTGGTCGAGGCGCATGCCACTGAAAACGTCGATGGGGGTATCGACCAGAGCATGAAGTGGTCGGTTGCCCTGTGCGCGGCGCGGGGCAATCACAAGTCCGCGAGCGACGAGCTCGTCCATGCTGTTATGGCCCGGTGAGTCGAGGGGCCCCAGCTGCGCCAGGGGTCGGCCTGCATCGGTCACCACAATGCGTTCGCCAGCCGCGGCGCGACGCAGCGAACTAGCAAGAGAAAGGCGCAATTCGCGGGTGCCAAGGCGAGGGGGCTGGGTGGTCATTTCTTTAGTGTACACAGGTGTACACATCTGAAGTAGCGCCCCAGGTTCCGTGTGGGGCAGAATCTCCTCATGAATTTTGCCTTTAGTGAAGAACAAGAAGAACTCCGTAAAACTGTCCGTGCGTTTCTCGATGCAAAATCTGCAGAGGGTGCCGTTCGTGAGCAGATGGAAACCGACAATGGCTTCGACGCAGCAGTGTGGAGCCAAATGGGTGAGCAAATGGGTCTCCAGGGCTTGCACATTCCTGAAGAGTACGGCGGCTCAGGCTACGGCTTCGTCGAACTCGGTGTTGTCTTGGAAGAAATGGGTCGTGCACTTTTGTGTGCTCCGTATTTCTCCACAGTGGTTCTCGCTGCCAACACGTTGTTGCACAGCGGCGATGAAGCTGCAAAGAAGGAGTACCTTCCCGGTATTGCTGCCGGAACAACCATTGCCACTTTGGCAACCGCTGAGCCTTCTGGCAAGTGGGACGAAGCAGGCATTCAAATGGCTGCAACGGGGTCAGGTTCCGATTGGAAACTTTCAGGAACAAAGTCGTTCGTTATCGACGGCAATACAGCATCACTCATTATTGTTGCCGCACGCACAGCAAAAGGCGTCAGCCTTTTCGCAGTGAATGGCGATGCAGCTGGCCTCACCCGCACGGCGCTTTCCACAATGGACCAAACACGCAAGCAGTCGAAGCTTGAGTTCAACAACACACCTGCTCGCCTCCTTGGTGCAGAAGGCTCGGGTTGGAAAGTTCTTTCTACAGTGTTCGACCTTGTTGCTGTTGGTCTTGCTGCAGAGCAAGTGGGCGGAGCACAAAAAGTGCTGGAAATGGCTGTGGAATACGCCAAGGTCCGCGTGCAGTTTGGTCGCCCCATTGGTTCATTCCAGGCAATCAAGCACAAGTGTGCAGACATGTTGCTTGAAGTGGAGTCAGCCAAGTCGGCTGCGTACTACGGCATGTGGTGTGCGAGTGAAATGAACGAAGAACTTGCTTCGGTTGCATCACTTGCCAAGGCCTATTGCTCGGAAGCATATTTCCATGCAACAGCAGAGAACATTCAAATTCACGGTGGTATCGGTTTCACATGGGAACACCCAGCGCACCTTTACTTCAAGCGTGCAAAGTCGAGCGAATTGATGTTTGGTGATCCCACCTACCATCGCGAGCTTCTCGCTCAGCGCATCGGCATTTGATTCTTGCTCTTTTCATAGTTGCAGCAGCACTGTCAGTTTTTCTGATTGCTGCTTTGGTAGTTGGTCGCGAGGCGCGACGGCTTGATGCCGTTGCGCCTCGCGCCGTATACGACCTCGTTGAAGCAACAGAGTTTGTTGCCGATCTTCTTCCCTCGTCAACCCAAGGGCGCCTCACCCTCGATGAGTTACGCGAGATGTTGATGCTTCATATGCGGTGGTTGCATGCTCAAGGTTTGCAGCCCGACAAAGTGGTCGACCTCCCTCAAGACATTCGCGATGTAGTGCTCATTACCGAAGACCAACTCACGGGTTATTTGCTCGCAGAAGCAGGCAAAGCGGGAGTGGAGCTTCTAGAAGATGTTGATGTTGTCTATGTGGTGCAAGCACACCTGGCTTATTTCGATGCCATTGGTGCAGTTGGCCCAACTGCTTCATCAACTGATCTCTGACCCGGACGGTTCGATTTCCACGCCAATTGGTACTTCTGCAATGAGGGGTGCCCGTAGGTTTCATTTTCTAATTGGTCGCGCCAGCGTTCGCCCAACAGCGCAACATGGGCTGGGTTGAGTTTTGCCTCGCGAGTCTTCGACTCGAAGTGAAAGCAGTCGGTATACGGGGTGTAGATGACACGTTTGCCAAGCAACTGCAATTTCAGTGCAAAGTCGATGTCGTTGTAGTCACCGGGGAACTGTGTGCTGAGCCCACCCACTTCTATAAAAACTTTCCGCGGGGTAAGTGCGCATGCTGCAATGACGCTCGAAACCTCACGGGCAACGGTGAGCATGTTGTATGCCCCTGCGCAATTCGCGGGGAAACCTCTGTATGCGTCGTAGGGCACCGGATTAAAAAAGTGTCCGGCACTTTGGATGAAGCCATCTTCATAGAGAAGCTTCGGACCCACAAGACCCACGGTGTCGTCGGAGAAATAACTCAACAACGTATCGATGAGGTGCGGATTACTGGGCTCGGTGTCGTCGTTCAGCAAAAGTAAATAGTCGGCGGTGGTATGCGCAGCACCGAGGTTGACTTTTTCAGCGAAATTAAAGGGCCGATCAAAAGGAACAACTTGAATACGGCCAGGCGCTGCATTATTAATTTCCTGCAGTGCATGTTGCGGTGTTGCCTCGTCGACAACAACAACGATGTCGAAATTCTGGAACGTTGAGTGTTCCACTAACTGCGCAATGGCGTGTGCAGCAAGAACGTGGTTCTTGCCACGCACCTCTGCTTCTGTACCGCGCGTGGGAATGATGACAGTTACTGAAGGATTGCTGTTGCGCGCGCGTGTAACAACAACCCCAGAGCCACTGTCGTTGAGGGAACATTGAGCATCAATTCCGGTACGTAAGCAGTGAGACTTCACTGCGTCAAGATCGGCGCTAGGGAACCTGTATTCCCATGGCGAGCTGTACAAGAAAAGTGGCATGCGACCAATTGACGAAGCGTGTTCGCTGAGAAGTAACGCACGATGATGAGAAGAGAGTGAGCACAGTGCATCGGCGCCTCCCACTCGTGCAACAATGTCGGCAGCGGCAAGCACTACATCGCCTACATAACAATGCCCACGCAAGCGTTCGGGCGACCAGCCTGGGCGAAGAACTTGAATGGGCTCTTCATATTTGTCATCGGTGGGGTGGAGCGAGTCGCCGTACACCATGTCGTATGTTGAAGCCCTCAACCATTTGCCCATTGCGGTGCGGAATTCTCGTTCGAGTTTGCAGTGCGCGGGAATGAACGCGATGTATTTCCCGATGCGTCGGGAGGTGGTGGTCATGTCGCAACTCGTTTGATGCGGGAACGGATTGCTCGAGGTAAGTGGCGATACAGGAACCGCAAAGGGCGCACCCACCAGTGGTGGACCCAGACCTTTTGTTGCTCGGCGGATTTATAGGTAGGGAACTTGTAGGTCTCGAAGGGAATTTCGTTGAGTTGGTGATATTCACGCACGCGTTTTTGGGCCGTTTCGCCAAGAACAGCGTCGGTTTCTTGGAGTTGCGAAAGAAACTCCTTCATGTCGTTCTCGCTCAGCGCCACAGCAAAGAGCCTACTCCCGCTACTCTTGAGTGCATGGAGAGACCCATCAAGTTTGAACATACGCGCTACCTCGGAGACAAACGCACACAGCTTGTTTACGACGTCGACAACTGGAGCGACCCCGCCATCATTGACGACATTGTGGCTAGCGAGGTGGGTTTGTGTTTCGGGCCCGATACCGAAGTTGAAGCACGTAATCGTGGTTACACGTTGGCTACTCCAGGTAAAACTCGGCGGATGCGCGCTCCACGCGCCTAGAAACCTCCATGGCTGAAAGTGCGCAATCTGGAGCAGTAAATACGATGCTGAGTAACTCGACATTTTTGTCGAGTGGGTTAACGCTGTCTAGTTATTTTGCGCGACCAAACGGTGTCTTTGGCCCATTGCCTGGTGTCATTTTGTGTCACGGGTTTCCCATTGGCCCCTTAGATGCTCGTCAATCAGCGGGCACCTTTCCTCAGGTCATCGACCGCATGGCAAATGAAGTGGGGTGCGCAGCTCTTACTTTCACATTTCGCGGATGCGGTGCTAGCGAAGGTGACTTTTCGTTGCAAGGTTGGGTCGATGACCTGCGAGCAGCGATCGATCACTTAGTTGCTACGGGAAATGTCGACAGCGTGTGGCTGGTGGGCACCAATACCGGAGCATCGGTGGCGTTGTGCGTTGCGGCCGATGACCCACGAGTAAACGGATGTGTATCGCTTAGTGGTCGTGCCGACTTCGACGACTGGGCCGAGCAACCACGTCGCTTCCTCGAACATGCACGAGATATTGGGGCCATTCGCCGTGCCGGGTTTCCTCAAAACTTCGATGAGTGGAGTCGGGAACTCCGGCGGTTTCGCCCCACCGACGCGGCACGTCGTTTTGCACCACGCCCACTCATGGTGTTGCACGGTGACGACGATGAAAGCGTGCCCACAGCCGATGCGCGCTCATTAGCTCAGGCACATGGGTCAGCTGAGTTGCGCATTATTTCTGGTGCAGGGCACCGTTTGCGTCACGACCCTCGTGCTCTTGCAGTGTTGTTTGGGTGGCTCGACCGTGAGCGGTCGCGACTCGCTTCGTAACTACTTGGTGTAGCCGTCGATGTGCGTACTATGCCATTGCCAAGCAGTGGAAATAATGTCGTCGAGAGAAAATTGCGCTTTCCAGCCAAGTGTTTGAGCAGCAAAGGCGGGGTCGGCGTACACCTCAACAGGGTCGCCGGCGCGGCGCGGCGACATCACGTACGGAACCTTGCAGCCTGAAATCCGTTCAGTTGCTTGAATGACCTCAAGCACTGTTGTTCCTGTTCCGGTGCCCACATTGCATGCAATGGTGGGTTTGCCTTCTGCGAGATAGTCCAAAGCCTTCACATGTGCATCGGCGAGGTCGACCACGTGAATGTAATCGCGGATGCCTGTGCCGTCGCGAGTGGGGTAGTCGTTGCCAAAAACTTCAAGCGCATCACGTTTACCAAGAGTTGCTTTCATCACTACTGGCACGAGGTTTGTAGTGACCGACCAGTCTTCGCCAATGAGTGAATCGAACGAGTCGCCAGCAGCATTGAAGTAGCGCAAGCTGACCGAGCGCATGCCGTGTGTTTCGCTAAACCAATGCAACATGCGTTCTGTCATGTATTTCGTTTCGGCGTACACGCTCTCGGGGTGAAGCGGGGCATCTTCACGTACAGGCACCTCCGCAGGTGTTCCGTACACCGATGCCGACGACGAGAAAACTATTTTGTCGACACCTGCATGGGCGAGTGCCTCGACGAGCAGCATTGAGCCGGTGACATTGTTGGAAAAATAGCGACCAGGGTTGCTCATCGATTCCCCAACGCTTTTGTATGCAGCGAAGTGAATGACTTCGGTAATTCCGTATTTCTTGCACACCGATGTAATGAGATCTTGGTTGGCAATATTGCCCACCACTAATTCGGTTCCGAGTAGAGATTCACGGTGACCAAGTTCGAGTGAGTCGAACACAACGACGTCGCGTCCGGCATTAACGAGTTGTCGGACGGTATGTGAACCGATGTAGCCAGCACCACCGGTGACAAGGGTGGTCATTTGCTCGTTTTGGCTTTCAAAGGGCGGCTCTGCTTATCGCGCGCAGCAGCTTTTTCTGCCTTTTTCCAGGTGCGAACCATGAGCAATGTTTCAGGCGACGTGATGTCGGCAACAGTGCGCGGGTTTGTATCGCTAAACACTCCTGCTTCGGTTTTCCAATTTTTTGGAACAACGCCCATGCGCTTGCCAAGGAGTGCAATAAAAATTTGTGCCTTTTCTTCGCCGAACCCGGGAAGCACACGTAGGCGTTGGGTGAGTACAGCAGCATCGGTGACTCCTGCCCACATGTTTTCGCCCTTGTTCTTGTAATCGCGAGCAATGATGCAGCACAGCTCGTGAATGCGGCGACTCATCGATGCTGGAAACCGATGAATGGCTGGTTTTTCACAGCACATCGACACAAATTCTTCGACGTCAATGAGAGAAATTTTCTTGGGGTCTAAATGACCTAGGCGTTCTTTGATGGTGGCGGGTCCTTTAAATGCCCACTCCATTGGCACCTGCTGGTCGAGCAACATTCCAATGAGTAGTGCGGTGCCGTTGCTGTTCAGCAACTTGTCGGCTGCTGTGTCGCCAGTGATGTAAAGGGTTCCTGTGCTCATGTTGTTCTCTTAATACAAAAAGGGTGAAGGGCTATTAGGTGCGATGTTGTACTTGTCTAACGCTTTTTCTACTACGTCTGGCATCACTTTGCCATCTTGCTGCAAAGCATGCAAAATAGTGACAACAATGCTTGGCATGTCATTTTCAAAGTACTGGCGCAAAGCCTCGCGAGTATCGCTGCGACCCATGCCATCGGTGCCCAGTGGAACAAATGTTTTATTGGGGATGAAGCGAGCAACTTGCTCAGGGACGATGCGCATGAAGTCGGTGACTGCAACAATGGGTCCTGGTGCATCGGTGAGTAGACGTGTCACGAGTGGAATTGCTGGAGGGTGTGTTGGGTTCAAGCGGGCAATGCGTTCGCAGTTCATTGCTTCTTCACGTAGATTCTTATAGGAAGTTGCCGACCACAACTCCACTCCAACGCCGTAATTCTCGAGCAACTCTTTAGCGGCCTCGCGTGCAGCAGTATGTGCACTTCCCGAGAAAAGAATTGTTGCGTGAAGTGGCGCCTCGGGCGCATCGGCAAACTTATAAAGCCCACGCGTAATGTGCTGCGCTTCAACGGCAGCAGATTGTGCAGGCATTGCGTAGTTCTCGTTGTACAAAGTGATGTAGTAGAAGATGTCTTCAGGGTTCGCACCGTACATGCGCTCAAGGCCATCTTCGATAATTGCTGCAACTTCGTAAGCAAATGCTGGGTCGTACGACTGGCAAGGTGGAACCGTGCTAGCGAGTACCAAACTATGGCCGTCTTGATGCTGTAAGCCTTCACCCATGAGTGTGGTGCGACCAGCTGTTGCGCCAAGGAGGAAACCTCGCGTGCGTGCGTCGGCTGCCTGCCAAATGAGGTCACCTACGCGTTGGAAGCCAAACATGGAATAGAACGTGTAGAAGGGCACCATCGGCACACCGCGCGTTGCATAACTTGTTCCTGCTGCAATAAAAGAAGCCAAGCTTCCCGCTTCAGTAATGCCTTCTTCAAGAATTTGCCCGTCGGATGCTTCTACATACGACAACAAGAGGTCATGGTCGACTGGTTCGTACTTTTGACCTTGGCTTGCATAGATACGCAGTTCGCGGAAAAGAGAATCCATACCAAAGGTACGTGCTTCGTCGGGAATGATGGGCACAACGCGTGGGCCAAAGTTTTCGTCGCGAGCCAAGTTGCGCAGCAAGCGCGTAAAGCTCATGGTGGTACTCACCGATTGATCGCCACTTCCTGCACGGAGTTCTTCGAATACCTCTGGTGCAGGTAACGACAACGGGCGACGTGCAACAACTACTCGTTTGGGTACTGGCCCACCGAGTGCGCGGCGACGCTCCATCATGTATTGGTATTCCACGCTTGTTTCTGCAGGGCGGAAATACGGTGGTTCATCGGCCTCGAGGGCGCTATCGGGAATTTCATCTTGGAGGTACAAGCGATCGCGTAGTGCGCGCAACTGATCGGCGTTCATCTTTTTGATTTGATGCGTTGCATTGCGACCTTCAATGGAAGGACCAAGGGTCCAACCCTTCACGGTCTTGCACAAAATGGCAGTGGGTCGACCGGATCCTAAGTTTTCTGCAGCCGAGCGATAGGCGGCATACAACTTGCGGTAGTCGTGCCCACCGCGTGGCAACACGCTGAGTTCTTCATCGGAAAGATGCGAGACCATCTGGCGCAGTCGTGGGTCGGGCCCAAAGAAGTTTTCACGAATGTATGAGCCATCTTCCACGGTGTAGCGCTGGAATTCGCCGTCAACCGTGGTGTTCATTTGGTTGAGCAATACACCGTCGACATCACGAGCAAGTAGGTCGTCCCACTTCGAGCCCCAAATGACCTTGATGACATTCCATCCTGCGCCACGAAAGGTTGCTTCAAGTTCTTGAATGATTTTTCCGTTGCCGCGTACCGGGCCATCGAGGCGTTGCAAGTTGCAGGTCACTACAAAAACCAAGTTGTCAAGATGTTCACGCGATGCAAGCGATATTGCACCGAGTGTTTCTGGTTCATCGCATTCGCCGTCACCAAGAAATGCCCACACACGACTAGCTGACGTGTCGTCGAGTTTGCGATTCAACAAATAGCGATTGAAGCGAGCGTGATACAACGCGGTGATGGGTCCAAGGCCCATGGAAACGGTGGGGTATTCCCAGAAGTCGGGCATTAACCGCGGGTGCGGATAACTCGAGAGGCCTTTGCCTTCACGGCCAATTTCACGGCGGAAATGGTCGAGGTCATCGGTGGAGAGTCGTCCTTCAAGAAATGCACGTGCGTAAACACCTGGAGCGGCGTGGCCTTGGAAGTAAATATGGTCTCCGGCTTGGCCGTCGTCTTTGCCGCGAAAGAAGTGGTTGAAACCAATTTCATACAGTGATGCAGAACTTGCAAAGGTGGAAAGGTGTCCACCAATTCCTTCAGCGCGTGTGTTGGCACGAATCACCATCACTGCCGCATTCCAACGAATGTAGGCACGAATGCGCCGCTCTAAATGCTCATCGCCGGGAAACCATGGTTCTTGTTCTCGTGGGATGGAGTTTACGTAAGGGGTGGACACCGTGGCAGGAAAACTCACTTGATTCTTTTGCGCACGCTCGAGCAAACGTGACAGTAAATACCGAGCGCGAGTTTTGCCGTGTGAATCGATGACGGCGTCGAGCGACTCCATCCATTCGTTCGTTTCGGTCGGGTCGATATCGGGAAGCTGGTGCATGGAGCCGTCGAAGATCATGGGACTATTCTCGCAGGCGAAGCGTGATACCAAGTGATACAGCGAAAATAGGTAATGATCTATAGCAATGGAACTCGATTTAGGTTTTAGTGGCTCGGCAATGAACGCCAGGGAACTCTTAAGTGCACTACAAGCAACGCCTTTGGCAACCGCGGTGCCGGAAAATGCCACCGTGGTGTACACCGACGGTGCTTGCTCGGGAAACCCTGGCCCTGGCGGCTGGGCATGGGCGATTTCCCCCACGGGAACACCCAATGGCTCGGGAGCAGAGAAGCCAAGCACCAACCAGCGCATGGAGCTGTACGCGGTCATCGATGCCCTGCGCTCGTTGCATCACATCAACAGCGTTGTTGAAGTGCGCTCCGATAGCACCTATGTGGTGAAGTGCTTTACTGACAAATGGTGGCAGGGTTGGCTCACTCGAGGATGGAAGAACTCCCAACGCCAGGCCGTGGCAAACCAAGACCTCTGGGAGCAATTGCTCGCCGAGGTGGTGAAACGTGGGCCAGAAAAGACCTTTTTCACCTGGGTGAAGGGCCATTCTGGGGAACCCATGAATGATTTGGTCGACGCTTTGGCGGTTGCGGCTGCGTCGGCATAGCCTCGCACCATGGACATTTCAGGAGCAAGCGCAATAGTGACCGGTGGAGCATCAGGAATTGGTGCCGCCTCAGCCCGTCTTCTCGCCAAGCGTGGCGCGAAGGTCGTCGTAGCCGACCTTCAAGAAGACAAGGGACAGGAATTAGCAAAAGAAATTGGGGGAGCATTTTGCAAAGTTGATGTCACAAAGACAGAAGACATCATCAACGCAGTGGAGATGGCAAAGTCCATGGGTCCACTACGCGTACTTGTGAACTCTGCTGGCATTGGTTGGGCACAACGCACCGTTGGTAAAGATGGTTCGTACGACTCAGCAGCAAACCTCGACGTATTTAAAAAAGTAATTGCCATCAACCTCATTGGCTCTTTCGACTGCATTCGTTTGGCAGCAACTGCCATGAGCGTGACCGAGCCTCTTGAGCACGGCGAGCGCGGCGCAATTGTGAACATCGCATCGGTTGCAGCATTCGACGGTCAAATTGGTCAGGCTTCATACTCCGCATCAAAAGGTGGCGTTGTAGGAATGACACTTCCTATTGCTCGCGACCTTGCAGCTATCGGTGTTCGCGTGAACACGGTGGCACCGGGCCTCATCGACACACCTATCTACGGTGATGGTGAAAACAGCGAAGCATTCAAAGCAAACTTGCAAAAAGGTGTGCTCTTCCCGCAACGCCTCGGCGGCCCAGAAGAGCTTGCTTCAATGGTCATCGAATGCATCACCAACAGCTACATGAATGCAGAGTGCATCCGCGTAGACGGTGGCATTCGTATGCCACCTAAATAACTAAGTGGTGTAGTCGGCGTTAATGCGCACGTACCCGTCGGTGAGGTCGCATCCCCATACTGTTGCGGTGCTTGAACCGTTATTGAGTGATACATGAATGAGAACATCGCTGCCCTTCATGTATTCACTTAACTGTGCCAGGCCACTTTCTGAAACCGGGTGCGGGTACACCTCTTGTGCACCAAAGCGAATGACCACGTGCTCTTGATTGATGTTGGTGTCGTTGCACTTGCCCACGGCCATGGCGACGCGTCCCCAGTTGGGGTCTGCAC
>JANRCO010000061.1 GCA_030726975.1 Ilumatobacteraceae bacterium | reverse complement strand
CTTTCGACTCTGTTCCCGAGGTGTAGTTGAGTTGCATGCCCACTTTGGCAGCAAGAGACTCCACCGCACCAACAAAATCGACATGCTCCATGTCTTGTACAAATTTGAACACGTCACCCGATGCTCCACAACCAAAGCAGCGATACCGGCCCGTCTCTTCACGTACGTTGAACGATCCCGACTTTTCTGCATGGAATGGGCACAGCCCCACCCAGTTGCGACCCACACGGCGCAGTGCCACAGAGGCCTGCACGACGTCGACAATCGACACGCGCTGACGCAGTGCCTCGATGTCGTCGTCGGAGATTGCCATATGCGAGAGGCTACTGCCTAGCCTTCGCTGGGATCCCCTTGAGTCTTTCTCTCCGAGATGACTTACTTGGTGTCGCTATGTGTTCCGCCCAATACCGATTGCGCTGCAGACAAGCGCGCAATAGGTACACGGAACGGTGAGCAACTGACATAGTTCAAGCCAGCCTTGTAGAAAAGTTCGATGGATTCTGGATCGCCACCATGCTCGCCACATACGCCGAGCTTGAGGTCGCGCTTCACCTTGCGACCACGCTGAGCAGCAAGGAACACCAACTCACCCACGCCGTTTTGGTCGATGGTTTCAAATGGATTGCGCTTCAAGAGACCAGCTTCAAGGTACGCAGGCATCATGCGGCTTTCAATGTCGTCGCGGCTAAAGCCAAACACCAACTGCGTGAGGTCGTTGGTGCCAAAGCTAAAGAAGTCGGCTTCTTCGGCGAGTTCATCGGCACGCAATGCTGCACGCGGTGTTTCAATCATCGTGCCAATGGTGACCTTCGGACGTGACACCTTTTTGCCCTTGTTCATTGGCGCAGGACGTGTGGCGTTTTCGCGCAACACTTCTTCTACCCATGAACGAGCAAGAGCGAGTTCTTCACGTGTAACGGTGAGGGGAATCATGACTTCTGCAATGGGCTTGAATCCTTCGCTCGACACTTGGTCGGCTGCTTCCATGAGCGCGCGCACTTGCATTGCGTACAGACCTGGCTTAATGACGCCGAGTCGCACACCGCGAGTACCAATCATTGGGTTGAACTCAGCCCAGCTTTCGGCTGCTTCCAACAACTTCTCTTCTTCATGTGTGAGACCAACTGAAGCCTTTTTCACTTCAAGGTCGAGCACGCGTGGCAAGAACTCGTGCAATGGTGGGTCGAGCAAACGCACAGTGACAGGAAGACCCGACATCTCGCGGAAGATTGCTGCAAAGTCTTCTTTTTGCACTTTGCGTAGCTCTTCAAGAGCTGCTGTTTCTTCTTCAGGTGTGTCGGCCAAGATCATGCGTCGCACAACAGGTAAACGGTCGGGAGCCAAGAACATATGCTCGGTACGGCACAAGCCAATTCCTTCTGCGCCAAGTTCACGGGCATTTTTGGCATCTTCACCGGTGTCGGCGTTTGCACGTACAGCAAGCTTGCCCTTACGAATTTCGTCGGCCCACTTCAAGATGATTTCGAATTCTTTTGGTGGCTTTGCAGCTTCAAGCTTCAATTCCCCAACAACCACTTCGCCCGATGCACCATCGAGTGAAATAACATCACCTTCTTTGACAACGATGCCACCAACAGAGAATTGCTTGCCTTCAATGCGAACAGCTTCGGCACCCACAATGGCAGGGGTTCCCCAACCACGTGCAACAACTGCTGCGTGGCTCACAAGACCGCCGCGAGCGGTAAGAATGCCTTGCGACACCATCATGCCGTGAACATCTTCAGGGCTGGTTTCGTTACGCACCAAGATGACTGCTTCGCCACGATCGGCTGCATCGGCTGCGTCGTCGGCGGTGAAATAAACCTTGCCTACTGCAGCACCTGGCGATGCAGCAAGACCCTTGGTGAGCACAATGCCCTTATTGGCGAACTGTGGGTGCAACACCTGGTCGAGGTGGTCGGCAGTAACGCGCATGAGTGCTTCTTTGCGCGAGATCTTCCATGCACCTTTACCTTTGCCGGTGCCCTTGGTCATGTCGACAGCCATCTTCAGTGCTGCTGCTCCAGTGCGCTTGCCAACACGTGTTTGCAGCATCCACAATTTGCCCTGCTCAATGGTGAACTCGGTGTCGCACATATCTTTGTAGTGCTTTTCAAGGCGCAAGAAAATGGCCATGAGTTCAGCATGAATAACGGGGAATTTACGCTTCAGTGCTTCGAGGTCTTCGGTGTTGCGAATACCAGCAACAACGTCTTCACCTTGTGCATTGACGAGGAAATCGCCATATGGCTTGTTGTCGCCCGTCGCAGCGTTACGTGTGAAGCCAACGCCGGTACCCGAGTTGCTATCGCGGTTACCAAACACCATGGCCTGAACGTTGACGGCGGTACCGAGATCGTGGCTAATTTTTTCGCGCACACGGTAAGCAATGGCACGAGGGCCATTCCATGAACGGAACACTGCTTCAATTGCGCCACGCAATTGCTTCACTGGGTCTTGCGGGAATGGCTTGCCCGTATGGTTTTGCACAATTTTCTTGTACGAATCGCAAATTGCCTTGAGTGCAGCAGCAGGAATTTCTGCATCGGAAGCAACTCCAGCAGCCAAGCGTGCCTGGGTGAGTTCGTGTTCAAACTCTTCGCCCTCGAGGCCAAGCACAATGCGGCCGTACATGCTGATAAAGCGGCGATATGAGTCGTAAGCAAAACGCTCATCGCTTGCCTTGGCAAGACCAACAACTGTTTTGTCATTCAAACCCAAGTTGAGAACGGTGTCCATCATGCCAGGCATCGAGAACTTTGCGCCTGAGCGCACCGACACCAACAGTGGGTCGGCAACATTGCCAAGCTTGCGTCCCATTTTCTTTTCGAGCGCGGCAACTTGCTTAGCGATTTCGAGGTCGAGACTTTTTGGCCATCCACCTTTCATGTACTCACGGCAGGCGTCGGTGGTGACGGTAAACCCATGAGGCACGGGAAGATTCAAGACGCTCATCATCTCGGCGAGGTTGGCACCCTTTCCACCGAGAAGGTCTTTCATGTCTCGTGGAGAACGGCGATGTTTGTGGTCGAAGGCATATACAAGTGGCACGGTAAAAGTCTAGAGGCGCAATGCCCTTAGGCTCCAAGCAAATGTTGAAAGAACGCGGCACTCACTTCAGAAGCTTCATGCTCTTGGGCTTTCGCGTGGAAATTCGCCCCGGGTTCATCATCTTTCTCGGGCTGGTTGTCTTTATTTATGGTGGCTCACTTGGGTTATGGGCTGCAGGAACACTCGCCGCCTTCACCCTTATTCACGAACTCGGCCATGCGCTCGCTGCGCGTGCGACCGGCGCACATGCCGAAATTTCACTCGACTTTCTCGCTGGCTATGCCTCGTATTTACCAAGTCGCCCCCTTGCCCGATGGGAACGCGCTGGCATCGCCGCCGCCGGGTCATTTGCTCAAGGAACTGTTGGCACAGCCGTCATGCTTTTGCTTGGTGCCAACCCGCTATCGCGCAACGACATTTTGCGCAATGAAGCAACACTGACCATCTGGTGGGCCGGCATTGTTTTAGCTGTGGTCAACCTCATCCCCGTCATTCCACTCGATGGTGGCGCCATTGTGTCGGCGGGTCTCGAAAAAATCGCACCACGTGGCGGGGCAGGTTTCATGATGTGGTTCAGCATCGTGGCAACCTCTGGCGGGCTCGTTGCTGCGGTTGCTTTCGAACAAGCCAGAAGCTTTCTTCCATTGGCCGCAATTCTTCTGGTGATGCAACTACAAATGTTCGGGTCACGTCAACGCAACAACGCCGCGACCTCGGGTCTCTCACAAACCGACTACACCATTTTGGTGATGACTGGCTTACAACGCGTTGGCAATCATCACGAGGCGGCAAAAATTGGAGCCGAAGCATTTCGCCAACAGCCCACCGCACTCATTGCAGCGAAAATTTCACAATCACTCACAGCGCTTGGCGACCACGACGGCGCTCAAGCGTGGATGCGAGCAGCTGAACAGGCTTCGCTGTCGCAAAAGTAGTTACTTGTCGTTTTTTGCTTCTGGCTCGCGGGATAAACCGAGAATTTTTTCACCAATAATGTTGCGCTGAATTTCATCGGTGCCACCCGCAATTGATTGTGCCGACGTTGAGACCAACACTTCTGCAATCACTGCATCGAGTGGGCTATCGCCGTCTTTGAGAACACCTTGTGTTCCTGAAATGAGCGTGTGCACCTTGTTCGACATGCGCGCTACTTCTGAAGCGGCAAGTTTGCCGAGCGAACCTTCTGGCCCTGCTGCTCGGCCAAGTGCACGCGCTGCTTGTGCCCGCATTGAGGTCCACTCACTTGCTTTACTGAATGAATAGAGCCGTGTGATGGCTTGGCGCACTACGAGGTCGCTCGCAACACTAAAATCACGAGCACGCTCAACGGCAAGATCTGGTCTACCCGCACGTTGCGGATACCACACATAGGTT
>JANRCO010000060.1 GCA_030726975.1 Ilumatobacteraceae bacterium | reverse complement strand
TTACCCAACTTCGAAATGTGTACAAGACCGTCACGCCCAGGAAGGATGTTGACGAATGCACCGAACTTGGTGATGCTGACAACGCGACCGTTGTAGATGCCACCGAGGTCTGCAGTTGGTGGCTGAACAATTGCCATGATGCGCTCGCGTGCATCGTTCACCTTTACCGAGTCTGGTGAACCAATGGTGATGATGCCAACTGCACCATCGTCGCTCACTGCAATGTCAGCACCAGTTTCTTGCTGAATGGTGTTGATGACCTTGCCCTTTGGCCCAATAACCTCTCCGACTTTGTCGAGTGGAATGGTGAAGGAAACAATTTTTGGAGCAGTTTCTGCAACTTCACTACGTGGAGCAGCGAGTGCTGCATTCATGACTTCCAAAATGGCCAGACGTGCATCTTTTGCTTGGTCGAGAGCAGCAATCAAAACATCGGCTGGGATGCCTTCAATTTTTGTGTCGAGTTGCAAAGCCGTAATGGCATCGGCCGTACCGGCAACTTTGAAGTCCATGTCGCCGAATGCGTCTTCTGCACCCAAGATGTCGGTGAGCGTGGTGTACTTGCCTTCCGCAAACACCAAGCCCATTGCGATACCTGCAACAGGAGCAATGATGGGCACACCAGCATCCATGAGTGAAAGGCTTGCCGAGCAGACCGAACCCATTGAGGTGGAACCGTTAGACGACATCACTTCACTCACCAAACGAATGGTGTAAGCGAAATCTTCTTGGCTTGGCACTACTGGCAACAATGCACGCTCGGCCAATGCACCGTGGCCGATTTCGCGGCGCTTTGGTGAACCAACGCGGCCGGTTTCGCCGTTAGCCCATGGGGCCATGTTGTAGTGATGAATGAAACGCTTGGTGGTTTCAGGAGTCAATGTGTCGAGCAACTGGTTCATGCGTGGCATTGCGAGTGTGCACACGTTCATGACTTGAGTTTCTCCACGCTGGAAAAGGCCAGTGCCGTGTGCTGTAGCCAAAATGCCTACTTCAGACGAAACAGGGCGCAAGTCGCGAGGTCCACGACCATCGATGCGCATGCCTTCTTCAACAATGCGCTTACGGACCAATTTCTTGGTCAAGCTGCGCACTGCTTCTTTGACGCCTTTTTCCTGACCCGCAAAAGCACCAGGTGCTTCTGAAGATCCACACAATGCAACAAGAGTTTCTGCTGTTACCGCATCGATTGCTTCGTTACGAGCGCTCTTCAATGAAATAGCAACTGCTGGAGCCAACTTTGTTGTGGCAACACCTTCAACAGCAGCAAATACTTCTGGTGTGTAGTCAAGAACAGGTGTGTACTTCAGTGGCTCAATGGGGCCCTTTGTTGCAATCACACTTGCAACAAGTTGACGCTGCAAGCCAATGGACTCTTTGATCCACTTCTTTGATGCCTCAAGACCACTTGCCAATACTGGCTCATTTACTTTTGGTGCACCATCGGCATAGTACGAGAAGCTCTTCTCGGTGCCGCCGGCTTCCACCATCATGATGGCAACGTCGCCGTCGTCGAGTTGACGACCTGCAACGACGAGTTCGAATGTTGCTGCTTCACTCTCTTCGAAGGTGGGGTGTGGAATCCATTCACCTGAAGTGCTGTAAGCAACGCGCACTGCGCCAATGGGGCCTTCAAAAGGAATACCACTGATCATGAGCGATGCGGATGCAGCGTTGATTGACAAAATGTCGTGTGGGTTTTCCTGGTCGGCACCAATGATGGTGAGCACGATTTGTGTTTCATTGCGGTAGCCATCGGGGAAAGCAGGGCGCAACGGGCGGTCGGTGAGACGGCAAGTAAGAATTGCCATTTCTGTTGGGCGACCTTCACGGCGGAAAAATGCGCCAGGAATTTTTCCTGCTGCATAGGCACGCTCTTCTACGTCGACGGTGAGTGGGAAGAAGTCAATTCCGTCGCGAACGCCCTTAGCGGCGTTTGCGGTGGACAGTACGGTGGTGCGGCCAAGGCTCGCAACAACTGCGCCCTGTGACTGCTGGGCAAGTTTGCCTGTCTCAAAAGACAGAGTTTTATCGGTACCTGAAACGGCACCAGACACGCGGATGGCATCAGCCATGGTGTCCTCCTTTTATATATGTATGTGCTCAAAGATGAGACGGGGTCAAATGAGCAACAATGTCGGTTCCCAGTCGGCAATCTCGTGACCCAACTAGGGCCACGGGCTAGGCGACTGACAACCGACTCACGGTTGCTCGCTTCTTTATTTCTGGTTTCTATTCTGCTTGTGGTATCCCCACCTTTTGGGGATACCTAGCCAGAGTGGGCGACGCTGCTTAGCGACGAAGACCAAGTTTTGCGATGAGATCGCGGTAACGCTGAATATCGCGGTCACGAACGTAATCGAGCATGCGGCGACGACGGCCAACCAACATCAAAAGTCCACGACGTGAGTGGTGATCTTTTGGGTGGTCTTTCAAGTGGTCAGTTAATTGATTGATGCGATCGGTGAGGAGCGCAATCTGAACATCTGGAGAGCCGGTATCGGTCGCGTGCTGTTGGTGCACGGCGATGGTGGTCTGCTTTGGTGCCTTTTCTGGCATGGGTGCCTCACTTTGTATATAACGTGGGTCGCTCGGAGCCAATTGGCCACGGGCATCTCAGCGACGCTCTCCCCTCATAATGATGGGCGGGCCTTGCTGGACCTCTACAGGCTATGGAATAGACACACCACCACCAACCTGCGAGGGGTAACCTTGCCCCGTGTTCACTGGAATTGTTGAAGAGCTTGGCCGAGTCATCTCCCGTCGCGGACCCCGATTGCGTATTTCCGCGTCAACCGTGCTGGAAGGCAGCGAGATGGGTGCCTCTATTGCCGTGAATGGCTGTTGTCTGACCCTTGTGTCGTCAGACACCACTGCTGGAGATTCATGGTGGGAAGCCGATGTGAGTGAAGAAACCTACCAACGCACCAACTTGAACGACATCGAAGATGGCGCTGTGGTGAACCTCGAGCGGCCCATGGCCCTTGGCGAACGTCTTGGCGGGCACATTGTGCTTGGCCATGTTGATGGCGTAGGAACTGTGGTGCAAGCAGCTCCCGAGTTGCGCATTCGCATTGCTCCAGAACTCATGGTGTATCTCGTTGAGAAAGGTTCCGTCACCGTCGATGGCATCAGCCTCACTGCTTTCAATTTAGGTGACGACACTTTTGATGTTGCTGTTATTCCGCACACCTGCGAGGTCACCACCCTTGGCGTGCGCCGTGCCGGCGACAGAGTGAACATTGAAATGGATGTTCTTGCCAAACACGTTGAACGACTACTGACTGCACACATTTCCAAATGAGCGACATTTCACAACAACTATCAGCGCTACGCAACGAAATAGACAGTATCGATCAGGGCATTGTTGAACTTCTTGCGCGTCGACTCGACGTGTGCAAAGAAGTTGCCGAAGTGAAATCGCAAGTTGATGCAGCAGTCATTCAGCCACAGCGCGTTCGCGAAGTGCTCACCACTCGTAGGCAGTGGGCCATTGATAAAAATGTCGACGCCGACTTTGCTGAACAGATTTTTCGCACATTGCTTGCAGAAACTCATCGCATTGAAGTAGCACATGGCCGCGATGAATTGGCACCGCTCAAAGATGCCGAGATGAACGGTGCTTCCGCTCTCGACACTGTTGCGTGTCGCATCGACCATGTTGTTGTTGCCGTTACCGATATCACCGCCGCTTGTTCGTTTTTTACTCAAATGGGATTCCGCGTTTCACCTACCGACGACACAGAAATGTTTCTTGCCGAAGCTGGTGGCGTTTTAGTAGTTCTTCTCGGAGCCGGCAACGACGCCGCAGTGCAAGCTCACCTCGATGAACATGGCTCGGGCGTACAGCACATCGCCATAGAAGTGCTCAATGCTGGCTTCACGCAACAGGCTCTATCGGCAATAGGAGTCCCTTTGCTCACCGACGTCATTGTTGATCACGATGGCCACGAGCAACTCTTCACCGTGCTCGACCCCGTTTCCGGGGTGCAATTGGGCTTCATTAGTCGCACGGGGCACCGCTTGCCACTCAATAGCCACAATGTGCGTGCTCTTTTTGCCGCTGTTCCCGACTAGTCCCTGAACTAGCAACCCCGCCGCCACCTGCGCTACAGTCACCTTGCTCGACATGTAGGTAATGCCTCGGATTTCTAGCTCCCGAAGCATTGCCGTTGAGCGCTGGCAGACATACTCAGTTCGTTCCTTAGGAACGGTTACCGGAAAAGGTTTCTTCATGCTGTCCCAGCGACCCTCGCTAGATACTCCACTCCCTCAGTTGCTCGCCCTCGCCTCGGCTCGGCGCGACACACTTTTTGGAACGCGCGTCACCTATTCGCCCAAGGTGTTTATTCCCCTCACCATGTTGTGCCGCGACACCTGTGGCTATTGCACTTTTGCCCAGCCCCCGGCACGCCTCGAAAACCCTTTCCTCTCAGCCGAACAAGTGCTCAACATTGCAAAAGCCGGCGCTAAGCAAGGTTGTCACGAAGCACTCTTCACTCTGGGCGAGCGTCCTGAATTGCGCTACGACATTGCAGCGCAATGGCTGAAGGCAAATGGCTTCGACAGCACCGTGCACTATTTGCACGACATGGCACAGCTGGTGCTCGCAGAAACTGGGTTGTTGCCACACGCAAATGCCGGAGCGCTCTACGAAGATGAACTCGCACTGTTGCGCAAGGTGTCTCCTTCACAAGGAATGATGATTGAAACTTTGCGCAATGATCTTCCATGTCACCGCGGAGCGCCCGACAAAGTGCCACAGCGTCGACTCGACACATTGCAGTGGGCTGGCGAACTCAAAATTCCTTTCACCACCGGCATCTTGGTGGGCATTGGTGAAAACCGTGAAGATCGCATTGCTGCACTTGAAGCAATTGCCGCATCGCACGAAAAATATGGCCACGTACAAGAAGTCATTGTGCAGAATTTTTTGCCAAAGCCACGCACTGGCATGCAGCACGAAGCCCCCTGCCCAGAAGACGAATACTTGTGGAGCATTGCAATGGCACGGCTCATTTTGCCCGACTCCATTCACTTGCAAGCACCACCCAACCTGTCAGACGACTTTGGCATTTTGCTCGACGCAGGTATTGACGACTGGGGTGGGGTCTCCCCTGTCACCGCCGACCATGTGAACCCTGAACGCCCATGGCCAGCACTCGAGCGCTTACGTGAAGTCACTTCACAGCGTGGCTACGAACTCGCACCGCGCCTCACCATTTACCCCGAGTACGTGCGCGATGCTGCGCAGTGGATCGACCCAGCAGTTCAATTCGCCGTCATGGACCGCGCCGATGCTGAAGGTCTCGGACGCGACGACCCAGGTGCCATTTGGCCTGAAAAAGTAACAGCAGCCGATGTTGTGCTCGATGGCGCTGAAGTTGTTTTGGTCGGACACCGTTCAACACAGTGGTACTCGGGTGCCAACAACAAGCCGCCTATTCTTATTCCTGGTGCTGCAAAAATTTCCGGTGAACTACGCGAAATTTTTGATGGTGTTGAAGCCGGCAATCTTCCCGATGAACAGCAAATTGTCGCACTGTTCCGCGCTCGTGGGCGCGAAATGAACGCCGTTGCTGAATTTGCCGATGAACTCCGCAAGCGTGCAGTTGGCGACACGGTCACTTGGGTGCACAACCGCAATATCAACTACACCAACGTGTGCACTTTCAAGTGCAAGTTCTGTGGTTTTTCTAAAGGCCCACTCAGCCTCAACTTGCGTGGCACACCATATTTGCTCACGCTCGACGACATTGCACAACGTGCCGCACAAGCATGGGAAATGGGAGCAACAGAGGTCACCTTGCAAGGTGGTATTCACCCCGATTTCGATGGCGACTACTACATCGATGTCACCCGTGCTGTGAAAGACGCGGTACCTGAAATGCATGTGCATGGCTTCACTGCTCTTGAAGTCACTGAAGGCGCAAAGCGACTCGGTGAGTCTTTAGAGACATACCTCATTCGTTTGAAAGATGCCGGACTTGCTTCGCTTCCTGGTACAGCAGCCGAAATTCTCGACGACAAAATTCGTGCCATCTTGTGCCCCGACAAAATAAATACCGAAGAATGGCTCGAATGTCATCGCGTGGCACACAGTGTTGGTCTTCGTTCCAACATCACCATCATGTTTGGCAGCGTGGAACACACCGATAGTTGGGCCAAGCACATGGTGGTTACGCGTGACCTGCAAAAAGAAACAGGTGGTTTCACCGAGTTCGTTGGGCTTCCTTTCGTGCACATGGCATCACCAATTTATTTGCAACGCAAATCACGTCGTGGGCCAACATTCCGCGAAAATATTTTGATGCATGCTGTTGCGCGCATTGCCTACCATGGCCTCATCGACAACATCCAAGTATCTTGGACCAAAGTTGGCGTCGACGGCGCCCGCCAAATGCTCAACGCTGGTTGCAACGACCTCGGCGGAACGCTGATGGACGAGAATATCTCTCGTGCAGCTGGCGCAAACCATGGTCAAAAGATGAGCGAAGACAGCTTCAACGCACTGGTTTCACCATTGGGTCGCACGCTTGAACAGCGCACTACTACTTATGGTCGAGTGCCAGGCGGTAACGAATTAATCAGTTCCCGCGCATGATCCACATCTAGTTTCACTTGCGCAATGAGCGCATCGGGGCCATCGAACTTTCGCTCTGAGCGCAAGAAATGTGTGAACTGAACCTTTGCATCTTCGCCATAGAGATCAATTGATTCATCAATGAGGTGTGCTTCGAGCAGCGATGAATTGCTGTGCTCGTAAAAAGTGGGGCGACGACCAAGGTTGATTGCACACGCGTAACGCTTACCTGACGGACGTGTGTAGATGCCTGCATACACACCGTCGGCAGGAAGGCAGATGAAGCCAGGAACCTGAACATTGGCGGTAGCAAAACCAATGGTGCGCCCACGTTGGTCGCCTGAGACCACAGGGCCGCGCACTTCAAAAGCGTGACCCAAAAGCGCTGTTGCTGTGTCTATTTCGCCACCGCGCAGCGCGCGACGAATAGCTGTAGAACTAATGGGCTCTTCTACTCCGTCTTGTCGTGCGAGAAGCTCAATAGGTCCGGTGGTGAAATCGTGCTGTGCCCCTTCGGTGCGCAAGAGTGCAACATTACCACTGCGGTTTTTTCCGAAATGGAAATCTTCACCAACAACAATGTGTTGCACATGCAAACAATCAACAAGCACGCGCTTCACAAATGATTGCGGCTCTTCAGTTGATTGCTCTTCATTGAAAGGAACCACCACGACGGCATCGACACCAGTTGTGGACAACAATTCAATTTTCTGCTCAAGGTCGGTAAGCAACAGTGGCGCCGACTCGGGCCGCACGACCGAAGCAGGGTGTTTGTCGAAAGTCACCACAACACTTAAGGCATTGAGTGACTTTGCTTGCTCGCGCACTGCAGCAATGACTGCTTGGTGACCACGGTGCACACCGTCGTATGCGCCAATGGTGAGCACACAACGCCGCTCAGGCCACGGCGATACCGACAAGTCACGAACAACAATCACGTGGGAAACACTATCCACTAAAGGCAATGACAACTGTTGGTTTTGCCAGTGTCAGGCCTAGTCCTGTTTGTGATGCAGTTGGTTCGTATACGCCGAGCAGCACGTCATTGGGGCCATACACACTCCATGGGCCAACGCCTACCCAACCCAGCGCCACATCAACAGGCAGCATTGCACCGTGCAATGCACGATCTGCAGTTTCTGCATCTAAATCAACGCGGGCGAGGTGCTCTACAAGACCCACTTCGCTCAGCAACTGTGGGCTTTCCAACGCAGAGGTCATCTGCTCAGTGAATCGCCCTACTCGCGTGCGACGCAAGCGACGCAAGTGCGCGCCTCCACCCAGCAAGCGACCAAGGTCGTCGGCCAACGTACGCACATATGTTCCCGAGGAACACTCAACGCTCATGCGATACACCAAAGGGTCGTTGGTTGCTTCAACATCGAGACGAGAAATGTGCACTGGTCGTGCCTTGCGTTCTATCTCTACGCCTTCACGGGCATATTCATGCAATCGTTTTCCATCTACTTTGAGCGCCGACACCATGGGTGGCACTTGCAGAATGTCGCCCGTTAGGTTCTCACGCACCACACGTTGCACATCGTCTGGCGTGACCGCACTCATGTTGAATGTCTCTAATACTTCTCCCGAATCATCAAGCGTGCTCGTACGTGAACCCAGCACAACTTCGGCAACATATTCTTTGTCGGCACCCGAAACGAACTGCATGAGCCGGGTAGCACGACCCACCGCCACAACTAACACTCCTGTGGCATCGGGGTCGAGGGTTCCGGCATGCCCAATGCGACGTTCGCTCAACGACTTGCGCAACGTATTCACCACATCGTGGCTGGTGACGCCTGCTGGTTTGTCGATGAGCACAAGGCCATGCACCTGTGGTGGGCGCCGCTTTGCCATAAGTGTTATTCGGTGTCGGGCACCACGTAAGTGCCTTGTTCCATTGCCTCGCGACGCTCACGGTCGATGCGCAACACTTCATCGATACGCGCTGCGGCACGGATGACCGTGTCGGGGCGGAAATCGAGAATCGGAGTTTTCTTCGTACGAATTTGGCGGCCGACAGACGACTGAATACGAATCCGCAGTTCACCGAGGGTGTTGAGAATCTCCTCATCGCCCTCTTCATCGGTCAGCGAATCGAAGTACACGATGGCCCGGTTGAGTTCGGCATCAACATCAATTGCCGTAATGGTGACAAAGGCCAGACGTTCGTCGTCGATACGCACTAACTCTTCGGCAATGACCTCTCGTAGGAGCTCATTGAGGCGAGCTTCGCGGGGGTATTTGTGAGCAGATGAACCGCTTGAACGCTTGCGCGGCTTCGACATGTGCTCCACGCTACCTACGGCACCCCTTCGCCCCCTACCATGTAGGAGTTATGTCTGCTGATTTTCCCTCCTTTCGCTACAACGCCACCTTCGCTGCAACCTTGGAAAGCAAGTGGCAAGACTTCTGGGAAGACAACGCCACCTTCAATACCCCCAACCCTGCTGGCCCACTAGCTGAGCCCGAAAAGGTCGCGGGCCGCGAAAAGCTCTTTGTTCTCGACATGTTCCCCTACCCCTCCGGCGCAGGGCTCCACGTGGGTCATCCACTTGGCTATATCGGCACCGACGTATTTGCACGATTCAAGCGCATGACGGGGTTCAACGTTTTACATGCACTGGGCTACGACAGCTTTGGCTTACCTGCAGAACAACACGCAATTGCCACAGGCATTCACCCGCGTGTGAATACTGAAACGAACATTGCCAACATGCGCCGACAACTGCGCCGCCTTGGCCTTGGCCACGACCCACGGCGCAGCGTGAGCACCACCGACGAAAACTATTACCGCTGGACACAATGGGTGTTCTTACAGATCTTTAATTCATGGTTCGACAAAGAGCTGGGCAAGGCTCGCCCCATTTCGGAACTTGAAGATTTATACGCAACAGGAAAACGTACGGTTGACGATGGCCGTTCGTGGTCAGACCTTTCTCGCAATGAGCAACGCAAAGTAGTCGATGCCCAGCGCTTGGTGTATCTCACCGAAGCACCTGTGAACTGGTGCCCAGGTCTTGGCACTATTTTGGCCAACGAAGAAGTGACCGCCGATGGCCGCAGCGACATTGGCAACTTCCCTGTTTTCAAACGCAATATGCGCCAGTGGATGATGAACATCACGGCCTACTCCGATCGCTTGCTCGACGACCTCAACCGCCTCGACTGGCCAGAGCCCATCAAATTGATGCAGCGCAACTGGATTGGTCGCAGTGAAGGCGCTCGCGTGCGCTTCACCTCAGCAGCCGGAGAAATTGAAGTATTCACCACTCGCCCCGACACATTATTTGGTGCAACATTTTTAGTGCTCTCACCCGAGCACCCTCTCGTTGATGCACTCACCACTGCTGAACAACACAGCGCAGTGAACACATACCGCGTTGCGGCGGCAGCGAAAGAGCGCGAACAATACGAAGACGAAACACGCGAGAAAACCGGCGTATTTACGGGTGCATTTGCTCGCAACCCAGTAACGGGTGGTGACATTCCTATTTGGATTGCCGACTATGTATTGATGGGTTACGGCACCGGCGCCATTATGGCTGTTCCATCTGGTGACGAGCGCGACTTCGCCTTTGCTCGCACTTACCAACTTCCTATTGTCGCCACTCAACAACCCACATCAGAGTGGTTTACTGCAGCAGGCATTGACGCGACACTCAACTGTGATGAATGGCCAAATGCCTACGTCGGCGATGGCGCTTATGTGAACTCCAGCAACGAAAGCATCTCTCTTGCGCAATTCAACACCGTTACCGATGCGAAATCGGCAATGAACACCTGGCTCACACAGCAAGGTTGTGGCGAGGCCGCCATTACTTACAAACTGCGCGATTGGCTCTTTGCTCGCCAGCGCTATTGGGGCGAACCCTTCCCCATTGTTTTCGATGCCGATGGCAACCCACATGCGGTGCCCGACAAGCAGTTGCCTGTGTTGTTACCCGAACTTGCCGACTTCAAACCACAAGGTCTCGACCCGAACGATGCAATAACAGAACCCATTCCGCCGCTTGCTCGTACACCAGAGTGGGCCGTTGTAGAACTCGACCTAGGCGATGGCCTCAAGACCTATCGCCGTGAAGTGAACGTGATGCCACAATGGGCAGGATCATGTTGGTACGAACTGCGCTACCTCGACCCCACTAATACCGAATCATTCGTCAACAAAGAGGTTGAAAAATATTGGATGGGCCCCAAACACGCTGGCCATACTGGCGGCGTTGATCTTTATGTAGGCGGCGTCGAGCATGCAGTTCTGCACCTCTTGTATGCACGCTTTTGGCACAAGGTCTTGTTCGACCTCGGGCACGTATCGAGCGAAGAGCCTTTCCACCGCTTGTTCAACCAGGGTTACATCCAGGCATACGCGTACCGCGACCAACGTGGTCAGCCGGTACCTGCTGAAGACGTAGAAGAAAAAGACGGCAAGTACTTCTATGAAAATGAAGAAGTGGCTCGCGAGTACGGGAAAATGGGCAAGAGCCTCAAAAATATTGTTACTCCCGACGATATGTACGAAGACTACGGCGCCGACACCTTCCGCCTCTACGAGATGTCAACTGGCCCACTTGAAGCAAGCCGCCCGTGGAACACCCGCGACGTAGTGGGCATGCAACGCTTCTTGCAACGCCTGTGGCGCAATGTTGTTGATGAAGACTCTGGCGACACGCATGTCAACGCTTCACCAGCAAGTGAAGATCTGCGCCGTGCATTGCACCGCTGCATCGATGGCGTACGCGCCGACATGGAAGCACTGCGCTTCAACACTGCAATTGCAAAACTCATTGAGTTGAACAATGTGCTCACTCCTTACGTTGCCGAACATGGTGCCTGCCCTGAAGAAGTGGCAACACCACTTGCCAAAATGTTGGCTCCGCTGTGCCCACACATGGCTGAAGAATTGTGGAGTCGCCTCGGCAACCCCGACACCATTACCTACGAAGGCTTCCCCACAGCCGACGCCTCGCTGCTAGCAAGTGACACCATTGAGATTCCTGTACAGATCAATGGCAAAGTACGCACACGCTTGGTGGTGACCGTTGGGATGAGCCAAGACGAACTCAAAGCAGCGGCAATGGCCGACGCCAAAGTTCAGGAACTTCTTGCTGGAACCACGCCAAAAAAGGAAATTATTGTTCCTGGGCGCCTCGTCAACTTCGTTCTATAAATCTCTACACAGCACGAGCAATAAGTGCCGCATCGCGCACCGCAACTTGAATAGTCCGCGACCCGTTGGCATCTCCCACAACATGCACGGGGAACGATGACCCCGCAAGAGCATCGGCAAGTTCACGGTTCGATGAATTAAACCCACACACCACCACTGTGTCGGCAGGCAAAATACGCGGACGTTCAGTACCCACTACCTCCACGTGAACTGCATCTTGCGTGATGCGTCGCACCGCTGAAGTGGGCAAGAACTCAAAGCTGCCAGAAAAGAGCCTCTCACGTGCGGGCAACACTGTTGCTGGCGGGTACGGAACAGTTGCGCCAATGGTTTCATGACGAGTCACAAAGGTGACATGCGCTCCGGCCTCCATCAACTTGTCGGCAACAGAAATTGCCTCATATGAACCCGTGTCGTCGAACACCACTGCGTGCTTGCCCACTTTCGCCCGACCACCAAAGCCAAAGACATCCCATGGCGTATACACATGAGCCATATCAATTCCGGGAATGGGTTCTGCAGGGCGTGCTGCTTGAAAGCCATCGCGGCGAGGTGACGACCCCGTTGCAATAATCACTTCATCTGGTTTTTCATCAATGATGATGTCGGGGTCAACCGGCGTCGATAAACGAACATCAACGCCAAGACGCTTCACTTCCTCAGCTAGCCAGCGAGTGATGGCCCCAATGTCGGCGCGGTGCGGTGCGCTAGACGCAATCGCTACTTGCCCACCAAGTGACTTCTGCATTTCAAAGAGCACTACATCGTGTCCACGCAACGCAGCGGTACGCGCTGCTTCCAAGCCGGCAGGCCCACCACCAACAATGACCACTTTTTTACGCACTGCCGATTTCTCGGGCACTTCAAATTGGGTCTTGTGTTCTTGCCCAGCAGCAATATTTACGACGCAGGCCATTTTGCCGGTGCTCATGAGCAAGCCCACACAACCCTGGCTTGAACCAATACACGGGCGAATTTCTGCTTCCCTGCCGTCACGTGCTTTAGCTACTAGGTACGGGTCGGCAATGAGTGCACGCACCATCGACACCATGTCGGCAATGCCACTGCCCACCACATGGTCGGCGTGGTCGAGGGTCATAATGCGACCCGTCACCATGGTAGGAACAGAAAGTTCACGTGTGACTGCTCCACTCTTGGGCAACTCATAGCCAAGTGGGTCGTCCATAGTCGACAAGAGCTTGTAGAAGCGGTAGTAACTGCCAAGCGAAACGTCAACAAAGTCGACAAGATGTTCTGAATACTTCGCCACTTGCACCGTGTCGTCGGGGCGCATTCCACCCGGAACTTCCTCATCGGCCGACAAGCGAATACCTAATGGAAAGTCGGCGCCCACTTCATTACGAATGGCTTCGAGAATTTCCACCAAAAACCTGTTGCGGTTTTCAAACGTGCCACCGTATTCATCTTCACGATGGTTGGTGGCAGGCGACAAAAACTGCCCC
The DNA here is from genome assembly GCA_030726975.1 of Ilumatobacteraceae bacterium. Taxonomy (GTDB): domain Bacteria; phylum Actinomycetota; class Acidimicrobiia; order Acidimicrobiales; family Ilumatobacteraceae; genus F1-20-MAGs119. The sequence continues at coordinate 8,839 of JANRCO010000060.1, read as the reverse complement.
ACCAAATATCCATGCGCGGCGTGAATTTCAATGCCGTCGAGTCCACCATCTTTGACGCGCCGTGCAGCACGAGCAAATGAAGCAACAACCTCATCAATCATGCCCTTCGTCATGGGGAGTGGCACCACACCAGTGCGCGGATTTGGCACATCGCTGGCACTCCATGGTGCGCCACCAAGTGGGTTCACACCTGTTGCACTTCCCCCATGCCACAGCTGTTGAAACACCTTCATGCCGTGTGGGCGGATAGAGGCCATCAACTTCTCATAGCCGCCCAATACACGATCGTCATAAACGGGAATATGTGTTGGCGCGCTGGGGTGTACGCCAGCAATTTCTAAGATGGAAAGTGCAACACCACCCTTTGCGCGTTCGGTGTGATACGCCATAAATGCATCGCTGGTATCGACCCAGCCCGCACCGGTGGAATGCGCTGTGCGCACAATGCGGTTGTGGAGAGTAATGCCACCCACCTTGAGTGGTTGAAAGACATTTTCGTACATTTAGTTACTCCACTTCACGGGTAATACCTCGAAACCTTTCAGCACTGCGGCTTTCACCAATTGGCGCTCACCATTGCTTTGTACATTCGGGAGGCGGGCGAGCATCTCTTGCACTGCAAGTTGTGCTTCCATTCGCGCCAATGGCGCACCCAGGCAATAGTGAATACCCACGCCAAAGGCAAAGTGCTTGCGCAACTGCACAGGGTCGCGCTCCAAGCTGAACTCTTCTGGGTTCTCCCACACATTCGGGTCGAGGTTCGCCGAACCAAAGAGTGCGAGCACCTTGCTGTCGACAGGAATATCGACTCCTTGCATACACACCGGCTCATCGTTGGTGCGAAATAGTCCATGCACCGGCGCATCGATACGCAGGCTCTCTTCCACAGCAATTTCAATGAGCGAAGGATCGGCAATCAACCGCGCCGCAAGTGCAGGGTCATCAATAATGCGGCTCATCACGTTGCCAATGAGCAGTGTGGTGGTAGCGCTTCCTGCCACCATTAAGAACTGACAAAAACCCATCACGTCTTCCTGGGTGAGCTTTTGCCCATCGCGCTCAACAGTAAGCAAGCGAGTGAGCAGGTCGTCGGGCGCGTCTCCACCCGCTTCAATGAGCGCGGCACGGGTTTTCACATGGGGCCAGAAGTACTCACCAAAGCTCTTATAGGCCTGCGCCGTGACATCGCCCATGCGCCCGTCAACGGCCGACACTGCTTCTGCCATCGGCAATACCCATTGACGAAACTTTTCAATATCGGCGACTGGGGTTCCCAGCAACCAACACATAATGGTGAGCGGTATGGGCATTCCGACTCCGCGAATGAGGTCGCCCTCGCTCCCTTTTGATGCTGCGAATTCAGTGACCACGTCTTTAACGAGTGCTTCAATGTCGCCGCGCATCTCTTCAATTGCAGATGGCTTGAAGATCTTGGTAATTGCCAACCGATCAGTGGTGTGCTTTGGCGGGTCAACCGACACCAGTACGCCACCTCCGTGATACGCAAGACCCGGGCCAAACTTGCTCTTCCATACATCGCTATCGCGCAACACTGCAGCAACATCGGCGTTGTGCGACACCACGAAAAATGGAGCCGGTGAGTCGGCATGGGCAACAGGACACTGCCCACGCAGTTGCGCAAAATACTCAGCTGGCCGTTCTTGAAAATCTTGCGAATCTAAACTGAAATCAACAGACATGAGTCCCCCTTGTGCCTGCTTCAACAGTACTGAGCAGACCAAGCCCACCTACTTGTCAGAGAAATAGCCAGCCGTCTCGGCCACACGGGCCAAGCATAAAATTTCGTCCAGCAGTTGAGATGGCACAAGCCCTTCTGACAACCCCTCGTCTCGGCTTGGCATGGCAAGGAGCGACTCAATGTCTTCAGAGAGTCGGGGCATCCGCATGGAATGCGCAAATTGTTGAGCAGCCGCACTCGGCACAAATGCCGTGCCAGCATGAGTTGCCTTCAACACGCCACATTCCAACTCGTACGAAATGTCACCGGCTTGGATAGTGAGCGAAGCTTCTTGACGCAACGCCGTAGCCTGGCGGTGCCGGCGCAAAATGGTGTTGACGGTTTGAATGCGATCACGAATGAGAGCTGCATCTTCAAATTGTCGTGCAGCAGAATGCACTTTCATTTTCTCATCAAGCAAATCGAGAACTTGTGTCGACTTTTGTGTTAGTACATCGGCCACCGTTTGCACAATTTCCGCATAACTCACTGGGTCGGCCGACCCCGAACACGGGCACTGCGCCAGCCCCAGTTGCGCTGCGGAACATACGGGTGCATCGGGTGACGCCACATAGTTGCGCCCCATGCGTACGGTGCAACGTCGCAATGGCACCACCGATTCAATGGCCTCAATCATTTCTCTTGCCATTGTGCGAGTTGAGATGGGCCCCACCGAAATGCCTTTTGCCGAAGGAACCTTTGTAACCACAAGCCGCGGCCATTCTTCATCGGTCGTCAGGCGCACATAGCAGTACTTCTCGCTGCGTGTTCCTACAAAGTTGTACCGCGGCCGCAGTTTTCCAATGAGGCGAATTTCTAAGACTTCGGCAGTTACTGGGTCGGGTGTTTCAATGAAGTGCACACCCTTCACCAACTTCAAAAGTGCGCCAACCTTTTTGCGGGTCTCCCCCGCTCCAAAGTAGCTACGCACTCTGCTGCGCAGGTTCGTGGCTTTGCCTATGTAGAGGATCTTTCCTGCATCGTCAACAAACATGTACACACCTGGCGTACGTGGCAGGTCTTGGGTAAGTGACAATTTTGCCGACTCGGGGTGAGCACTTAATGAGGGAAGCATCATGAGATCATCGAGTGTGACGACATTGAAGCCAGAAGCTCGCTCAATGAGATAGTGCAACAAGTCGCCGGTTGCAAGAACATCATTAATTGCCCTGTGCGAAGGCTGGTGCTTCAATCGCAAACTTGCAGCCAAAGTACTCAACTTGCAATTAGGCACTTCTGACCCCACCAAGCGCCGCGCAAGTGACACCGTATCGACTACCAGGTTATTGAGGGGCGCTCTGCCGTGTTCAATGAGAGCAGCATTGACGAAGCCCACATCGAAGCGCGCATTATGCGCAACCAATACCGACGTGCCGATGAACTCAAGTAGTTCAGGAAGCACCCCGTCAATTTGTGGTGCATTGTGCACCATGGTGTCGGTAATGCCCGTGAGCAACACAATGTACGGAGGAATGGCATGTCCAGGGTTGATGAGCGTGTTGAATCGCGCTACTTCCTCGCCACCCACATACTTCACTGCACCAATTTCCGTAATGCCTCCATTTTTTGCTGAAGAGCCGGTGGTCTCAAGGTCGAGGACACAAAAGTAAACGTCTTGCAGGGGCAAACTGAGAAGTTCTTCAACCGCGGCAAGCATCGATGAAACCCTAGCCAAAGGAGCGGATTGGACGCGTACGTATCGCCTTCATACCGATAGCAGCATCGGGAACACGCCACTTTTCTCTATCGAATTCCTGCCCGTCTTTGAAATTCACCGTCCATGCATTATTGAGGTCATATTCACTAGAGGTCCAATAGAAACTCTTTCCAAAGTTCCCAAGGCGCGGAGTTGCAGTGCCCAAAGTGCGATACACCAGTCGCAACTCTTCTTTCGATGGCAAATACCAATCGTCAAAGCCACCAAAGACCAACGTGCTTGCGTACCTTGCTGGGTAGTTCCTCCCGCGGTACCTCCGCACAATCTGTGAAGTGTTCACATCCCCCATCCCGAAACTTTTGGCGAGCACTCGCTGCACTTTTGCCGAAACGCTGCGAGTGCCTACATATAGAGGTGTCTTTACATCGTTGAAGGCCAATGGTTTCCAGGGGATCCCAGCAACTTCTATTTCCACCGGACCCACTTCAAAATATCTGTCGCCAGCACTGCGCGGCCCCGCATCGTGGAAAATAATGCCACCTGCTGGCCCAACATCACCCACTGCACATGGCCCGCTACTGGTACATGAATTGCCGGTCATCGTTACTGACAAAGCAGAAGGCTTCGCCCCTATTCCCACGGGAAAAGACCTCATAGCGATGAGATGAAAAGGCAACGAGGGAAAACTTGACCCTATGTGTACTTGGCTTTTACGTAGCTGCTTGTTGCCATTGCTCTGGCCCACTTTGTTTTCATCGGTGAATTGCGTGCCATCTTGAAAGAGTTGATACCACGAATACTTGGCCGAGTTCTCCGACGATGTCCAATATGGCATCGGCAAAACTTTGGGCCGACCCACAATGACACTCGCGTTGTACACCGCATCAAGTTCATCGCGCGACGGAAGGAACCAATCACTCTTTCCGCGTGTACTGAAATCTTCTACAAACTTCGCCGCGTATTTTCCTTCACCGTTTTGAGCAACAACTGCGGTCGTGTTTTCACGGCCCCACCCAATGCCTTGTCGCAATACAGTTTCACCTGCGTATACCGACTCTCCTGTCTTCACTGACCACGGCAATCCGCGTCCCTTAGCGAGGGGCAGTGCTTCAAGGTACCGACCCCACCATTTCACTTCGCCAGCGTCAAACACCACCGTTCCACCACCGGGGCCAGTGTCGCCAACCTTGCAGGTTCCACCAAGTGCGCACGTTCGAGCAGACGCACTAACGGGTGCGGCGACCACAACAAGACACATAGAACTACAGAGAACCGCAAGATAAGCCCTCAACCTCATACGTCAAGACCAGTAGAAACTCGCATATATTGCTCTAGAGTAAACAATTATTGAGCTCTATTGAGTAGCAATACTGGCGCGAAATTCGCCTTCAGCAATACGAACTGCAATTTCGGGGTTTGGTTCGTTCAGGCGTTCCAGGGTCACCTCACGAATTTCACCAGTAAAGCGGTACACGTGCGGGTAATTTCCCACCGGCGCACCTGTATCCATTCCGATATCGAATGACTCTCCGCTCATCGAAAAAATAATGGGCACTGTGCGCTCGACGCGAACATGCGCAACTGCTTCCCCATCAACAAGTAACACAGCATCGCCACCAGCACCGAAACCGCCGTCGTACACAAAGTCAACAACGACTTCATGTGCACCAAAAGAAAGTGGTGTTACAGACTGCGCTACAAAATGATCGTGACCCAACCAGTTGTAGTGATACACAGGGCAACCAGCATCGTCAACGTACAACGACCATCCCGCCATGTTTCCACCTTGGCATGCAATCACCCCGCGCGCTCCCCCGTCAGTTAACGCAATGTTTGCAGTTATACGAAAGGAACAGTTTTTCAAGTTCACAACAGAACGTTCGGGCATCCGAATGTGCGCCGAGGTGTACGTACATTTCTTTAGGCCACCCAAACTCTCTGGCGGCAAGACGCGCATTCCCAATGAAGAAATTGGCTCGCGTAGCGGGTACACGTTGTGTTGCTGTGCAACCTCATCAAACATCTCTCGCAATGCTTGTAATTTCTCTGGGTACTCAAGAGCCAGGTCGTTACCTTGAGAAAAATCTTCTTGAATGTTGTACAGCTCCCATTTTTCTTCTGGGCCGTTGAAGGGAAAAGAACCGAATCTGTTCCATGGCACTCGGCCGTGGTAACACGAGGCAATCCAACCGTCGTGATACAACGCCCTATTGCCAAACATCTCAAAATATTGCGTTGTGCGCAGGCTCTTCGCTTGTGGCGCATCGAGGGTGTACAACATCGACACCCCATCGACGGGCAATTGTTCGAGGCCATTCACGCGTGTTGGCATTTCAATGCCTGCTGCCGCCAAAATTGTTGGCATCACATCGACCACGTGATGGAACTGAGTGCGCAAGGTGCCGGTGTCGGCAATACGGCTAGGCCATGACAGCGCCATCGCGTTACGAGTACCACCAAAGTGCGAAGCCACCTGTTTCATCCACTGAAATGGCGAGTCGAGTGCCCACGCCCAGCCAACGTTGTAGTGGTTTTCGCATCGCGCAGTACCAAAGTCATCCATATGGTCGAGCAACCATTCAGGATCTTCAGGAATTCCATTTTGGAATGAAGGCGCACTCCATGCACCATGAATGGTTCCTTCAGCAGAGGCACCATTGTCGCCAGTGATGTAAATGAACAGCGTATTTTCCGCAATTCCGAGGTCTTCTACCGCATCGAGCAACCTGCCAATTTGCGCATCGGTATGTGCCAAAAAACCGGCAAAGGTTTCCATCAACCTGCTGGCTACAGGTTTGTAGCGGTCGGGGTAATCGGCCCACGAAGGAATTTCTTCAGGACGTTGAGTAAGCAAAGTTTCTGGCGGAATAACGCCCGATTCCAACTGCCGCGCATAAATTTCCTCGCGCAATGCGTCCCAACCACCGTCAAATTGACCTTTAAATTTGTCAATCCACTCTTTGCCCACATGATGCGGGCAATGCATCGCTCCAGTTGCAACATAAGTGAAAAAGGGCTTCTGAGGTTGCGAGCTTTTTTGCACCTGCATCCATGAAATTGCCTGATCAACGATGTCTTCGGTCATGTGATAGTCATCACGACCTTCGTAGGGCATCACCGGAGTGGTTTGGTCAAAAAGCGGTGGCTCCCACTGCGATGCCTCTGCATTAATGATTCCGTAGAAGCGTTCGAAACCCATTCCTGTTGGCCATCTGTCGAAGGGCCCCGCCAGTGTTTGTTCCCACATGGGGGCCAGATGCCACTTCCCAAAACACGATGTGGAGTAGCCCGACAACCTCAGGATTTCAGCTACCGATGCAGCCTCTTTGGGTATCACACTGTCGTAACCAGGGAAAACATTCGCCGCTTCAGGAATGCCCCCCATGTGGACAGTGTGATGGTTGCGCCCCGTCAACATTGCCGCCCGTGTTGGCGAACACAAGGCGGTGGTATGAAATTGGTTGTAACGCAAGCCGTTCTTGGCTACTCGGTCTAATGCTGGCGTAGGAACTGGCCCGCCAAAGGTTCCACACGTACCGAAGCCCACATCGTCGAGGAGCACGAGCACAATATTCGGTGCACCCGCAGGAGCTTGCGTGATGGGTATCGATGCAGGCTTCGACTCGGGAATAGTGGCACCCATTTCACCGGCGTACGGCGGAGTTGCACGAGGCAACGACGAAGTCACGACGAAAAGCCCTTATTCTCAAGCGCTTTTCGGAACTTATTCACGGCATCTGCGTCGCCACTAATCGATACCGAACTCTCTGCAACCACGTCGCTCCACAGTACGGAACCTTTCAACAGTGCATGCAAAGTTTTTTGTGACATCGTTACCGTGCTGTCGGGGTTCGCCCCTGTTGTAGGTACCGCTACCCCATTGCGCACATGCAAACCACAAACAACATCATTAATGTGAAACGCAATGTGATGGTTCATCCCCTCAATCGCCGATGGTTCAACAAGAACGCGCAATGTTGCAATGAGTTCATCGCTTGGCGTAGTACGCAATACTCCAGAACTAAATGTGTGACGCATAAACCGGTCCATTGGCATTGAGCCGTCGAGGTGCCTTGCGCGGGTAATAGCCCAGTTGCGAATATTCGCAGCAGGTGTGCGCTCGGCAATCACGCGTAAGCAGCTTGCAAGAAGTAAACGGTCTGCTGCTGTTACTTGCTCTGAACGCACTAGCCACGTTGCAAGCTCTGTAGCCCAACGAACATCGTCAGCATCAAGTGCAACCTGCGCCTGGCGTGCTACTTCCTCTCGCCCTCCAAAGCCCGCAATGAGTTTTGCATATCTTTCCTTTGGCTCTACAGGAAAGAGTTTCGATTCATCACCATCAAACCAGCCACGCAGGCCAATGAATATTTGACGCAGGTGATGTTCAACTACTCCGTAACGTTCAGAGGTGAGGTAGTCCTCGTCGTATAACGCAGGCAAAGAAATGCGCGAGGACACTTCATCCATCGTCCACCCTTTGTTGATTCCACGTACCGATTGATCCCACATGTATTGCAATGAATCGCGATACCGCGTTGCCTTCTCGCAAATATTGTCTTTGCCCACCAATGCAGGCCCATGTGTTGCCACCATGTAACTCGGCGACCAATTGATGATGTGGTCAATTCCAGGTATGAGTACTTGTGGATCGCGATATTCCTCACCCCGAATAGCAAACACATTAAAAACAGTTGGCCAAACGGAGTTGTGCACACATGTTTCTAATGCTGGGAAATACATATTCACCGAGTCATCGCAGTCACTTGGCGAGTGTTTCATTTCCACTTTCAACCCAGCGATTGTCAATGATGCAGATTCCCCGACAGGGTGCGTAACGGGAATATAACCGGGTGTAATGGTGCTAAATGCAGGGTTTCGATACCAAAACCCCAGCCCCACATTCACCAGCCCATCGGGCCCATCGGCAGGCATAGCGATTCCAAACTGCTCCACGAGTCCACGTGCATAGGCAGGCGAAATTTCACCACTCGCCCGCGCCTTGTTGTAAGCGATTTTTTCATGGCCATAAATGGGCAAGGGCGAAAGATGGTTTGCCTCTTTGAGAATGGCCGTAGTGCCTTCTACGTAATGAAAGTGGCTATAGATGACCGCCGCAATGGGCGCATCGGTTACTTCTCGCAAACGGCGCAGCGCCTCTTGCATCTCTTCTTCAGACTCCCCGGTATCAATTGCAATGACACCATCGGGGGCAAAGATGAAGGTCTGGTTCGACAGGCCGTTGCCCACCAGGCTCCATACGCCTTCACGCACCTCGTTAAAACCGGCCTGCACCACTCCACTTTGTGCGAGGTGATCTTTATGAACACGCTGCCCGCCAGGCGAAACCACAACATTCTTGCTGTGACTATCGAAACTTCTCGTTGGCAGCGAATCTGTGGTTGACATTCACTCAGACTATGCGAATTTGCGTCTTGAGTAGC
>JANRCO010000059.1 GCA_030726975.1 Ilumatobacteraceae bacterium | reverse complement strand
GGCCCACGACCTGGTGGTCCTGGTGCACGTCCGGGTGGTCCTGGTGCACGTCCAGCTCCTGGCGCTCGCCCCGGCGGCCCTAGTGCGCGTCCGGGTGGTCCTGGTGCTCGTCCCGGCGCAGCAGGTGGCCCTGGTCGTCCTGGTTTTGCTGGTGCTGGTAGTCCACGTCCTGCAGGTGCAGGTGGTGCTGGTGCTCCCGGCGGCGGCGGAGGCCCTCGTCCTGGTGGCGGTGGCAACAATCGCCCGAATGGTCAGCGTCGTGCTCCACGTAAGAAGTCACGTGGTCGTCGTCGTCGCGACGTGGACGAGTTGCAGCCGCAGCTCAGTACCAACTACACCTCAAGTGATGCTCCAGTACCGGAAGGTACCGTCATCATCGAGCGTGGAGTGTCGGCACAAGAGTTCGCGCCAAAACTGAATCGCACTGCAGCCGACGTTGTTCGTTACTTGTTAGAGCACGGCGAAATGGTGACTGCCACCATGAGTCTTTCTGACGACCAGATGGAACTCTTTGCACTTGAAGTAGGTGCAGAAATTCTGTTGGTTGAGCCAGGTCAGCAAGAAGAAATGGAATTGCAGGCGCTCTTCGACGACTCCGACGATGACGATCCAGATGCTCAAGTAGAGCGTTCACCAGTTGTCACCGTTATGGGTCACGTCGACCACGGTAAAACCACTCTTCTCGACCGTATTCGTTCAGCAAACGTTGTTGCTGGCGAAGCAGGCGGAATCACACAGCACATCGGTGCATACCAAGTGTTGAAAGATGGCAAGTACATCACGTTCATCGACACACCTGGTCACGCAGCGTTCAGCAAAATGCGTGCTCGCGGTGCTCAAGTCACCGACATTGTTGTTCTTGTTGTTGCAGCCGACGACGGTGTGATGCCACAAACAATTGAGGCCATCAACCACGCTCGCGCAGCCGATGTGCCCATCATTGTTGCAGTGAACAAAATCGACAAAGACAACGCCGACCCACAACGTGTTCTGACACAGCTCGCAGAATACGAGCTTGTGCCTGAAGCATGGGGTGGCGACACCATTGTGGTGGAAATGTCAGCACAGCAAAATCTTGGTGTCGACGATCTTCTCGAGCAATTAAATGCCGTTGCAGAACTCGAAGAACTCACCGTGAACCCAACGGGCCGTGCCAAGGGTGTTGTTCTTGAAGCCAAACTCGACATTGGTCGTGGCCCTGTTGCCACTGTGCTCGTCGACAAAGGCACGCTCAAAGTTGGTGACCCAATTGTTGCTGGTGCTGCATGGGGCAAAGTACGTGCGCTCATTAACGACCGTGGCGAGCAAGTCAAAGAAGCTGGCCCATCAACGCCAGTACAAGTACTTGGTTTGTCCACCACGCCAAATGCGGGCGATGAATTCCGTTGTGCACATAACGAAAAAACTGCTCGCACTGTAGGTGAGTCGCGTGAAATGCGTTATCGCGCTCTCAGCCAACGCGGCGATGCACGTGTACAGCGTGGTGTGCGTTTGGAAGACATCTTCAGCCAAATCCAAGCTGGTGAAGTTGCTACGTTGAACCTCGTTATCAAGGCCGACATGCATGGTTCGCTTGAAGCCCTCACCGAGAGCTTGCGCAAACTTGAGCGTCCGGAAGTAAAGCCCGCATTCGTTCATCGCGGTGTAGGTGCAATTACTGAAAACGACATCACGCTTGCAGCAGCAACCAATGCAACACTCATTGGTTTCAATGTGCGACCCGACCGTAAAGCCCGCGATCTCGCTGAAGCAGAAAAAGTTGAAATTCGTACCTACGAAATCATCTACAAGTTGTTGGAAGACATTGAGCGCGCACTTGTGGGCATGCTCGCCCCTGAGTACGAAGAAGTCGTCACTGGTGAAGCCGAAGTACGCGAAGTATTCCGCGTGCCAAAACTCGGTGGAATCGCTGGTTGCCTAGTGCGCACAGGCGTCATCACTCGTGGCACCAAAGTGCGCTTCTTGCGCGATGGCGTCATCATTTGGAAGGGCTCGATTACCTCCTTGCGCAGGTTCAAGGAAGATGCACGCGAAGTTCGAGAGGGCTTTGAATGTGGTATAGGTTTGTCCGACTTCCAAGACTTGAAACCAGGCGACCTCATCGAAACCTTCGAAGAGCGTCTCATCGAAAGGGTATAACTCATGGCCGATCTCGAATTTTTCTTCGACCCTATTTGCCCGTGGGCGTGGATCACGTCTCGATGGGTCGATGAAGTACAAAAGCAGCGTTCTTACGACGTCACCTGGCGGTTCATCTCGTTGCGCATGATCAACGAAGAAATTGGCTACGACGAATCGAGTGAGGTTCACCGTCAGTCGCATTTCATCGGAACTCAAATATTGCGCTCAGCAGCATTGGCTCGCGCCGAAGAAGGCAATGAAGCAGTGGGCAAGTTGTACTCCGCAGTAGGAACTGCATTGCACAACAACCAGGAGCGTGAAGAAATGCTGAAAAACCCCACGTTCTTCCTTGTCGATGTGTTGAGCCGCAACAACTTGAATGTCGACTGGGCCAGGGGCGCCGACAACGAAGAGTTCGATGCCATTATTCGTGAAGAAACCGATTTAGCTTTCGCGCGTACAGGTAAAGGTGTCGGTACGCCGATCCTTACCTTTAAGCCTGGTCAAGCAAATGAAGGCAGCTTCTTTGGGCCAGTCATTTCCGAAATTCCTCGTGGCGATGCTGCGTTGAAACTGTGGGACGCCATTGAGCTCATTGCCACCTCTACAGGTATGGCAGAACTCAAGCGATCTATTCGCTCAATGCCGAATTTCAAATAAGAGTTATGCCGACTTCAAGTCGGCAATGACCTGGCTCCAGCGTTCTGGGTCGCTCTTGTATGGTGCGTAGAAACTGATGCGCTGAATGACGTCGCTATAGCGGCGGCCAAGTTCGCTCGCGATGGTTTCTGGCTTGCCCACAACAGCAAAGGTGTTGAGAATCTCGTCGTTGATGACATTGCCCATCTCGACCCATTTGCCAGCCTTGGAGAGTGTGTTGAGCTCGTCTTGGAGGCCGCCCCATCCGTGAATGTCGAGTACGCCGCGGTAGGCGGGTGTTGAGCCGTAGAAAGCAATTTGCTGGCGCGTGCCGGTGGCGGCTGCTTCCAGCTCTTCATCGTTGTTTCCAGTAACAACAAATGATGGGCCAACTACTTCGAAGCCCTCCATTGTTTTGCCAGCTTTTGCACGACCACGGGCAAGTGCAGGAAGGGTGACTTCGCGCAAATACTTTTCTGTGGTGAAGCCGTGACAAATAAAACCGTCACACACTTCACCAGCAACTTCAGTCATGAGTTCGCCCACGCCTGCAAGGAAAATTTTAGGCACTCCATATGCAGCAATGTCATCGGGGTTTGGTGTGAAGAATGGCGTCATGATGGTGTGCGTGTAAAAGTCACCACGGAATTCCAACTTTGTTCCGTTTTGCCAGGTGTCCCAAATGGCTCGAATAGCCAACACCATTTCGCGCATGCGTGCTGCGGGGTGGCTCCACTCCATGCTGAAGCGCTTGGTGATGTGTGGTTTGATTTGGCTTCCCAAACCCAAAACAAATCGACCACGTGAGTATGACTGGAGGTCCCAACCAATGTTGGCAAGAGTCATGGGGTTGCGCGCAAAGGCAACAGCGATGGAAGTACCAAGCTCCATTTTCGTGGTGTGCTCTGCAGCGAGAAGCAAAGGAAAGAATGGGTCGTGGTTTGTTTCTGCTGTCCAGGCACCGGAGTACCCAGCTGCTTCTGCATCTTTTGCCGACTGCACCGATTGGTGGAGGTCGAGCGCTATTCCGCCATCTACTTTCATGATTCCCCATTCGTTTCGTGAATGAGAAAACTATAGATGACCGCGGAATTAGATGAGTAGCCAACCGCCATCGACAGGCAAGGTGACGCCAGTGATGTAGGCAGCAGCATCGCTTGCCAAAAAGAGAGAGGCATTGCCAATATCGCTCGGAACACCCGAGTGGCCAAGAGGAATGTTGGCCGAGCGGGCCTTGGTGAGGTCGTTCATGAGGCCTGTCTTTTCATGCTTTTGTGGCCACAGAGCAGGAATCTCGCCATCTTTCATTTTCCGTAATGTTTCCACCATGATGTGGCCAGGGGCAATGTTGTTCACGCGAATGTTGTGTGGCGCAAGGTCGACTGCCAGCGAACGCGAGAATTGAATAACGGCAGCTTTGGCGGTGTCGTAGCCCGTTCCCATGCAAGGGAGGAGGCCGTCTACTGAGGAAATGTTGACTATGGAGCCACCGTTTCCGGCGTCAATCATGCGACGTGCAGCAGCGCGGCTCACGAGGTAACACGTGGTGAGGTTGTTGTCCATCGCACGGCGCCAGCTGTCGATGCTTTGGTCAAGAATGGGACCCACATCGAAATAGCTGCCTGCGTTGTTGACCACAATGTCGACTTGTTCCATGCCGTTGATGAGATCAAGAACTTCTTTTTCATTCGTCAGGTCAACTTGTACGGCACGCCCACCAATCGCTGAAGCAACGCGTTGTGCGCCCACTCCATCGCGGTCGGCGACGGTTACCTGTGCGCCAGCAGCCGCAAAGATTTCTGCAATTCCTTCACCAATGCCAGTAGCGGATCCGGTGACTACTGCATGTTTTCCTTCAAGTGAGAGCAGTTGTGAAATGTCGTTGCGTGTTGTCATTGTTCCCCCAATGATTGATGTTTAATTGCCTAAATCGTTTTGTTCCCGCAGGAAAGATTCAATTTCATTTGCAATGGCATCGCCAGAGCCAGAAGATTGCGTATCGGCAATGATGTTTACTGCCGATACTGCTTCATCAAAAGCAGTTTCAAGTTGTTGCACCATTTGCAAGTGTTCAGCATTGCCCGACACCAATTTGTCGATGCGTTCGCGTTGTAATACTGCTTCGGCGCGCAGGTCGGCTACGTCGATAGAGAGCCCAGCAACCATTTGCACTGCGCCAACTAATGCTGCCGATGCGGCGGGGTAGGGCATGGCTGAAACATAATGGGGTACTTGACCCCATAAGCCAAGTGCTTGAATGCCGCGTTCTTGCATGGCGTGCTCCAATACCGATTCCATGCCAGCAGGAACATCGGCAGAACTCTTAATGAAAGGCACCTCGGCAAGGGCAACTTCCGATGGTGAAGTGCACGAGAGTTGTGGTGGCCGTGTATGAGGTGCGGCAAAGGGGTATGCGCCAATACCAAACATTTTCACCACGCCGAGTTTGAGGCAAAGATCGCCCACTACATCGGCGAAATACAGCCATGCAGAATCGGGTTCTGGCCCACACAAAATAAGCACATCGCGGTCGTTGTCGTCTTTGCCCGCATACATTTCGGGAGCCGACCACACGAGTTTGTTGTTCTTGCCATCACGCAATTCCATCATCGGGCGACGCACGCGGTAGTCAATGAAACTGTCGGGGTCAAAGGTAACGATGCGTTGTGCATCGGTACCTTTTTTAATTGCTTCCATCGCACCAAAGGCGGCTGCAGAAGCGTCAATCCAGCCGGTGAGCATCACAATGAGAACTGGCTCGTGAAGCGTTGGCAGTTCGCCGTCGATGCGTAGAGGCGGCCTCACTTCAAGTTGTCCAAAATCATTTCTGCATTTGCAGCAGCAGCAAGAACCTGCTGGTTGAACGGTTCGAGTTCCTCTGCACTGCGCTCGCCTAATGCGCCACCCAGGTAGCGGGCATAAACGCCTTCCAAGATGCAGGCAAGTTTCCAGAATGCAAAGGCAACGTAGAAGTCGATGTGGGAAACATCTCGGCCAGAAACTTGTGCGTAACGAGTAGCAAGGTCGGAGCGGTTGTAGAAACCTTCAATGGTGGTTGATTGCCCCGCCCATGCACTGGGGTCATCGCCAGGGCCGGTCCAATACACCATGAGTAGCCCGAGGTCGGCGAGTGGGTCGCCCAGTGTGCAAATTTCCCAGTCGAGGACGGCAACAACGTCGCCGTTGCTGCTCATCATGCAGTTGTCGAGGCGATAGTCGCCATGCACCAAGGTGGCAGGCCCCTGCGGAGGAATGCGCTTCAGCAACTCATCGTGTACGCGATCGACTGCAGGAAGATCACGCGTTTTTTGCGCGTTCCATTGTCCGTACCAGCGCTTGAGTTGGCGTTCAATGTAACCCTCGTGCTTGCCAAGGTCGTTCAGACCAACATCAACAAGGTTGGCGGCGTGAATAGATGCCATGGTGTCGACAAGTGATTCACTGGCGCGGCGACGTGCATCAACGGTGAAGACCTTTGCCGCAGTCTCGGGGTCGCGAACAATGTGGCCCTCAACGAAATCCATGACGTAAAACGGTGCTTCGGCTACAGCTGGGTCGGTACAAAAACCGAGTGCAGGAGCAACAGGAACGTTGCTCTTGCTGAGCGCAGCAATGATTTTGTATTCACGACCCATGTCGTGAGCGCTCGCCAGCATGTGGCCAAGCGGAGGGCGGCGCAGTACATAACGTTTGCCATTTGCGTCGGTGACGCCAAAGGTGAGGTTCGAGTGTCCGCCCGCAATCATCTCGAAGTGGAAAGGAGCGGTTGCTCCGTCGATATTTGCGGCAAACCAAGCGACAATTTCAGGGGTGAGCCCGGTGGGCAATTCAGTAGTCATGCGATATGAAAACTAGTCACTCGGGGCGTGATGCGACGTATGCGGATGCCGATAGCGTCATATATATGGCAATTGACGTCACTGAGGCCACATTTCAAGCCGAAGTGCTCGAGCGCTCGGCCACCATTCCTGTTGTGGTCGACCTCTGGTCGCCACGGTCACCTGCTTGCCCGCCCTTTAGCGCCATGGTGGAAAAAGTTGTGGCTGCCACTCAAGGTCAGGTGTACTTGGTGCGGGTCAATGTCGACGAGAGCCCGCAAATTGCTCAGGCTTTTCAATTACAGTCGGTGCCCGCTTTATATGCCCTCAAAGACGGCAAAGTTTTTGACGGTTTCATGGGTGTGCAACCTGAAGAAGTAGTGCAGAAGTTCATTGAAGTGCTCTTGCCTTCACCCGAGAGCCAAATGATGCGTGGTCTTCTCGATGCAGGCGATGAAGAAAGCTTGCGTGTTGCACTATCAATTGAGCCAGGAAATAGTGAAGCAGTTGTTGCGATGGCGCGCATCATGGTGCGCACCGAACGCGCCACCGAGGCTTTGCAACTGTTGGCACGAGTTCCCGAAAATGAAGACGTGCGCAAAGTTGCTGCAGCTGCACGTTTGGCTCTCGACCCCGTTGACGATTTCGATACCCAACTAGTTGAGTTGCTGGCAACCGTGAAGACCGACGAAGCAGCTCGCCAGAAGTACGTCGATATTTTGGAAACAATGGGCCCCGACGACCCACGCACTGCGAAATACCGCAAGCAGCTCACCGCAGCACTTTTCTAAGTAGTTGCCACTTTCGGGTGGGTAATGCACACACGGAGGTATGAAATACCTCAAACGTTTCGAAGAAAAGTGTTCCCATTTCTTGCAGTGGTACGGCCCGGCACGAGCTTTTGCCACAGCAGGTTCGGTCGCCGTGGTATGCGTGGGCGCATGGTGGTTGCTGCGAGCGCCTGCGCCACCGTTAGAAAACTCAATTCCTCTGGTGAGTATCGCTAGTGCAAGTGACTCTTCTTCATCGTCCGTTGTTGGTGTATTACCAAGGACGACGCTTGTTGGTGCGCGTGAAGTAGTTGTTCATGTTGCAGGTGCGGTCAACGCACCGGGGGTGTATCGATTGAAATCCACTGCACGAGTCATTGATGCAGTCAACGCCGCAGGAGGGGCCACGGCAAGTGCCGACACCGCTGCGGTGAACTTGGCTCTTCCCTTACTCGATGCAGAGCAGGTGTACATACCCACTCGTTCCAGCAAAAAACCTCACACCACTGTTGCTGTACAAAGAAAATTGCCCACAACACCAAGTGCGCCATCGTCCACAGTTGCCGCAGCGATAGTGGGAGCAACCGAGTCGTCGGTGAAAAGCGCTCTCATCAACATCAATACGGCTACCGCTCTTGAATTGGAAGCGTTGCCCAGTGTGGGTCCGTCTACTGCAAAAGCAATTGTTTCTTTTCGCACAAAGAACGGGCCATTTGGCAAGGCGGAAGATTTGTTGAAAGTGCCCGGAATTGGCGACGGAAAACTTGCAGCAATGAAACCTTTTGTTGCGTTGTAGAAATTACAGGGCACCTAAAGATTTTGCAGCAATGAGTAAAGCAAAAATAACACCCAGCACAAGCGCTGCTGCATATAAACCAAACTCTTTAGACCAATCTGCCCAACTAGCAACAGCAAGTTTGCGCACGCGGGCAGCAGAGAGTTGCCCCACCCACCACCAAATGGCAGCGCTTCCCACAATGGCAATGAGCCAACGCGTAGCGCCAGTGCGTGCAGGAAGGCCAACCATGGGAAGTAGTGGCACACCACAGGAAATAGCAATAAAGCCGATGGCGCCAAAAAATGCGCTGCTCGTGAGAGCGAGTACGGCGGCCCCAAAAAGCGACACCACAGCAGCAAGGCCCACCGCAGCGAACCCACCACGTCGGGCGAGGTCGCGCTTATGAGCAACAATGCCGTCGGGCACGATGCGTGGGCGCTTCGTGCGTAGCTCTCCTGGTGTGCTCATGGGTCAATCGTACGAGACCCGCAGTGCTCAATGGGGGTTTCATCGCGTTTTGCTTGCTGTGCTGGCCTGCAGCGTATTTGTGGTGTTTCTCGTCTTGCGGTGTCAGGTGGAATGGAAGAAAGTAGAGCACGCCCCGATGGGAAGTTTTGCTGGAGTCGCCACTTTAGTTACAGACCCAATGGTGGTAAATGCTGCGAGTCGTAGTTCTGCTGTGCGGGCAGTATTTCAACTCGAGGGTTGGCGATATCAAGTAACGCTGTATGGCGGTAGTGCGCGGCGAGTGTCTCAGCACCTCGCAGGGGAGTCGGTATATCTCACTGCTGAGCGCAATGAAGTATCGGCAACGCAAAAAAAGAGGCGTGCAACTCAACACATTGTTGGTCAACTCTCTAATGTAAAAGTGGCATCAACATGGAGTGATGGTTCTGCTTTCACGCGCGCAACAAATCGCATTCGTCGCTTGCTTGCCGCTGGTGCTTCAGGTTTGCCGGCCAATGAGGCTGCTCTCTTTTTGGGGTTGGTCATTGGCGATGATCGCAATCAACCCCGCGAGATGATTGGCGCCTTTCGCGATTCGGGGTTATCGCATCTCACTGCGGTGTCGGGGCAAAACATCGCATTTGTTTTAGCGGCTGGTGCGCCACTCCTCACTCGCATGCGTCCTCGTGCGCGACTCACTGCCACGCTTTTTGTGTTGATGTGGTTCACCGTGCTGACACGTGCTGAGCCGTCGGTGTTGCGCGCTGCAACAATGGCAGCGATATCGGTATTGTGTTTCACCGCGGGCTGGCAGGTGAAATCTTTAGTGGTGCTTGGGCTGTGTGTTGCGGGGCTTGTTGTTATTGACCCTATGTTGATGTGGCAAGTGGGCTTTTGGATGTCGTCGGGCGCAACTGCAGGACTCATTATTCTCACTGCGCCTTTGCAGCGTGTGTTGCAACGGTGTCGCATGCCAAACCTTGTTGCACTTCCGCTCGCAACAACTACGGCTGCTCAAATTGGTACGGCTTTACCGGTGTATTTGGTCTTTGGGCGCTTGAGCCCCATTGGTCTCATCACCAACCTATTTGCCGTCCCTATGGCTGGCCTCGTGATGTTGGTGGGACTTCCGGTGTGTCTTCTTGCTGGTCTCGTTGGTGCCGGGTGGGGTGACGTGGTGATGCTCCCGATGCGTTTTGGGGTGCGCTGGGTGTGGTGGGTGGCGGTCATCGGACAGCGCTGTGCGACACTAGGGGGGTGACGATTTATCTCATTACTGGCGACGACGAGTCGCTCGTATTGGAAGAACTTGGCACTCGCGTACACGAGCTCATTGGCGATGGCGATCGGTCGCTTATGCTCGACGACTACGACGCAGAAAAATCCACTGTTGAGGAAATGGAAATAGCAGTGCGGGCAGCAGTCGATGCCGCAAACACATTGGCGCTCTTTACCGAACGTCGTGTTGTGGTGCTGCGACACATCAATGTGCCCAAGGTCGATGCACTGCAACCACTTGTTGGGTACTTAGCGAGCCCAGTTGCTGCAACCGATTTCATTTTCACTGCAACTGGTGCAGTGGCAAAGTCTGTTCTCGATGCCATCAAAAAAGCGGGGGGCTCCACCGTTGCAACCGCGGTCTCTCAAAAGCCCAAAGAGCGCGAGTTGTGGTTCCGTGAACAATTAGAACTTGCGGGTTTACGCCTCGACCCTCACGCCATTTCGGCAATCAATGAAACCCTAGGAAACGACACGGGTCGCTTCCCGGGCATTATCGACACATTGCTCTCAACTTATGGTGCAGGCAAAAAGCTCTCCTACGACGATGTCGTTATGTTTCTCGGCGAATCGGGCTCCACTGCACCATGGCATCTCACCGATGCAATCGACACGGGCAACACTGGCGAAGCACTCAAGGTGTTGCATCGTCTCATGCATGCTGGCGAGATGCATCCACTTCAAGTGATGGTGTTGTTGCACAGGCACTTTGAACGCTTTGCGCGTTTGGATGGGGAAAACGTGTCGTCGCCAGCCGATGCCATGGCGCTGCTCGGTATTCGCAGTGAGTTCCCCGCGCGCAAAGCAATGCAGCAAGCTGAGAAGTTGGGGAGCGATGCCATTGCTCAAGGCATTGTGTTGCTCGCCGATGCAGATGTGCAATTACGGGGTCAGCGAGACTGGCCAGAAGAGCTGGTGATGGAAGTACTAGTGGCGCGACTCAGCAGGTTGGCTGGTGGCGCAAGGCGCAATAGGGCTGTTAGCCGGCAGCGTTGATTTTTTTCATGAGGCGGCTCTTACGACGAGCAGCATTGTTGGGGTGGATGATCCCCTTCGTAGCGGCCTTGTCGAGACGCTTCATTGCCATGCGCACGTCTTCAGCACTTTCTGGAGTACCTGCACTGGAGGTAGCCGTCTTCACACGAGTGCGAAGTTCGCTCTTCACCGCCTTATTGCGCTCTTGGCGCTTGGCGTTGGTAAGGATGCGCTTTTTTTGGCTCTTGATGTTTGCCATGGTCGCAAAGACTAACAGCGTGATGCCCAGTACCCAACCGCGACAGTAGAATTCAATTACCTCATGGATCTCTCTCGCATACGCAACTTTTCAATCATTGCCCACATCGACCACGGAAAGTCGACCCTTTCCGACCGTATTTTGGAGCTCACCAATGCCGTTGAGGTGCGAGATATGCGCGCCCAATACCTCGACACCATGGATCTCGAGCGCGAGCGGGGCATCACCATTAAGGCCCAAAATGTGCGCGTCGACTGGAAAGGCTCGGTTTTACACCTCATCGACACCCCTGGGCACGTCGACTTTGGTTACGAGGTCAGCCGGTCATTAGCCGCCTGTGAAGGCGTGGTCTTAGTGGTTGATGCGGCACAAGGCATTGAGGCACAAACCCTGGCCAACTGCTATCTCGCTTTAGAAAACGACCTAGAAATTGTTGCGGTCTTGAACAAGATCGACCTGCCTGCAGCCAACCCCGAGTACTACGCCGATGAAATTGAACGAGTTCTTGGCATACCGGCGGAAGATATTTTGCGCATTTCCGCAAAAACAGGTGAAGGAGTTCCCGATTTGCTCGATGCCATCGTGGAGCGCATTCCGCCACCAACTGGCGACCCAACGTTGCCACTACAAGCACTCATCTTCGATAGTCAATACGACCAATACCGCGGGGTAGTGAGCAGTGTTCGCGTGATGCAGGGCACGCTCGACGCCAAAGGCAAATTGTTGTTCATGCAAGCCGGTGCCATTCATGAAGCAATTGAAATTGGTGTGCGCCGCCCAGTTCCTACTCCTGTCACAGAACTCGGCCCCGGTGAAGTGGGTTATCTCATTGCTGGCATTAAAGATGTAGGCGAAGCACGAAGCGGTGAAACAGTTACTCGTTCGGGTGAACCTGCTGAAGAACCGTTGCCTGGTTACAACAACCCGAAGCCAATGGTGTTTTGCGGTTTGTACCCCATCGACGGCGACGACTTTGAAAACCTGCGCGACAGTTTGGAAAAACTCAAACTCAACGATGCTTCTATTACGTATGAACCAGAAAGCTCGGGCGCACTCGGGTTTGGTTTTCGTTGTGGCTTCCTTGGCCTTTTGCACATGGAAATTGTGCAAGAGCGTTTAGAGCGCGAGTTCAACTTGGCTCTCATTGCTACCGCACCATCGGTGGAATATCGCGTGCATAAAACCAATGGTGAAATTGAATTGGTCGACAACCCTGCTTCGCTGCCGCCAACGCAAAACATTGCACGCATTGAAGAGCCTTATTTCAAGGTGGGCATCATTACGCCAAAGGACTACACCGGAACCTTGATGGAGTTGTGCCAGTCACGCCGTGGTGAAATGCTCAAAATTGAATATCTGTCACCCGATCGTGTGGAGCTGAGCTATGCCATACCGCTCGCAGAAGTGGTGGTCGACTTCTTCGACCAGATGAAGAGCCGCTCACAGGGTTACGCCAGCCTCGACTACGAGCTCGACGGATACCGCGAGTCGCACTTGGTGAAAGTAGATCTCTTGCTCAACGGCATAGCCGCCGATGCTTTCAGCACCATTGTGCATCGCGACCGCGCCTTCGACTACGGGCGACGCATGTGCGAGAAGTTGAAAGAACTCATTCCGCGCCAAATGTTCGATGTGCCTATTCAGGCAGCCATTGGCGGCAAGGTCATTTCTCGCGAAACAGTAAAAGCAAAGCGCAAAGACGTTTTGGCGAAGTGCTACGGCGGCGACATTACACGTAAGCGCAAGTTGCTCGAAAAGCAAAAAGAAGGCAAGAAGAAAATGAAGTCCATTGGTCGCGTCGAAGTGCCAGGAGATGTTTTCATTGCCGCATTGAAGCTCGACGATTGAGTACCCGCATGGCCGATACTTTCCGTTCGCTCGAGACGCGTAATGCGAAACTCTTTTTCAGCGGCTTGCTTGTTAGCAATATCGGCACGTGGATGCAATTCACAGCATCGTCGTTACTCATTTATCGCCTCACAGGAAAAGCAACCGACCTTGGGTTGAACGTGATGTTTCAGTTCTTGCCGATGTTGTTGCTGGGTGCGTGGGCAGGGGCACTGTCCGATCGGTATAACCGTTTGCGTCTGACATTGTTCACACAAAGTGGGCTTGCAATACAGGCATTTGCTCTGGGCATCCTCGACCTCACCAACAACATTTCGCTGCCGGCGGTGTATGTCTTGTCGCTCATCTTGGGAGTAGTGAACGCATTCGATAATCCAGCCCGTCGCGGTCTGGTAATTGAACTTGTCGAACCAAAAAACATCAGCAATGCGGTGTCGCTGAACACGGCAGCAATGACCGGCTCGCGTATCTTTGGGCCAGCACTTGCCACGCTTTTGGTTGGCCCGTGCGGCACAGGCTGGTTGTTTATTCTCAATGGCATTTCATTTGCCGCCATTTTGTTCAGCATCATGTCAATGGATAAGTCCCAGTTGTACCCGGCTCCGCGCTCGGCACCTGGGGGAAAGCCAGTACGTGAAGCGCTGTCGTACATTCGCCAAGATCAATCGTTGTTCGCTGTGTTCATTGTGCTCACCATCGTGAGTACGTTTGCTTTCAACTACAGCGTGGTGTTGCCAAAACTGGCCGACCAGCGCTGGGGGAGCGATTCAGGTTTTGGTTGGCTGCTTGCCATGGTGAGCGTAGGCAGTTTGCTGGGCAGTCTTTTCACTGCCGGCCGCGCAGTGGTAACCGTGCGTTATTTCGCGGTGGGTTGTGCCGTACTTGCAGTCGGAAACATTGCTATGGCGTGGTCACCAAATTTATGGTGTGCATTTATTGCTGCAGTTCCTCTTGGTGCAGGTGGAGCAATGTTTATTTCCGGAGCCAATTCAATTAGTCAGGTGCAAGCACCTGCCGATATGCGTGGGCGTATTTTGTCGCTCACCGCAGTTGCGTTTTTGGGGTCCACCCCCATTGGTGGTCCTATTACGGGTTGGGTAGCCGACCACGTGAGCATTGAATGGGCCCTCGGCTACGGCGGTGTCATTTCGCTCGCAAGTGTGTTGGTGCTCTATGTAATGCTTCCTGCAAAAAAGGAAGTACCTCTACAGGAAGTGGTGGCGTAATGCGTTCAGTGATGTGGTTTCGCCGCGACCTGCGCGTGCACGACAATGAGGCACTGAGTGCTGCGTGCAGCGAAAAGGAATGTGTTCCGCTGTTCGTGCTCGACCCTATTTTTCTCGAGCGTTCAGGGCTACCACGTTTAACGTTTCTCTTCGATGCGCTTCAAGCGCTCAATGAATCGTTGGGTGGTTCTCTCGTCATTCGCATTGGTAACCCCGTTGATGTAGTGCCTGCTTTTGCCGCCGAAGTGAACGCGCAGATAGTGTTTGTCGCGAAAGATTTCGCGCCGTATGGTCGCAAGCGCGATATGGAAGTAGCCACGGCTTTACGCAGCGGTGGAATGACCTTGCGCGGTGTGGGCAGCCCCTATTGCGTTGAGCCCGGAACCGTGCGCAAAGACGACGGCAATCCGTATGCGGTATTCACACCTTTTTCCAAGAGGTGGGCAGGGCACTTGCGGCCACACGAAGAAAGCGATGCTGTTTTCTCTTCAGTTGTTCCCGCCGGTGTGGTGCCAACAACTGCCTTGCCATCGTTGCCCCAGTGCACTGCCGTATTACCTGTTGCTACCGAGAAAGCCGCTCACGATCGCTGGGCATGGTTTCTGGCTGAAGCGGCTAGTTCATATAGCGAGCAACGCAACTTGCCAGCGGTCGATGGTTCTTCACAGTTGTCTGCCTATTTGCGCTTTGGTCTTGTGCATCCACAACAACTCATTGCCGATCTTGGCGACTCGCCAAGTCATTTGGTGTATCGCAGCGAGTTGGCATGGAGAGAGTTTTATGCCGACGTTCTTTTTCATCAGCCACACACCGCGTGGAACAACCTGCAATCGAAAATGGACAAAATTTCTGTTGATACCGATGCCCGTGCCAAAGAGCGCTTTGCTGCGTGGTGCGCTGGCCAAACGGGGTACCCCATTGTCGATGCTGGCATGCGTCAGTTGCTTGCAACAGGTTGGATGCACAACCGCGTGCGCATGATTGTGGCGAGCTTCCTCGTGAAAGATCTTCACTTGCCATGGCAGTGGGGTGCACAACACTTCATGAAGCATCTTGTCGACGGCGATATTGCATCTAACAATCACGGTTGGCAGTGGAGTGCAGGAAGCGGCACCGACGCGGCACCATATTTCCGTATTTTCAACCCACAAAGTCAGTCGGAAAAGTTCGACCCCACTGGCGCATACATCAGAAAATATGTTGACGAACTCGCCGATCTCGAGGGCAAAACCATTCATGCGCCTGGGGCCGATGGGCGAGCCACATATGCCGCGCCAATGGTGAACCACTCAGCAGAACGTGAAGAAAGCCTTTCTCGCTACAAGGCCGTGTCGGGCAAGTAACCTAGAAGCCACATGCTTGACGAGAGAAAAACCGCCATTCTCCGCGCCGTAGTGCAGGAATATATCGCTACCGGGCAACCGGTGGGCTCAGCGCATATTGCACACACAGCAGGTGTATCGGTGTCGTCGGCAACCGTGCGCAACGACATGTCGATGCTCGAACAAGAGGGCTACTTGGTGCAGCCACACACCTCTGCTGGGCGCATACCTACCGACAAGGGTTACAGGTTTTTTGTCGACACTTTGGTTACCACTGCTCAAGCAGAGCGTGTTACTTCTGAACAGGTAGGAAGCTTCTTTCACCAGTCCACTGGCCGCGTGGAAGAACTCTTGCAAAAAACTTCAGGCTTGCTCACCAACATGACCAACTATGCAGCGTTGGTAGTTGGCCCCGCTGCCGACGTTGCCACTGTGCGCAGTGTGCAAATAGTGCGACTCTCGTTGCACATGGGAACAGTTGTTGTGGTGCTATCAAGCGGTGTAGTGCAAAGCGAAGCCATTGACCTCGATGATCAGCTTTCCGACGCCCAAGTTGCAGCAGCAAGTGCACATTTAAATGCAGCAACGTATGGTCACGTGTTCAATCAAGTACACCTTGCGCTAAGTGGCGATGCCAAAGTCGATGCACTGTGCTCTTTTGCGCTTTCACTTCTCGTTCCTCACCAAAGCGATGCCAACGTCATTGTGGGTGGCGCAGCGGCAATGGCTCAGGCTTTCGATGCGGTCGACGTAGTGCGCTCGGTATTGCAAACACTGGAACAGCAATACGTTGTGGTGTCGCTTGTGCGCGATGTGCTCGATCGAGGTTTGTCGGTAGCTATTGGTAGCGAACACGGAGTAGAGCCATTGGCGGCATGCTCGGTTGTTGTTGCACCAGTTATGGCCGATGGTGAAAAACTAGGAACCGTTGGGGTACTTGGCCCCACGCGAATGAATTACCCGCAAGCATTGGCAACAGTTGAGGCAGTAAGTACACAATTGGGTCGTCGACTTGCAGATGGAAATTATGGAGCAGTAAGCAATGGCTAGTGATTTTTACGACATCCTCGAAGTAGGCCGTGGCGCATCGGCCGAGGAACTCAAAAAGGCGTATCGCAAGCGTGCTCGTGAATTGCATCCCGATGCCAACCCCGACGATGCAACTGCAGAAAACAAGTTCAAAGAGCTCAGTCGCGCTTATGAGGTGCTCTCTGACCCACAACAACGCGCGCAGTACGACCGCTTTGGTGAAGCTGGCCTCGGTGGCGCAGGTGGCGGTGGCGACCCCTTTAGTGGTGGTGGCCTTGGCGATATTTTCGAAGCATTCTTCGGCGGCAATTCACCCTTTGGTGGCGGTGGAAATGGCTTTGGTGGACGCGGGCAAAGTGCCGGCCCACCACGTGGGCAAGACCTTGAAGTCATTGCCGATCTCACCTTTGAACAAGCAGTGTTCGGCGGAACCATTCCCGTTACTTTGCGCACTGCTTTGCGCTGTGACGACTGCTCGGGTTCGGGTGCGGGGTCGGGCACAAAGCCTATTACCTGTTCCGATTGCGATGGTGCTGGCCAAGTGCGTCGCGTGCGTCAGAGTTTGCTCGGTCAAATGGTGTCGGCTTCACCTTGCCAACGTTGTAGTGGCATTGGCCAAGTGGTGTCTACGCCGTGCACTTCATGCAAGGGTGATGGTCGCATTGTAGAAAACGCTACGTATCAAATTGATGTTCCGGGTGGCGTCGACACCGGTGCAACACTGCGCCTCAATGGCCGCGGTGCAGTTGGCCCACGTGGTGGTGCTGCTGGCGATCTTTACGTACACATTCGTGTTGCTGCACACGCAACCTTGCAACGCGACGAGTACGACCTCATTGCGGTGCAAAATTTAGGTATTGCTACAGCAACTTTGGGCACAACAGTCAACATTGAAACACTCGATGGCACAGAAGAAGTCACCATTCCCCACGGCACACAACATGGTCAAGAGTTTGTGTTGCGTGGGCGCGGAGTAACGCATCTGAACTCGGGTGGCAAACGTCGTGGCGACCTGCGCATCATTGTGCAAATTGAAATACCCACCAAGTTGACCGATGAAGAGGATGCACTGTTGCGCAAATTTGCAGCACTGCGTGGAGAAACAGTGAAAGATCAAGAAAAAGGTCTGAAGTCGAAGTTGAAATCGGCATTTTCGTGAACCCACTGCTGCGCAATTCTGCTGCGCACCTTGTTCTCGACAACATCACCACTATTTCTCTCTCCGATACCGACGCACACCATCTCTTTCGAGTGTTGCGCTTGCGCGACGGCCAAAGCGTGACCGCTACCGACGGCGCGGGGCGTTGGAGAGAATGTCGCGTGGTGGGTCGCGATGCCATAGAGATCTCTGGCGATGTTGCGGTGGAGAACCCCAAGAGTTCTTCTATTGGTATTGCGTTCGTGCCAGTGAAGGCAGAAAAGCCTGAAAATACGGTACGTCAACTTGTTGAAGTAGGAATCGACATAATCGACGTTCTGCTTCCTACTAAGCGTGCTATTGCAGGGACCCGCGACCGCTTGCACGACCGTATTCACACCATCGTGCATGAAGCTTGCATGCAAAGCCGCCGTGTTTTTGTGCCCCAAGTAAATGTGGGCGTCGACCTCGCTGAAGTACTGGGTCGAACAGGGGTTGCCGTAGCCGACCCTGAGGGTGGCCCATTGAGCACAGAACACCAATACATCGTTGTTGGCCCCGAAGGCGGGTTTGACCGGCTAGAAGTGCCAGAAACCATTGCAAAAGTCTCCATTGGTCCCGTGGTGATGCGGGCAGAAACTGCCGCCTTGGTGGCAGGTGCACGTTTAGTAGCTCTGCACGAACGACAATAGAGACGTGACAAAGTCAGACGACGAAGAATTCAATACCGACGAGAGCCCGTACAACACCCTCGTCGGCGAACGTTTGCGCAATATTCGTAAGCAAAAAAAGATGTCGTTACAAGAAGTAGAAGCAACCTCGAACAATGAGTTCAAAGCGTCGGTGCTTGGTGCATACGAGCGCGGCGAGCGTGCGTTGTCGGTGCCGCGCATGGAGCGCCTAGCGCGTTTCTACGGAGTGTCAATCGATCAACTGCTGCCTCGCGACGCAATGCGCGTGGAAGGTCAACAACCCGAAGCTTCTGGGCCAACAAAAATCCGTATCGACGTGGCCAAGTTGTCCACCTTTCCCGAGCCAAAGTTTCAAATGCTCGAACGCCTCTTGCGCATGATCCAAGTACAGCGTCAAGACTTCAACGGCAAGGTCATAACCGTGCGCGCTCACGACACACGAGCAATTTCGGTCATCCTCGACGTGAGCGTTGAAGAAGTGGGCGACCACTTAGCCGAACTTGGCCTCATCTTCGTACCGCCGAATCAATAGTTGACATCTGCTCTCATGTTTGGCGCGTACATTCACATTCCGTTTTGCTCAAAACGCTGTGACTACTGTGCCTTTGCCACCTGGGACAACAAAGGTGACTTGCGCGACGCCTATATGGAAGCTTTGCTACGCGAAGTAGAAGTGGCAAACGCCGAAGGGCTTCCACTTCTCGACACCATTTTCGTTGGGGGAGGCACGCCGTCACTTGTGCCACCAGAATTATTGGCAAAGGTCATTCAAACTCTTCGCATTAACAACAACGCTGAAGTCACCGTTGAGTGCAACCCCGACAACGTGACCGAGCAATTGCTCACTGTGTACAAAGAAGCCGGTGTCAACCGCATCAGCCTCGGTGTGCAATCGATGGTGCCCCATGTGTTGCAGTCACTCGGCCGTGAGCACCAACCAGAAAATGTGGTGCGAGCAGTGGAAGCAATTCGTGCAGTGGGCTTTACTTCATTCAACATGGATCTCATTTACGGCGCTCATGGTGAGTCGTTAGATGACTGGGTGCACACAGTAGAAACTGCACTTGCCTTAAAGCCGCCACACATATCTGCATACGGGCTCACCGTCGAGCCGGGTACTCCACTTGCCGACGATGCTGCACGGCACCCAGACGATGACGACCAGGCCGATAAGTACCCCATTGTCGATGAGATGTTGGAACGTGCTGGTTTGCACAACTATGAAATTTCCAACTGGGCAATGGCCAGCCACGAAAGCGCACACAACCGTTTGTATTGGGCACAAAGTAATTACCGCGGTTTTGGTTGCGCTGCGCATTCACATGAAAATGGTCGCCGTTGGTGGAACGTACGCACACCAGAGCGCTATATCGAACTGGTACGTGAAGGTAAATCGGTAGAAAATGCCAGTGAAACGCTCTCTGAAGTACAAATGAAAGAAGAACGTGTGCAACTTGCCATTCGCCGCCGCGAAGGAGTCGCATTATCCGATCTACCGCATGAAATCCCCGATGAATTAACGGGTTTAGTAAATGTGGTGGGTGAAAACCTCGTACTCACCAAAGAAGGACGCTTGCTCGCAAATGAAGTAACCATTCGACTTTTGTAGTGGAATGGTGGCATGACCATTTATTTAGTACGCCACTCAAAAGCTGGCAGTAGAAAAAACTGGGATGACGACGACACGCAGCGCCCACTCGTTGAGTCGGGCTGGGAACAAGCACGGTTGCTCGTACAGAAATTCGAGAACGTTGAAGTCACTCGACTCATCTCGAGTCCGTTCATGCGTTGCCAACAAACTTTGCAGCCACTTGCTGAAGCGCGGGGTCTCGTTGTTGAGGTAGATGTTCGTCTTGCGGAAAATACAAGTAGAGACATTGTTGCTGAACTGATCAACGCCGTTGATGAAGGAACAGTTCTGTGCAGCCATGGCGATGTGATTCCCGACGTATTGGGCCTCTTTGAACGCCACGGCATGACGCTGCTCTCGTGGTGCGATACGCGTAAAGGGGCAACGGCCCTATTGGAAAAAGCCGATGGGGTCTTTTCCACCGTGGATTTCTGGGCTCCGCCGTCTGAAAAAGACTAGGAAAGTTGCCCGAGGGCGCAGTGACGATACAATTTCAATGCCTTAGGGCGCGTAGCTCAGTTGGTTAGAGCGCTACCTTGACATGGTAGAGGTCCCGGGTTCGAGTCCCGTCGTGCCCACTCGTTGTGTGTATTAGCGTGCGCTGTCGCCGTAGCGATATTCGTGAGTCAAGACATCGAGACGCTGTGTGAGTTCGGCGCTCAGTGGCGTACGAACCGCATTGACTGCATCAACAAGCTGCTCTGGCTTACTTGCTCCAATAATTGGTGAAGTAATGGTGGGGCGAGTGAACTGCCAAGCAATGGCAAGCTGAGCAACGGTCATATCGGCTTCGGCTGCAATGCCACGTAGGGCTTCAAGGGTGGCAAACATCTGGTCTTGCCAGTAGCGCTCTTGGTAACGCTCAGCAGTGCCGCCGCCAATGGTGAAGCGAGTGTCGGCTGTGGGGGCGCCCTTTTGGTGTTTGCCTGTGAGGAAGCCGCCAGCAAGTGGGTTGTACGGAATGACTGCGAGACCTTGTTCGGCGCAGAGTGGAAGAAGCTCACGCTCATTTTCGCGGAACAACATGTTGTAGCGCGGCTGCACGCTGGCAAAGCGTTCCCACTTGTTCACATCGCTGCGGCCAAGGGCGGTGGCAAGTTGGTATGCCAAATAGTTCGAGCAGCCGATGTAACGCACTTTGCCTGAACGTACGAGGTCGTCTAACGCGCTGAGTGATTCATCGTGGCTCACGCGGTCGTCGTAAAAGTGCAATTGGTAGAGGTCGATGTAGTCGGTCTTTAAGCGACGGAGTGACTCTTCTGCGGCGCGAATGATGTTCTTGCGCGAGTTGCCTTGATCCCATTTGTTGGGCCCGGTGGGGGCGTAGCACTTGGTGGCCAAAATGAAGTTGTCGCGTTGGCCGGTGAGCCAGCGACCCAGAATCTCTTCGGTGGCGCCGTAACCGCTGGTCATGTCGCCAATGGGGTAGACGTCGGCGGTATCGATGAAGGTGAAGCCGTGGTCTTTGGCTGCATTCAAGATGGAAACTGATTGTTCCTCATTGCACTGATATCCGAATGTCATTGTGCCGAGGCACAATTTCGATACTTGCATTCCTGTTTTGCCAAATCTCACATGTTCCATGGCTATGTACCGTAGCCTCGTTCACTGTGGCTGTCATCCTCGCACTCTTCACTGCTGTGGTTTATGGCGTCGCCGACTACTCAGGAGGACGCGCTTCACGTACCGCTTCGTCGGCCAGTGTGACCCTGGTGGGGCAGAGCTTGAGCTTTGCCATCATCATTTGCCTTGTTGTTATTTTGGGCGACCCCCTTGCAAGCACGCACGACTTAGTAATTAGCGCAATAGCTGGCATTGCGGGCTCGATGGGCCTGCTCGCTTTCTATAAAGCAATGTCATCGGGTTCAATGACCGTGGTTGCGCCGATCACTGCGCTGGTGGGCACCATTGTTCCTGTTGCTTGGGGTTTGGCAAGTGGTGAACGCCCCGGAGTGGTTGCTTATTTTGGAATGGCAGTTGCAGTGCTTGCAGTTGCGTTAGTAACCGACGCGTTTGGCATTCACAATGTGAAAACACCGCTCTCAATTGTGGCCATGGCGGTCACGGGTGGTTTGTGTTTTGCCGTTATTTTTATTGCACTCGACTACACATCGCCCGATGCTGGGTTGTGGCCACTCTTCGCATTGCGTTCGGTGAGCGTGCCGCTCATTTTGGTAGTGGTGCTCAGTACAAAAAAGCCGATGGTATTGCGCGGTCCCGCATTGAAATTTGCATTGTTGAGTGGTCTGCTCGATTCGTTAGCAAATGGTTCGTACTTGTTTGCTGCGCGTGAAGGACTGCTGTCGGTTGTTGCAGTCATTTCGTCGCTGTACCCAGTGAGCACATTGCTTCTTGCCACCAAGGTCGACAAAGAGCACTTGCACAAAACTCAGTGGGTGGGCGTGGGG
>JANRCO010000058.1:6264-22460 GCA_030726975.1 Ilumatobacteraceae bacterium | reverse complement strand
GAACGCACTTAGTGGGTTTCCTAAACCGCAGGTCGCATGTTCGATTCATGCCGGGAGCGCTGCTAAAACCCCAATAAAATAAGGGTTTTTTCAATGTTTACAAGTGTTTGCGGATAAAGCAAATGTTCGGTGATTAAAGGCTATATGCGGCTGTTTACGAGATTTCACGGGGCAGGGGCGGGGCAGGACAAGGCCGGCCCTTTCGTCACTCATCAACATCTCCCCATGTTGCGGCTAGAGAAATTAGCAAACCCCAATACATGAGAAGCCCGACAAACACCAATTATCCCAACCAGGCTTTTGTATCACATTTTAAGTTTGACCGTTTTTGCGCACGCGTAGGGGAGGTACAGGATTTATCGCTCGGAAGGGTCTACGGGGCTAACCGCGACCGAAATAACCAGGACTGATATACAAATTCCAGGCAGTGATAGCACTTGGTGGTGCATGATGGACATTAACGATGCTGTTGTATATCGCTGTTAGGGAGTTGGCGAGACCGTAGACAAGAACTCAGTTAAAAAGCCCGCACTGGACGCACGGAGAAGACTTCGGTCTTGGCACTTTCGTTCTGAATCCCGGAAAAAAAACTCTGGCGTATAGCCGAGTTCGCTTCGGTCTCAGAAGAACTCCAATAGCCGTAAACGGTAAAACCACCAACACCCTTATTGTTGAGATTCTCTTGCATCTTTAGGAGTTCATCCTTTGATGGCAACCACCAATCAGTCTTTCCGTTCACTGCGTAATCATCGGCAACACCAGCTGCATAGATATTCTTTGCCTCAGACCCTGCGTCATGTCGTGCAACAATTGCGGCAGTAGCAGCCTTGCCACCAAATAACCCTCGATGTGAACCCTTTAGCGCTGTCAGCGCGACAAGTGTTTCTGTGTAGATAGTGGCCGTTTGACAAGAAGTGTTGCGAGCAGAACCACATTGCGTTGTAGTTGTTGCCCACACCCCTGTGGATGCACCAGCAGAAAACGCGGCGTCAGCAGGAGCAGCTTCTAGATAATCGTATGTAGCGTACTCATCGTTGTAATCAACAAAGAAAATCAGTCCACCCCCAGGACCAGTCATACCAATCTTGCACACCTCGTTCGCAATCGCATCAGTATCACTGCCATCACACACTGATTGCTGCGTGATAGCCAAAGTGCCATTCGTGCCATTCGTGCCATTCGTGCCTGCAGCACCCGTAGCACCAGTGTCACCTTTTGCTCCAGCAGCGCCATTGGTGCCTGCGGTTCCTGGTAACCCTTGTGGCCCCATTTGATTCCACCGCAGTGTTCTTTCTGTCTTCTTTTTGCATGACCCTTTTGAGATGTAACGCATGACGCCTGTTTTCTTGTTTGCACAGGCTTTCAATTGTTTGTTACCAGCAGCGTTAACAAATGACACCGCACCAATTGATGCTGCGGTGATGACAACGCCAAGTGTGAATGCGCTTAAACGAGTGAACTTCATATCAAGGCTCCTTTGAGTACCTGGATGACGTTTATCATCTTAATGCCCCTTGAAGCGCTGGGTTCCCTTTGGCGGCTAGGTGAGTGAGTCAAGTGGCGCAACTGACTTGTGTTCTAGACGGGGTGAAATGGCAATTGGCTTTGTTCCGGAATGTATGGGTGTTTACCTTTTCTCGTTCCGCGTTGTGTTGAGTCATTATCTTTCGGAAAAGATTCAAGTGGAAGCGAGTTGATGGCTTTCCAAAGCGAGAACCATCACTACTGCTTGCGTGGCGGCTTCAAGGTCTTCATTAGGATTCTTATCTCATTCACTTTTGCGGCCCATGTCTTGGAATAAGATTTACAGGTGACAAACGAAGTTGAGAAACAGAGATTTCGAAACGAGATACAAGGTTTGCGCGCGTCGGCATCGCTCTTGATTGCCGTGTATCACATTTGGTTTAATCGCGTGTCTGGCGGTGTCGACGTCTTTTTTGTTGTCTCCGGGTTTTTAATCATCGGTTCACTGACGCGGGAGGCGACGTCGAATGGCGCTGTGGAGTTAGGTGCCTACTTCACTCGAATGGCTCGTCGCATTGTTCCTCTTGCATATGTGATCATTGCACTCACCGTCGTTGGTGTTTGGATTTTTGTCTCGCGTATTTATTGGGAGGACATGTTCCGAGGGATACGCGCAGCTGTTGGCTACTTTGCAAACTTTCATTTTGCTGCAACTTCTGTGGACTACCTCGATCAAGATGCGAGCGCTAGTCCCGTCCGACATTTTTGGGCAATGTCAATACAGGGTCAGTTCTATTTTGTCATTCCATTTTTTGTCGTAGTGATGGTGTTTTTGGCGCGCGTATTCCAACGTTCTCTTCGTAATTTTATTGCAGTATCCCTAGTACTGGTCAGTGCCGTTTCGTTCATGTACTCGATGATTGCAACGACGCGTGATCCCACACCGATGTACTTCAATTCATTCGCACGCATTTGGGAGTTTGGGCTTGGGGGACTAGTCGCAATCTGTATGGCAAAGGTGGTGTTCAATCGACAAGTCGCGGCAGTGATGTCCTGGGTGGGGATTGCGGTGGTTTTCTTGAACGCCATATTTATTCCAGATATCTCCTACCCCGGCTACATCGCGCTTGTTCCTGTGATGGGTGCAGTACTTGTGCTGCTAGGTGGCCAGACATCGCATCTTTCCTTTCCTATTCGAGTCTTAGGTTCTGCGCCACTTGTACGACTTGGCGAATATTCCTACGGGTTCTTTTTATGGCATTGGCCATTATTGACATTTGGAAAGCTTCACTTCAACGCTGAAGAAGCATCGGTGCTTGGCGGTTTTGCCGTCATCTTGGGGGCATTGCTGTTATCAATGGTCACGTATCGGTTGGTGGAGTCACCGTTCTTGAATCGTCGTCGCAATAGGCAGTCGGGACCAATCAAGAGTGAAGTTTTCGGTGTTGTTGCAATTGTTGTTGCGATTTTGTCGACAACGATGCTTCTTCAAGCAAACGCTTCGCGGGGTGCATCAGACATTGCAGATGATTCATCATCAAATGGCAAGCCACCAGTGGAGTCGGTTTTGACTGCATCGAAATCTGTATTGTTCGACCCGATGCGTCCTCTGACGCCTGATCCCCTTGATGCTCGTGACGATCGCGTCCGTCCGTCCAAGGATGGCTGCTTCAAGAAAGTTCAATCCTCAAGTCGAGTTGAGGTGTGCTCCTACGGAGATCCCACTGGTCCAACCATCGCTCTCGTAGGAGGGTCACATTCGCTTCATTGGTCGCCTGCTGTCATTGCCGCGGCAGAAAAGCATCAATGGAATTTACAAGTGATTGTCAAGGTGACATGCCGGTACGGATTGATCGTTGATTCACCCTGCGGCAATTGGGTAGCGAACACAGAGAAGTATTTACTTAAGAACAAGCCGGATTTAGTAGTGCTGACGTCAACTGTTGCTTCTAAACGTGACGAAAGAGTGCCGGCAGAGTACGTAGAACGCTGGAAGATCTTGAGTGATATGGATATCCCAATTTTGGCGATTCGTGATAATCCATGGTTTCCGTATGCGATGCCTGTTTGTCTTGATGAAAACAGAACAGACCCCTTGCAGTGTGCATATCCGCGGTCCGAACTCCTGAAACCTGTGAGTCCTGGCGTTTCTGCCTCGGCTGGAATTAACGGTATGAGCCTTGTTGATTTCAATGATTATCTCTGTGACGATCAATTGTGTTTTGGGGTGATCGACAACGTCGTGACATACCGGGATCGGGATCATCTGACAAACACTTACGTCGCGCGTCTGAGGGGTCCGATGGAGGAAGCCTTGCTTAAACGGCTCCCCACAAATGCCCCGTGAGGCTGGGAAAGCCCTCCAGCAGGGATGTTCCCCTATTTCTTTCCGCATCTGGCTGGCAACCACTCTTGTGAGTTGGTCATGAGAGAGGTGAGGTCGGCAATGACCGCATCGAGGTCGAGCGATGAGAATGCTTCTGCGTAGTCGAAGTCGGGGTCCATTGGGACGCCCGCTGCTGGGTTGTTGTGGAGCACCTTGACGTTCAACTGGTTCGGCCACCAACTGGAGTTAGTGGTTCCTGTTCCTGCTGCGGTATTGGCTCCGGCGTGAAATGGGCATTTGCTGGTGTCGCTGTTTGTCATGAAGACAGTCTCGGGGGAAATAAGCCATAAAGCAAATAGATGGTTATTTTGTATGCCATAATAAATACTTATGTCATGGCCTACCTTTCAGCAATTGAAATATCTCGTGGCAATTGCCGACACTGGTTCATTTGGCGCTGCTGCAGAAGAGGAATTTGTCTCGCAGCCGGCTTTAAGTGCACAGATCAAAGAACTTGAGCGAAAGCTTGGCGTCATGCTGCTCGAACGTTCGGCACGTGGAGCGATGTTGACAGCGCATGGTGTGGAAGTGGTGGAGAGAGCCCGTGTAGTGATGCGAGATATGCACGACCTCATTGAAACCACGAAGCACGATGGAAAACAATTGCGTGGTCACATTGCTCTTGGCGTCATACCTACTTTGGCGCCATATGTATTGCCCGATGTTGTTCGTGCATTCACCGCTGCACATAGTGACGCAGAACTGCACATTCGAGAATTGCAAACAACACATCTTCTTGAATCATTGCGATACGGAGATATTGACTTCGGACTTTTGGCATTGCCAATTGGGACAGACGAATTTGTCACCGCACCTATACGGATTGATAATTTCTTATTGGCGATGCCGGAAAATCACTCACTAGCAAAGGGTAAAACACCCGTGAAGTTAGAAGTGCTGCGAAATGAGCGAGTGATTCTCTTGGAAGACGGGCATTGTTTGCGCGACCAGGTGTCAAACGTATGTCAACTGGCATTTAGCGAACCTAGTGAGATTCAAGCAACGAGTATGGCCACGCTCGCACAGATGGTGGCGGCTGGTTTGGGCGTCACGCTGCTCCCGGAGTGTGCAGAGAAAGTAGAAGCTGGCCCTGGGCGAGGAATCGTGACACGGAAATTTGCAGGCCAATCTCCGAGTCGAACAATTGGCCTTGTGTGGAGAAAATCTTCACCCTTTAGTGATGCTTTTGACGAACTGTGCAGCACATTGTCGAAGAAATAACGCAAAGCATTCTCAACGCATTTCACAAACGCTTTAGGCGTATGGCAGTTAGGTTTCACACCGATGCGCAAAGTATTCGGACCTGTACTCATTCTTGCCATCATTGGTTCGCTTGCTTCTGTGCAGCGCACCGTACTTGTTGACATCTGGGATCGGCTATTTGCGTTACCGCGCATTTCATTGCTTCCTCTCTTGGGAGCCGCAATGGTCATGATCATTGCAAGAGGTGCATTTCTTGCCGCATGCTCACCCGGGGTCACACTGCGACAAGCGGTAATGACCGATCAGTCGGCACTTGCGGCGGGCTATGGAATCGTATTAGGTGGCGGCTTGGTGGGCACCGGAATGCGCATTCATATGTTCACTCGGTGGGGAATAGCGCATATCTCCATTGCGTCATCCATCATTGCAACTGCAGTTGTGCCGTCCTTTTCCACGTGGGGTTTGCCTGTTGCACTTCTCACCATTCCCGTCATCAGAGGAACGGCAACGTCTCCGCAGGCTTTGGCCGTACTAGTTGGGGTGCCAATTATTGCGTTCTCACTTGTTTTCTGGTGGATGGCATTGCGATCCGCAAAGCTCTTTTTACTCGTCGGAAGATTCTCCGCATGGTTGAGAACATTTTTACTGCGCAAAATTTCACTGCGGTTTATTCGTACTCGAGCGATTGTGGAACGTACGCAGCCACTTGCGTTTTCTGCAGAGATGCAGGTGGGACTCATTGAGTTATTGCGTAAAAGATGGGCGATCATCTTTGCGGCCTCTGTAGGAACTTTGGCGGCGGGGTTTGCTTGTCTGTGGACCTCTGCAGTGGTCTTTGAAGTGCAGGGTCTTTCTCTGTGGGAAGCACTCGTGGCATTTTCACTCGTGCGAGTGGTAATTGCACTGTCGCCTATACCTGGTGGCACTGGACTCGCTGAATTGGGGTTGATTGCATTGCTCGAAAGGGCAGGTGTGAGCACTCTTGACGCAACAGGAACAACGATTCTCTATCGCTCACTCACTTGGTTTTCTCCCATCGTTGTTGGGTCACTCATGTGGTGGCGCTACAACCGTAGTGAAAAACAATCAACGGATTTTACGTAATACATCACTGTCTGTTGTGTTGTTGTGGAGCATTGCAGCAATTGCCTCAACACCGTCAACAAGGCGCGGCCCGGGGCGCACCATGACAGAGTCTGCGTCAATTGCCCAAACAGATGCCGAAGAGGGAAGAAGGTGCGCAATGGAATGCGCCTGCTCTGCTGCACCGTCAAGGTTGAATCCGCACGGTGCAACAATGACCACATCGGGGGCAGCAGCAGTAATTTCTTGCCAAGTGGTCTGCACCGAACGTTGGCCTGGACGGCTAAGTACGGGTTCGCCTCCTGCTGCAGCAATGATGTCGGGGACCCAATGCCCGGCTCCAAACGGTGGGTCAATCCATTCAAGG
Source organism: Ilumatobacteraceae bacterium (assembly GCA_030726975.1). Classification (GTDB taxonomy): domain Bacteria; phylum Actinomycetota; class Acidimicrobiia; order Acidimicrobiales; family Ilumatobacteraceae; genus F1-20-MAGs119. Next base: position 15,957 of record JANRCO010000058.1, on the reverse strand, counting down.
ACAAACACTGCTGGGCGAGTCTTTCCCTTGATGTTTTCTGCCACGGCGAGGAGCCGTTCATGAAGTGCTTGAGTAAGAGCAAGCCCGCGATGAGAAACGCCTGCGGCTTGCGCAATGGTGTTAATTGACTCGATGACCTCAAGCAAGTTTTGTGGGTCAATGTGAAGAAGTGTTGCGTCACAACGGAGTCGGGCAATTGCTGCATCAACGTCTCCGCTGGCCACTGCACAAACACGACAGAGATCTTGGCTAAGAATGAGATCGGGGGCGCAGCGGGCGAGTGCGTCATCGTCAAGGTTGTACAGATCGAGTCCTGCAGCCATGCGTTCTTTGACAATTGCGTCAATCTCACCGGGCGTCATGCCAGGCTTTGTGAAAGTGTCAACCACAATTTCGCGGCCTGCTCGCGCCTCTGCGGGCCAATTGCACTCAATCGTGACGCCTTTGAGTTGGTCTTCCAGGCCTAGATCAAAAATGATCTCTGTCGTTGAGGGCAAAAGCGAGACGATATTCACCCCTGAACTTTAACCCAACGAGAAGTGCAAAGAGATCGCCAAAAGGTGTTGCTTTTAGTGGTAAGACTAAAGATGTGAGTGTAGTTATTCGTGACCTCCTTTTGTCAGACATTGGTCCTGCTGTGCGTTTGCTGGAGGAATGTAGATCACTTGCCGATACCAAGCCAGCCGACATTGCGCAGTTCGTGAATGATGTGTCTTCGGGTGCACCAGGTGTGGTTGCCTTGCAGGGTGATCAAATTGTCGGGGTCGTACAGGCCCGTACAGTTGCCGATGATGCCTGGATCAATGTGGTAACTATTGACAAAGCTTGGCGCCATCAGGGGTTGGGCTCTGCGATGCTTCAACGGCTTGAAGAAAATTTGATGCATCAAGGTGTGAGGAAAATTTCTGCATTGCTGTCGAGTTCCCAAGCAGGTGAAACCGCACTTGTGAATCGTGGCTTTACTGCCATACACGATTTGGTGCTGTATGAGAAACTAGAGCCAATTGCGCCCACCGCAATGCGTATTGTCGACCAATATGGTGGGGAAATTCTCTCTTCCTCGTTGTGGGATCGTGTCGCGGGCATGAATGAAGAAAAGAAAATTATTGCCGGACGTGTGGTAGCGCCGTTAGCAGACCCGATCACTGCAGAAAAAGTAGGAGTGAAGGCTCCCGCGACAGTGCTGCTTTTTGGCCCTCCAGGTACTGGCAAAACTACTTTCGCGAAAGCAATTGCAGGGCGGCTGGGCTGGCCCTTTATTGAATTGTTACCGTCCAAATTGGAGAGTGGAAATGATTCAATGTCTGCGGAACTTCGCTCCGCGATGAATGATCTTTTGCAGCTAGACCATGCAGTCGTTTTTATTGACGAATTTGACGAGATCGCCTCCGCAAGAGAAAAGAATCCTTCTACAAAAGGTGTTGTGAACGAACTTTTAAAAATGATTCCACTTTTTCGTTCGGCTCCAGGTCATCTATTAGTTTGTGCAACAAATTTTGTTGGCGACATCGACTCTGCCGTGTTACGCCCGGGCAGATTTGACTTGGTCATTCCTATTGGACCGCCAGACCTTGTTGCTCGACGTGCGTTGTGGACTGCATCGTTGTCATCGCTCGATCATCAAGGTGCTGATATTGAAAAACTTGCAGTGAACACCGATGGCTATACGCCAGGTGATGTGGAATTAGCAGCCCAACGAGCAGCAGCAGCAGCCTTTGATCGTATTCGTGAAGGTGCAGAGCCTTCGTATATTTCCGCAGATGACCTCGATGCTGCTATTGCGCGAACGCGTCCGTCAGTGACGAGTGAAATCTGCCAGCGCTTTGGTGATGAAGCCGACCGATTTGCACGGGTATAGCTGCAATTAAGTAGTTATTTTTGCTTTAAATAACGGTAACTATGAGCTTGAGCCAATCTTGGGAACGTATTCGTACTACGTTTCGGTGGTTCGGCAATTTCTGTCAGACTTATTTAAGGAGTTCTTGATGTTAAGGAAATTGAAGTCATTTGGTTACAGCGCCAATCTCTCGTACGCTCTCGGGTTTTTGTCAGTCATTGCAAGCATTGTGATTTGGTTCACCCAAGGTGGAACAGAATCAGGCGAAGCAGGTGCATCAGGCGAGCGGTTCGGAATCTTTATCGGTCTCTGGGCCCCAACCTTCATGGCCATCGGCAATGGCATTGACAATTTGAAAGACGAGTAGTTCGACTCAGTTATAAACGAGCAAAGCTCATCACAAAAACGGCGCACGATACTGACAGAACAACTACTGGTGCTACAAAGCGCTTCATCTTGTTCACTTTGAAACGTTATCACTTTTAGTTTGCAACATACATTGACACTTGTACGTGTATGCGCGTTTCGTGCAGGCCTCCCAGACGATCAATTTTCAAGAGACCTACTTAGCCATTTGACCGCCGTCAACCGGAATGATTGCGCCAGTGATGACGCGTGCATTGTCGGAAGCGAGAAAGAGAACCATGTCGGTGATGTCTTGAGATGTGCAACGCCATTTGTTGCCGGGCATGTTTCCTTGAGCAGAAAATGTTTCGTATGCCTCCATTGGGGGCATGTCCATTGCGCCCGAGAGTCCTTGCACCATTCCTGATCCTCTGCCAGCACCTGGCTCGATGGTTCCTGGGCACACGGCATTGACGTTGATGTTGAATTCGCTGAGCTCCATTGCCCACGCAGATGTGAGGCCAACAACGCCGTGTTTCGCTGCAACGTAATGCGACAACATGGCATGACCTGAGCCGACAACAGCAGATGCAATATTGATGATTTTTCCCGACTCTTCGCCATTGAGGTAGCGGCCGATCATGGGGCCAACTGTGTATTTGGCGACGTGCATAGCGCCTTTCAAGTTGGTGTCAATGACTGCGTTCATTACGTCGGAACGCATGTCGTGGATGGTGTCGAGAGCGGCAATGCCAGCGTTGTTCACCACGATGTCAATTTGACCAAGGCGACCAATGACTTCGTCGATGGCATTTTTTACCTGGAGCTCATCGCGTAGATCGGCGACTACTCCCACTGCTTGACGACCACATGATTCAATTTCTTTTACTGTCTCGGCGATCATTGCTGCCGTGGAGAGCGGATAGACGTTGCTGATGTCGTGGTCGATATCGAGTACTGCCACATCGCAACCTGCAGCAGCAAAGGCGCGAGCATGGTTTGCTCCTTGGCCTTTTCCTCCTCCGGTGATGAGTACTCGTTTACCTGCTAGACCGCGAAGTTCTGATGACATGTTTCCCCCTGAAGTGATGCTTGAAGGAGATAATAGTGGTTTTTGAAAGGGTCAAAATCCAGCGATGTGGATCTAGCGAATATCGCGCACTTTCCACTTACCTTTTGATTTCAATATTTCAGGGTCGCCAGTCAAAAGGGTTGCATTGTTGGTTGATGCAGTCGCAATGGCAAATGCATCGGCGAGGGCCAGGGCGTTGTTTGATTTAATGAGTCCAGCGCGAACCGCAAGGTCTTCGTCGGCCACAACGAAGGTCAATTGACTGCGTAAATCGGTGATGAATTGCAGTGCCGTGTCTTCATCGGTTCTCCTTTTAACGATGTAAAAAACTTCGGCAATATTTACCGTAGAGATGAGTGGCCGCTGTGCAATAACTTTTTGAACTTGCGTTGCAGCTGGTTCTTGCCCGAGTACCCAGGCAATGACGGCCCAAGAGTCGAGACAAATCATCGCAAGCGCTCGAATCGTTTCTCTTCTTCGAGATCATTGAGGAGGTCGAGGCCAGCGAAGATTCCTTTGAGTATCTTTTGTGATGCTGCCGATTCGATAATGACTTGATTCCCGCGTTGATGGACAACAACGGCGTCCCCGGGTTTGAGGCCGAGTGCATCACGGATTTTCTTAGGAACGACTACCTGCCCTTTTGGGCCAATTGTTTGAGCCATATTTTGAGGGTAACACAACGGTATAACTCTTGGTATAACTTTTATTTCTTGCCCATGCATGTTCCTATTGTGTGCGAATCGCGTGCTGAGGTGCCAAGGAACTGACGACGAAGCACCTTGACTACACTGTTTACAAGTTCCACGTGGAGGTCACATGTCGCAAGTAGCAAAGCCAGAACGAGTGCACGACAATATGCGTGGAGTGCGCTACGGAGAAGTTCTTGCCGTTTTCCTTCGTGAAGAAGGATTCATTGCAGAGGTGTATGTAAAACAGCTCATCAACGATTGTCCGCAAGATCTGTGGGATACCTTGAATGCTGACGATATTGCAAAAGAGATGGGCGCAGTATTCGTGAAGTTGAATGGCCCGCGTTACTGGTGCATCGATGCGTTTGGCTCGAAGGTTGCACTGGTGGAGCCGGTGATGCGCGATTTCAACGGGCTCACGATGCGCCGCATTGCAACAGTGGAATTAGGGAAAGACCCATCACCGAAATTTTACGCAGAGCGCCATGTGAATCGCGGAGCGATCTTTTTCTTTAATAAAGGTTCGCAAGTGCATGAACTTGTGAGCCCAGAAGGTGTCGCATACATGATGCAAGCGTATTGCGTAGGCGTAGACCCAACATTAAATGCTGACAATCTGAAAGACATTGGTGCGCGGTTGAAGATGCCAGAGGGCTGGAGTTACCGCACACGTGTTTTGGATGAGGAGATTGTGGTTGACACCACGGAAACCCAAGCAACGGTGTTGCAAGATGAGTTGGAGAACAGTTACACCTTGCCGGTGTAACAAATTTCTACATACTTAAAATGTTGCCTGCTTGTGGAGGCACGGTGCCGTTCAAGAGTGCGTTGTAAATACGCTCAACTTCTGTGGGGCCTTGTGCGTAATCAATACTGCTATATACGCGGGCATCGTTGATGAAAATGTCGAGTGCCGAGTCGAGGCGTTCGTTAATGACCTCACGGCCCCATTCTTTGCCACGTTTCACTAGCTGCCCAGGGGCAAAGAAAAACTGAGGCTTTGGCCCGAGAATGTTGGTTGATGATGCCGACTTGTCCCAGTGTGTTGCGCCAATGCTCATGGAGTACTTCAACTCGGTGTCGAAGTGTTCATGAATGCGACCAACAACGAGCGTATTGCCAGCCATGTCGACTACAACGCTGGCAATATTGGCAGGCAGAGTTTCAATATCGTCGTACGTGACTACTTGGTCGTATAGGCCTGTTGACTCAACAAATGCTTTGTTGCTTGCTGAAGTGAGACCGACCGAAGTAATGCCGGAACGTAACTTCAAACAGTGAGCAAGGGCGAGGGACGTTTTGCTGGAAGCGCTGGTGACAATGACCTGTGTTGCGTCGAAAAAGTTTTTGTCGGCAAGTAGATCGTCGGCCAGATATGACGTGAGAAAGAGACCACGGAATATGAGAATGGCGTCTTCATGCCAAACAATCTGAGGGTCATTACTTGCTGGTTCTACTTTGTCAAAAGACCGGTAAGCCATCGCGTGCTTTTCGCGATGCGGTGCATTGTCTGTAAAACCAGCGCGCGATGGTTCTGCATCAACTACGTGAACATCGCCAACGGGAAAGAAGCCGAAGTAGCGACCACCCACTGCAATGTCGGGGTGGGCCGAGGCGGTAACAACGCCGTAACCCATTGCAGGAAGTCTGCCCCAGCCTTCTTCAGCTGGGTAGAAGCCCCAATAGTCGAGAAAGTCACCGCTCAGTGCATAGCTGATGTTGTTCGACGTGAGCGCGAAGCGCTCAATACGCATTACTACTTGGCCCGGTGCGGGAGTAGTTGAAGCACCGCCAATGTTGATGCGGTAGTTGCGAATATTGCTGCGATCAATTTCTAAAAACATGAGAGTTTTAACGTGAGGTGAAGGCATCGAGGGTGACGCGAACTGCCATCACATAGGTAGTGCCAGGCTCTGCATCGGCAATGAGTGCGGCAATGGTAGGAACTTCCTCGGCTGATTTCACCGGAATGAACTGCACGGTGTCCCACATGCGGCCGTCGCTGACGATGGTGCCTTCTGCAGCGAAGTTCACTGCTTCTGGAAGTGCGGCAAAGGCTGCATCGCGTTGTGGTGTTTGGCGAACGATCATGGCAACGGTGCGTAGCTCGAGAGATGGAGCGGGGCGTTCGCGCGTGTCGATTGCTGTGTCTTCTGGGCGACAGCACACAATGACGGTGCGTTGCATGCCAGCATTTTTGTGCACGTGCTTTTCGCCAAAGTCTTTGCGCGATTGCATTTCGATAAATGACTTGCGAGTTGCGTAGCGCACTACCGCAATGCGATCCCAATCTTCACTGCCCATGTAGTTGCCGGTGACCTCGCCAATGAAGACCATGTCGGCGCCAATTTTGTTGAGCACCGATGCGGGGTTGTATTTGTCGTCGGCTTCACGACCACTAATAGGAGCAGCTTCGGTGTCAGAACTGTCGTACTGGGCAACCTCGTGATACTTCATGAGGTTCACCATGTAGATAGGGCCATCTTTTTCAGGTGGGCAAGTGGCAAGCGCGAAGCCGTATTCCTTGTTGATTTTTCCGTAAGCGTGTTTGAGTCGATCTGCTTCTGACATGGTTCCCCCTGTGCTTGTTACTCAAGAGTAGCCACTACATGCTTGGTGGGGAAATGCGTCGGTAGGCTTGGGGCGAGGTCAGTGAGAGGTTCCCGGCTGGAGCCACTTGCTGGCCTTTTTTGTTGCATCGTATATATACAATCAGGTATATGAAATCAACCAGCGCAGCAGAGCTTTTGCGGACTGCTCGCATGCAAGCCGGCATGAGCCAAAGTGCTGTAGCTGAGTTGGCGAAAACAAGCCAATCGGCAATTGGCATGTATGAAGCAGGTAATCGTGAACCCTCATTGCCGGTGCTGCAGCGATTGCTTGCAGCTACAGGTCATCAGTTGTCGCTTTCGGTATTGCCCGATGCCGCTGTGTATCGCATAGCAGACCTTGCCTTAGACATTGCCCAAGCATCAGCAAATGACGATAAGAAAAAGCTGCGCTATGTATTTGAATTTATGCGAGGTGCACAAGAAGACAAGCAACTCACCAATGTCTTGGTCTCTGCAGAGCCTCAACCAACGGGCGATGTTCGTTTCGATGCGATGCTTGCTGGCATCGCAGAAGACCTGTGTGTACTCAATGGCGAGGTGCCGCCTCAATGGGTGAATAGCGCTATACGAACACTTACTAGTGCATGGTGGGTGAGCACGCTTGCTTCGGGGCGCGCACAGGCACTTGTGCATTGCCCTGCTGCGTTACGGCGCCGTGGGGTAATGATCGATCGCCACGACCTAGAAGGCGTGTAAACAGGTGGATGGAGTACTGCTGAGCCATGAAAAATTGCATCAGGCTTTTGAGTTCCTCGCCGAGGAGTGCGCCAAGCGCGGGGTTGTCGGTGAAGTGCACGTATTTGGTGGGGCGGCGATGGTGCTTGCTTTTCACTCACGCTTAGCGACGCGCGATGTTGATGCCATCTTCGCTCCCGATACGGAAGTGCTAGAGGGGGCTTGGGTGGTAGCGAAGAAATTAGGGCTACCGAAGTCGTGGTTGAACAATCAAGCATCAAGTTATATGTCGGGCAAAGCAGGTAGGGGAACACCTGTATTTGACAGGCCATCTCTGCGAGTGTCGGTGACTCCGCCAGAACATTTGCTGGCGATGAAGGTAAGAGCGGCGCGGGCGCTACGTGATGGAGATGACATCGAAGTACTTTTGCATCACCTAAAAATCAGCAAATACGGTGACGTGGTAAAAATCGTTGCTCGATATTTCCCGCACGACCCATTGAGCCAAAAATCTATTGTACTTTTGAAGGAAATCATGGGCAAGAGATAGTCCTTTTGCTATCTGAAGCAGAAGAAATTCCCAGTGGGTGGCTAATGTCGTCTAGGTGAAAAACAACATTCGAGTCGGGCTTCTTGCCTATGGAGCAATTGGTCACGAGCACAATGTGGCGGTGCAAGGAACTGAGGGCCTCGAGCTCACTGCAGTGTGCGACACCAACCCCGACCGGGTGAAAGCGGCTTTAGAGCTCGCCCCCAACGCGGCACCATTTAGCGACGCCACTGCAATGCTCGATTCGAGTCTCATCGACCTCGTGGTGGTATCAACACCGCCAAATAGCCACTATGCCTGGGCCAAGGAAGCATTGTCGCGTGGTATTCACGTGGTGTTGGAAAAGCCGATGGCGTTGTTGGCCTCTGAGTGCGATGAACTCATGGAAATTGCTGCGTCAAAGAAGTTGATGCTGGTGGTGTATCAAAACAGAAGGTACGACGCCGACTTTGTGGCAATGCGTGAAGTGATTCGTTCAGGAGAAATTGGCGAGGTGTACCACTACGACAGTTTTGTGGGTGGGTACTCACGGCCATGCGACTACTGGCATTCCAATGCTGAAGTTTCAGGTGGAGCCATTTTCGACTGGGGCAGCCACTTCCTCGACCAAATTCTCAACATCATTCCTGATGACGTTGACCATGTGAGTGGGCAAAACCATAAGCGTGTGTGGACACATGCCACCAACGCCGACCACGCTCATGTCACAGTCACATTTACGAGTGGCAAGCAAGCAACTTTTGTTCACTCCGACCTTGCAGCGGCACGCAAACCGAAGTTCTATGTGCTCGGCACCAAAGGTTCATTGGTAGGGAACTGGAACCCAGCAGGTGAACCTGCCGTTGCCGACCTGCCAGCGCTGCTCACCGTTCATCATGAAGATGGAACAGTGCGTGAAGTTGCTGTGAATGCACCCGACACGCTGGCATTTCACCGTTCCATTGTGGAGTACCTGAACAACGGTACGCCGATGGAAGTGAATGCTGTGCAGTCTCGCAACGTGGTGGCCATTATGCAAGCTGCTGAAGAGTCGGCACGCAATAACGCCTTACCAGTGGTGCCACAATTGCGTAAGTTGTAACCATGACAGTGCGCTGGGGCTTTCTTGGTGCCGGGTTTGTGGCAAGTAAGGGAATGGCGCCTGCGGTTCACGATGCACAACACGCAACCTTGTTTGGGGTGGCAAGCCGCGATGTGGCACGTTCAGCGCAACTAGAACCAGAAAACGTTTATGGCTCTTACGACGAGCTACTTGCCGACCCACATGTGCAGGCGGTGTATATCAGCCTGGCAAATAGTCAACATTTGGAGTGGGTGGAAAAATCACTGCGTGCTGGCAAACATGTGTTGTGTGAAAAACCACTGGGGTTAAATGCGCAAGAAGTGCGCTCGATGTTTGCGACGGCTAGTGAATGTGCCGTCATGCTGGTTGAGGCGGTGTGGGCGCAATGGCACCCACGTTTTCAGCGCTTGGTTGACGTGGTGCGCAGTGGCGCAATAGGTGACGTAGAAGCAATTACGTCACGTTTTACTTTCATGTCTGACATGACCAACAACTATCGGTTGAACCCACAGATGGGCGGTGGGGCACTTCTCGATGTGGGGTGTTACCAAGTGCATGCATGGGCAGCACTTACTGGTGGCGCCGGTGTGTGTGCACTTGCTGGCGTGCATAGAGAATTGGGTGCAAGTGGCGTCGACCTCACCACAGAAGTTGCTGCAGTGGTGAATGGTGCTACGGCTGTGCGAGCAACGAGTTCATTTGCTTTGCCTGCCTCACAAGAACTTGAGGTGCGCGGTTCATTGGGGAAAGTGCACATGGGTGAGGGTGAAGCATTTTCCTCTTGGAATGAACCCACAACTCTCGTGTTGAATGGTGAAGTAGAGCACTTTGCACCCGTGAACGCTTT
>JANRCO010000058.1:0-6164 GCA_030726975.1 Ilumatobacteraceae bacterium | reverse complement strand
CCACAACTCTCGTGTTGAATGGTGAAGTAGAGCACTTTGCACCCGTGAACGCTTTTGAGGTGATGGTTAACAACGTCAGCCAACTCATCATGGGTGAAAGTGGTTGGTGTGTATCGCCAGAGCAGTCGGTACGAGTAGCCGAAGTACTCGATGAAATTCAGAGTTTTTAACGAAGTAGGTAACGATGTCCGGTGAACAGTCGCTTCATAATATTTCTCTTTTAGAAGGTCTCGCCACAACGCGTTCTATTCGGCGCTACACCAATGAACCCATTCCTGAAGATGCGTTGCGCGACATCATGTTTGCAGCAACGCGCGCGCCGAGTGGCTCCAACCGTCAAGGTTTTCGATTCATGGTGTTTACCGACTCTGCAAGGTCATTGGAAGTGAAAAAACTTATTGCCCAGGGTGCACGCATGCTGTGGTCGCAAAAAAGCGTGAACGATGGGTACAACGCGGGTAGCGCAGTGCGAGAAGATTCGCCGAAGGCACGCATGGCACGCACAATGGATGAGTACGTCACGAACATGCCCAATGTTCCGGTGTTGGTATTGGGGTGCTTAGTGCGCCATCGTGAGCCCAACCCAGAAGAAGGTGCATCGGTGTACCCGGCATGTCAAAACTTGTTGCTCGCTGCTCGGGCGCTTGGTTATGGCGGCGTGCTCACAGGGTTTAATGGCTTTGTCGAAAAAGAGTTGCGCGAGCTTTTAGAGATTCCGCAAGGCACCGCAATTTCCGCAACCATCACGCTGGGAAAGCCCGCAGGTAAACATGGCCCAGTGCGGCGTGCGCCGATGAAAGAACTCATTTATGGCGACACGTGGGGAGAAGGCGCAACGTGGGCAGTTGACCCACCGGGTACTCAACACACAGAGCGTTACATCGAAAAGAAAAAAGAGAAATAAAAAAGCCGCGGGCTTACGTTGTTACACGTAGGCCCGCGGCTTTACAGACGAAAATTATTTTTTCTTAACAGCCTTTTTTACAACTTTTTTAGCTGGTGCTTTCTTAGCTGGTGCTTTTTTGGCTGGTGCTTTTTTAGCAGGAGCTTTCTTTGCAGGTGCTGCTTTGCGAACTGTGTTCACTTTTGGTGCGGCAGCAACGCCAAGTGCGATGTCTTTGAAGCCCTTGAGTGCGGTGATCTTTGCAACGGTCTTTGCCTTTACTTTGATCTGTTCACCTGTGGCTGGGTTACGCGCCATGCGAGCAGGACGCTTGATTTTTGCAAATTTGGCGAACCCTGAAATGTTCACGATCTCGCCCTTGGCGACATTCGCGAGGATCACGTCAATGGTGCCTTCTACGAGTTTGGCCGCTGTCTTGTTATCGACATCGGTATGGGTGGCTACGGCTTGGATGAGTTCACGCTTCTTCATGGTTTTTAATGTATTGCAAACGAACACGCCGATCGTGGATACCTCGCAAGGGGGAGGCAAAAAGGGGCGTAAAAGTAGGGGTAATTTTCGTAGTACATTTTCACCCATGATCAGAGTAAGCGTCTTGTACCCATCCAGCGAAGGTTCAACTTTCGACCACAACTACTACCGCACCGTGCATGTGCCAATGGCGGTGAAGGGGTGGAACCCGGTGAGCGCACAAATTGATAAGGGCGTTTCTGGTCCGTACGAAGCCGCGGTACATTTTATTTTCCCCACGGTTTCCGCATTTGAAAACGCAATGGGAATGCCCGTTACGGCCGATTTAATGGCAGATTTGCCCAATTACACCAATATTTCTGCTGTAATTCAGGTGGCCGAGATTGTCGAAGAGTAATCAGACATCAGGTCTTTTTCATGAAGTGAGTTTTCTCCACGGTAAGGCAATGCCAAATCGGTTCATGCTTGCCCCGCTCACAAATCAGCAAAGTCACGACGACGGCACATTGTCAGACGACGAAAAAAAATGGCTCACCATGCGTGCCGAGGGTGGCTTTGGGCTCACTATGACATGTGCCGCCCACGTCCAAAAAGTGGGTCAAGGTTTTCCTGGCCAACTCGGTTGCTTTGGCAAAGAGCACGTTGCTGAGTTGCGGACACTCGCCAAGGAAATTAAAAAATCGGGCAGTTTGGCCTTTATGCAACTGCACCATGCCGGCAACAGGTCGCCTGAAAAACTCATTGGAGCGCAACCAGTGAGTGCCTCGGACGACCCAGAAACAGGTGCCCGTGCACTCACCACGGAAGAAGTAGAACAGGTCATAGAAGACTTCGTTGCGGCTGCTGTGCGATGCGATAACGCAGGTTTCGATGGTGTTGAGTTACACGGCGCACATGGGTATCTCATCTGTCAGTTCTTGTCGAGTGAACTCAATATGCGCACCGATCAATTTGGTGGGTCTCTAGAAAACAGAGCACGCGTGCTCATGAATATTATTGATGGCATCTACACGCGGTGCCGGCCCGACTTCACTGTTGCTGTGCGGTTGTCGCCAGAGCGATTTGGTATGAAGGTCGCTGAAATTTGCGAGGTGTATTCGTGGCTGGTGGCGAGCAAAAAAGTTGACATCATCGACATGTCGTTGTGGGATGTGAAAAAAGAAGCACGCGACGAGGGTTATGTGGGGCAGAAACTCATCGATATTTTCGCGGCACTACCGAGAGGTGAAGTGCGTCTTGCCGTTGCCGGCAAAATGATGGACCCTGTCGATGCCGAGTTTGCTTTATCTTCCGGTGCCGACATTGTTGCTTTGGGGCGTGCAGCGATTCTGCATCACAATTACCCCAACATGTACAAAGCCGACCCCGCTTTCATTCCGCGCCGCACACCAGTTTCTCGTGAAGTGTTGAATTCGGAAGGACTCTCCGATGGGTTCGTGGAATATATGAAAGCTTGGGCCGGCTTCGTCGCTGAATAGTCGGGCTCATCCTCGTCTTTAGTCGATTGCCAAACCAATGCTCTCGGCCTCTGCCGCCAGAGAGATCCACTGTTCTTCTGCTTGTTGAACTGCAACTTGTGTTTGCGCAAGTTGTTCGCTGAGCTTGGTGAGAAGTGCTACGTCGTTTCCAGCCGCAGCAAGTTCAATGGTGAGTGCATCTTGTTTAGCCGTTGCTTGTTCCATTTTGCGTTCGGCTTCACCAATGAGCCTGCGCAATGTGCTGGGGCTCTTTGTTAATTTCTTCGGAGCGACTGGCGCTATTTTCTCTGCAGACTGTTGAACAACTTTGTGTGATTTTTGTGGTGCTGCTGGCACCTTGCCGCGGTTTTCCAACCAACCCGCAACTCCACCACGTACGAGTGCTGCACCACCCACGCCATCGAGCGCAAGCACTTCAATCACAGTGCGATCGAGAAATACGCGGTCGTGACTCACCACAACAACAATGCCTGGCCACGTGTCGAGGTATTCCTCAAGTGCACGCAATGTGTCGAGGTCGAGGTCGTTGGTGGGTTCGTCAAGAAGTAAGACATTGGGTTGTTCAACAAGTGTGAGAAGAAGTTGCAGGCGTCGGCGCTCGCCACCAGACAAAGTATGAATGGGTGCAAATTGTGCATCGCCATCGAACCAGAACTGGCGCATGAGGTTGTTGTCTTCAACTGAGGGAGCACCTTTGTCGCCGGCAACAGCATCGCGTACACGCTGATTCACATTGAGGTCGCGGCCGAGTTGGTCGTAGTAACCCACTTTGACGGTGCGGCCAATTTCAATGCGGCCTCGTGTGGGAGTGAGGCGGCCAGAAATGAGATCGAGCAGCGTGCTTTTGCCCGCACCGTTTGGGCCAACAATTCCTAAACGGTCGCCAGGTTCTAACTCGTGCGTGAAAGGAGAAAGTACTAGTACGCCTTCTGCTGAATTGCTTGGTGCTGGCCACGAGAAACTCACTGCATCGAATTCAACACCTTTAGAACCGAGTCGTTGGCTGCCCAACGATAAACCGAGTTCGCCTTGGCGCGCTGCAGCTTCGGGGCGTGCGCTCACAATTGCCTTTGCTGCATCAACACGTGCTTTTGGTTTGGTGGAACGCGCAGGTGCACCGCGGCGCAACCAGGCGAGTTCTTTGGTGGCTAAGTTTTTGCGCACTTGTTCGTCGGTTGCGGCTTGCGCTTCTCGTTCGATGCGTGCTGCAAGATATGCCGCGTATCCGGAGCCTGCATGTTTTCCAGCAGGAACATGCAAGTACGCCTTGCCGCGATCAATTTCTAAAACTTTGGTAGTGACATGGTCGAGCACGTGTCGGTCGTGTGTGACCAAAATGAGACCACCGGAAAAGTTGGCGAGCCATTCTTCTAAATATGCAATGGCATCGAGGTCGAGGTGGTTAGTGGGCTCATCCAAAATAAGAGCGTCCCATTCGGCAACAAGAAGTTGGGCAAGCGCAACACGTTTTTGTTGTCCGCCAGACAGTTCATTGGTGGGGGAATCGAGAAGCTCCGACATGCCGAGGCGATGCAATGCCGCTTCGCCCTTCCAGCCTTCACCAACAGCGTCACGCACGGAACCTTTGGGGAGAACGGGGAGTTGAGGCAGTACGCCAATGCGAGCGCCACGGCCAGTACGCACCACGCCGGCATCGGGCTCAAGCTCGCCACTGATGATGCGCAAGAGGGTGCTTTTACCGCAGCCATTGAGCCCCACTACGCCAACGCGGTCGCCGTCGTTCAAGGTCAATGACACATCGGCAAAGAGGGGCCGGTTGGGCCGCGAGGCTTTTAACCCTTGGGCATCAATCAAAATCACTGCCTCAGGCTAAGGGCTGCAAGCCAAGAGTAGGGGTGAGCAGCGCGCAGATCGCGAGGCATCTACCTTGCACAGACGTTTATTGATAAAGGACTACCAGGCTTCGGCACCATCGACGCTCCGTGATGGCTGCTGGTGGGCCAAACCAAGGTGCAGGAAAGGCTGCTGTGTTTACGCGCAGCGGTGGTACCTGGTCGTAGTTATGACGCAGTGAGCGGTTTGGCTAATCGCACCTGAGCGAGTTGTTCGGGTGTGGCTAAGCCAGTCATAGCAACGTCGTAATCGGGTAATGCATACACCTCACCGTCATCGGTAATCATGATGAAGCGGTCGAACTGTGCAAGAAAAGTGCGGTCGTGGCTCACAGCAATCACTGTTCCTTCAAACCCGTCGAGTGCGCGTTCAAGAGCTTCCGACGATTCAATGTCGAGGTTGTCGGTGGGTTCATCGAGCAGCAACACATTGTGGCCAGCAAGTTCAAGTGACAAAATTTCTAAGCGTGCCTTTTGCCCGCCAGAGAGAGTTTGAAACTCTTGGCGTGCATTGTTGCGTAGTCCGTAGCGCGCAAGTGCTCGCATCGACTTCTCTTCTTCAACGAGCTTGTCGCGAACAATGTCGATACAGGTGCGCCCTCGAAATTCTGGCCGATCGTTAATTTGGGTAAACATTCCCACTGACGTGCGCGGGCCAAAGGTAATGGTTCCGCTCAAATCTTCTTCTTTGCCAAATAGCGCATTGAGCAAATGAGTTTTGCCTGTGCCGTTGGGGCCAATGAGACCAACACGCTCACCAAAATGCACTTCTTCGGAAAAGGGAAAAAAGAGACTCCCAATAGATACCTCTTCAAATTTCACCACGCGGCGAGCGGAGTCGGCACCACGAAAGCGCACGTGAATGTGTTGATCGGGAACCGGCGGTGGCGGAGGACCCGCAGCAACGAATTTTTCCCAACGTGTTTCTGCACCGTTTGCCTTTGTCGCGTTTTTGAAGTTTTGTGCAGCGCGTTGTTTCATGATTTTCATGTGATGAAACAGGCGACGTTCTTCATCGTTCCAGCGCTTGAGGTCGTCGCCGAGAAGCTCTTGACGCTTGGCGCGGGCATCGGGGAAGGTGACGTATGAACCGCCGTGACTCCAACAACCTGAACCTTCAATAACAATGATTTTTGTAGCAACACGTTCCAGCAATGTGCGGTCGTGGCTCACCATAAGAATGGTGGAGCGACATTTTTTAATTTCTTCTTCTAGCCAACCACGTGTAGGAATATCGAGGTAGTTGTCGGGCTCGTCAAGAAGAAGTACGTCGGCACCAGAAGTGAGTAGTAAGTCGAGCACTAAGCGCTTACGTTCTCCACCAGAAAGTTCCGACACTAAGCGACGAGAGAAATCGTCAACAGGAGTTTTCACGCTGCGTTGCGCTGCTGCTTGCCAGTCCGACTCCAATTCGTATCCACCGAGGTCGCCCCAGTCGCCAAGTGCGGTGGCGTATCC
>JANRCO010000057.1 GCA_030726975.1 Ilumatobacteraceae bacterium | reverse complement strand
GCGTTCCTTGTTCCCACCGACGCACCAGGTTTCAATGTCGATTTCTTCTGGTGGACCTTCAACATGCCAACAGACCATGCAGAGGTGAGCATGAAAGATGTTCGCGTGGGGGAAGAAGCTGTGTTCGGTCGTATCGACCATGGTCTGGAACTTGCACAACACTTCGTGCACGAAAACAGAATTCGTCAGGCAGCTTCATCTTTGGGTGCTGCTCAATTCTGCATCAACGAAGCCGTGAAGTATTCCAACAGCCGTATTACGTGGGGCAAGAAACTCTCCACGAATCAGG
The DNA here is from genome assembly GCA_030726975.1 of Ilumatobacteraceae bacterium. GTDB lineage: Bacteria > Actinomycetota > Acidimicrobiia > Acidimicrobiales > Ilumatobacteraceae > F1-20-MAGs119. The sequence continues at coordinate 22,882 of JANRCO010000057.1, read as the reverse complement.
CAATTCAGTTTCCACTCATCGAGTTGCACACCGAAGCAGCCATGTTGCGTCAGATGGTGCGTTACACAGCATGGTCACTCGACAACAAGCACCACATGGAGGTGACGCACCTCGTTGCCATGTGCAACTACCGAGCCAACCGTTTGGCCTGCGATGCCGCCGATCGCGCGATGCAAACCTGTGGTGGGGTGGGGTACTCACGGCACATGCCTTTTGAGCACATTTATCGCCATCACCGCCGTTACCGCATCACAGAGGGCAGTGAAGAAATCCAAATGCGCAAGGTGGGGAGCCATCTCTTCGGTTTTGGGCGTGGCTGACCACTAGCGTTGCCTCTATGGCAAGCGCAGATGGCACCCCAGTCGATATCAAACCCCGTAGTCGTGACGTCACCGATGGCCCGCAAAAGGCGCCAGCGCGTTCGATGTTGCGTGCAGTGGGTCTCACCGATGACGACTGGGTGAAACCACAAGTTGCCATTGCTTCATCGTGGAATGAAGTAACGCCGTGCAACATGACGTTGCGCAAACTTGCGCAGTTCGCCAAAGATGGCGTGCGTAAGGCTGGTGGTGTTGCTCTCGAGTTCGGCACTATCACGGTGAGCGATGGTATTTCTATGGGTCACGAAGGAATGCGTGCCTCGCTAGTGAGCCGCGAAGTTATTACCGACAGCGTCGAAACCGTCATTCATGCTGAACGCTTCGATGGTTTTGTGGGTCTTGCCGGTTGCGACAAAAGCATTCCTGCAATGCTCATGGCTGCAGCACGGTTGAACCTTGCGTCTGTTTTCGTTTACAACGGTTCTATTTTGCCGGGTCAGTTGCATGGCGAAGCGCTCGACATCACGAGTGTTTTTGAAGCTGTTGGTGCACATGCACTTGGCACAATTACCGATGAGGAACTCAGCGACATTGAACGCAATGCATGCCCGGGCGAAGGTGCCTGTGGCGGAATGTTTACTGCAAACACGATGTCGTCTATTGCGGAAGCGTTAGGAATGAGTCTTCCCGGAACTGCTTCACCTCCAGCAGTCGATGTGCGTCGTGAAGGTGATGCAGAGCGTGCGGGCGAAGCAGTGATGAACTTGTTGCGTCTTGGTATTCGTCCGCGCGACATCATGACGAAAAAAGCATTTGAAAACGCAATTGCTGTGGTGAATGCATTAGGAGGAAGCACCAATGCGGTTCTGCATCTCCTTGCTCTCGCGCACGAAGCCGAAGTGCCTCTTGAACTGGAAGACTTCAACCGCATTGCGGCAAAAGTTCCACACATTGCCGACACAAAACCAGGCGGCAAGTACCACATGACCGATATCGACCGCGTTGGCGGTGTGCCTGTGGTCTTGAAGATGTTGCTCGATGCAGGTTTGTTGCACGGCGATGTGATGACATGCACCGGAAAAACAATGGCGGAAAACCTTGCGGAAATGAATCCGCCGGCACCCGATGGCGACGTGTTGCACCCACTTGCAGACCCCATTCACTCAGAGGGTGGCATCAACATTTTGACGGGGTCACTTGCGCCGAGAGGTTCTGTGGTGAAAGTTGCCGGCCTCAGCAAAGACCAGTTGCACTTCGAAGGTGCCGCGCGAGTTTTTGATGGTGAAGATGGCGCAATGGCGGCAATTCTTGCTGGCGATATCAAGCCAGGAACCGTATTGGTTATTCGTTACGAAGGCCCGAAGGGTGGCCCAGGCATGCGTGAAATGCTTGCTATCACGGGTGCTTTGAAAGGCGCTGGCCGTGGTGCCGACTGCGCGCTCATCACCGACGGCCGATTCAGTGGCGGTACATGGGGCTTCTGCATTGGGCACGTTGCTCCTGAAGCAACCGATGGTGGCCCCATTGCATTCGTGAAAGACGGCGACAAGATTTTGGTCGACGTGCACACGAAGCGACTCGACTTGTTGGTGAGCGATGAGGAAATTGCCGCACGCAAGGTGGGCTGGAAGCCAAACCCACCGCGCTACACCAAAGGCGTGCTCGGTAAATACGCCAAGCTTGTGCAAGGTGCCGAAACCGGCGCCATCACCAACACCTAACCATTCTGGAGTGTTCTCGGCGCCGTATGTCCCGCTTTTCGTGACGCTACGCGCCGAGAAATAACCTTCATTTTCAATAAGGCGCTGACGTCTGATTTCTCGGCGCAAAATGTCGCGATTTCCGGCACATACGGCGCCGAGAACACTTTAAAAAAATTAGTCTTGTTCGCGGAGGAACTTTTCAAACTCTGCGGCGAGGTCTTCACCTGTAGGTATTGCCGCTTCAGCACGGCGGTCGAATTGTTGTTCCAGCATGCGCACGTAGGCCAAGGTTTGCGCGTCGTCTTCAACGGCTTCTTCGTGCAGTACAGCCCAGCGGCGCACGTCGGCATCGATGGCGCCATGGTTTGTAGGAACACCAAGAACGTGTTCTAAGTGGCGTAAAAGCGCTGCTGTAGAACGAGGGTGCTGAGCATTGGTGAGGTAATGCGGCACGCCGACACGGAGAGAAACAGCAGGCATGCCCGTGCGGTCGAATCGTTCTTGCATCACGCCAATGACACCAGTAGGGCCTTGGTATTGCGGTTGAGAAAGTCCAAGACGGCGGGCGAGGTCGGGGTTTGTTGTGCTGCCCACAACAGGCGGCAGTCGAGTGTGTGGAACCTGGTCGGCAAGGGCGCCGAGTGAAACAACAGCAGAACACTTGAGGCCCTGTGCAACGTCAACAATGCAGTCGATAAATGTTGACCAATGAATGTGTGGTTCTACTCCCGAGAGAAGTACGAGATCACGTGCGCCTTCGGGAAACCGAGCAACATAAATATCGTTTTCGGGCCAGCGCAATTGATGCTCTTCATCTTCGTCGAGATACACCTCGGGTCGCTCGTGGGTGAAATCGAAAAACGGGTCGGGGTCGATGCTTCCCACAATGGTGACCACGCGTTCTTGCACGCACCACTCAATAGCTGCAGTTGCTGCGTTCGATACGTCGAACCAGCCCCGTAACGCAATGAGAAAGACGGGGTCACGCAGCGGGGCAATGTCGTCCCAGCTAGCAGTGAGCACATCTTTGGAAATCATGGGATCAATTGTTCCACCACAAAGTCGATACTCCTCGTTAATTGCACAACATCTTCTGGTTCAATTGCCGGGAACATGCCAACGCGCAACTGATTCCGGCCCAATTTGCGGTACGAATCGGTATCGACCACGCCATTGGCACGCAGGGCCGCATTGATGTCGCTGGCCTCAACACCCGTGAGGTCGATGGTTCCCACTACTGCAGAACGCTCGGCAGCATTGCGCACAAAGGGTTCAGCCCATGAACGCTCGGCGGCCCATGAATAGAGGTGGTCTGCAGATTTTTGAGAACGTGCAACACACCATGAGAGCCCACCATTTTTTAGCATCCATGAAATTTGTTCATCGAGCAAAATGAGAGTGCCCAGTGCTGGAGTGTTGTAGGTCTGGTTGGCAACGCTGTTGTCGAGTGCAATTTTAAGATCGAGTGATGCGGGGCACCAGCGCTTTGATGCTGCAATGGAGTTGATGCGTTCAAGAGCACGCGGCGAACATGCAGCGAGCCACAAACCACCATCGGCTGCGAAACACTTTTGTGGTGCGAAGTAGTACACGTCTACTTCACTTGGGCTCCAAGGAAGCCCGCCCGCAGCAGACGTTGCATCGACAACTACTAATGCATCGTTGGCAAAGGCAGGACGTTGCAGTTTCATAGCCACACCAGTGGATGTTTCGTTGTGCGTGAATGCATACACATCGACATCTTCTTTTGTGGCGACTGGATGCGTGCCAGGTTCAGTAGCAACAATGACGGGTTGGCCAAGGTGCGGAGCGGCGGCTGCAGCTTCACCGAACTTGGAAGAGAATTCGCCAAAGACGAGATGCTCGCTGCGCTCTTGAATGAGTCCAAATGTGGCGACGTCCCAGAACACGGTAGAGCCACCATTGCCCATGACAATTTCCCAGCCGTCGGGCAAGTTAAATAATTCTCTCAGGCCACTGCGTACAGAACCCACGAGGTTCTTGATGGGGGCTTGCCTGTGCGAAGTGCCTAAAAGTTGGGCTCCACGCGTACCAAAGGCGCTGAGTTGCTCGGCGCGGACCTTGGAGGGGCCACATCCGAAGCGGCCGTCGGCTGGTAAAAATTCTTGAGGAATGCGAATTGTTTGGGGGGAAATTGTGCTCACTGTGCAAGCATTACATCTATGACCTCTCCAGCAAAACACGGGCGTGTATCTGCCCGCCTTGCGGCCATTGCCGAATCAGCCACCCTTGCCGTCGACGCGAAGGCGAAAGCCCTGAAAGCCAAGGGCGAAAACGTCATTGGCTTTGGTGCCGGTGAGCCCGATTTCCCTACTCCAGCCCACATTGTGGAAGCTGCCGCCAAGGCCTGTTACGACGTGAAGAACCACCGCTACACGCCTGCAGCAGGTCTTCCCGAGTTGCGGGAAGCCATCGCAGTGAAGACCCTGCGCGATAGTGGCTTTGCCTGCAAGGCCAGCCAAGTGATGGTCACGAACGGTGGCAAGCATGCAGTGTTCGTTGCCTTTGCGGCATTGTGCGACCCAGGCGATGAAGTCATTTGCCCTGCTCCGTTTTGGACCACCTACCCTGAAGCCATCACTTTGGCTGGGGGAGTACCAGTAGTTGTTGATACCACCGAAGAATCTGGCTTCCGAGTAACCGTGGAACAACTTGAACGTGCGCGCACGCCGCGCACAAAAGTGTTGTTGTTCGTCTCGCCTGATAACCCAAGTGGTTCTGTGTATCCGCCAGAAGAAGTTGCTGCTATTGGCAAGTGGGCAGTGGAGCACGGCATCTGGGTCATTACCGATGAAATTTATGAACACCTCACGTACGGCAAGCACCAGTTTAGTTCCATGCCAACGCTTGTTCCTGAAATTGCTAACCAATGCGTCATCGTGAACGGTGTTGCGAAGACCTATGCAATGACCGGATGGCGCGTGGGCTGGATGATTGGGCCTGATGATGTGATGAAGGCTGCAATTAACTTTCAGTCTCATTCCACCAGCAACGTTTCAAACGTTGCACAAATTGCAGCACTTGCTGCAGTGAGTGGCGACCTTGAAGCCGTGAAGATGATGCGCACAGCATTTGAACGTCGTGGAAAAACAATGCACAAAATGTTGAGCGACATTGCCGGCATCACTTGCCTTGAACCAGAAGGTGCTTTCTACTGCTTCCCGCAAGTGCGTGGTTTGCTTGGCCGCACCTATGGCGGCGTCGCTGCGCATACCACTCTTGATCTGGCCGACATCGTGCTCGACCAGGCGAAGGTTGCTTTCGTTCCAGGTGAAGCATTTGGTGCTCCTGGTTATGCACGATTCTCGTTTGCTCTTGGCGACGACGACATTGTTGAAGGCATCTCGCGTTTTGCGAATCTTGTGAAGTGAGTTTTCTCTGATATATTCACCACATCACAGCAATAGTTGTGAGATATAGAAAACAGCGAAGTCCGGTAAAAGTCCGGCACTGTCCCGCAACGGTAAAACTTTTCAGCGCAAGCTGTGGAAGGCAAGTCCGGTCGCCTGATCTATATGCGTTTACCAGTCCTCGAAGGAAGGGCGGTCCGCGAGGTGGGAGAACCCCACCTTCGACCCACTCTTCTTTCTCCAGCAATCTTCGGAGGAAGAACTATGTCAATTCACTCTATTCGTCATTTTCGCGGTGTAACACGCCGCACTTTTATAGCCGTAGGAGCATCGGTTTTGCTCTTTGCGGCTTGTGGAACAAGCGACCAGTCGGCAGGCAATACGGTTGCCGACACTGTTGCTGAAGCCAGTTCCGACACTGCAGTGCCAGAAGTATCTACGAACAAAATAGTTTCATTATCTGCAACGGCAACAGAAATGCTGTATGCCATTGGTGCAGGAGATCAACTGGTAGCAGTAGACAACTACAGCAACTTCCCGGAAGCAGCAGCATCGTTTGAAACGAAAATAGATGCGTTACAGCCAAGCGCAGAAGCGATTGCTGCCCTCGACGCAACGGTTGTTCTTCTTGCCTATGACCCCGGCAATTTGCAAACACAACTTGAAGCACTGGGCATTACGGTGTGGACCGGAGCTGCTGCCACCAGCTTCGACGACTCGTACAAGCAAATTACAGAACTCGGCGAGTTGACTGGAAAGACAGTAGAAGCTGAGGCACTTGTGTCTTCAATGAAGACCGACATCGACACAGCCGTTTCTTCAATGGAACTGCCAGATGCCCCTGTGAGCTACTTCTATGAACTCGACAACACCTACTTTTCGGTGACGTCGAACACCTTTGTTGGTCAAATCATGTCGCAGTTCAATTTGCAAAACATTGCCGATTTGGCTGAAGCAGGAAATGATTATCCTCAACTTTCGCAAGAAGCAATTATTTCTGCGAACCCACAAATGATTTTTCTGGCTGATACAAAATGCTGTCAGCAAGATGCAAAGTCAGTTGCATCTCGACCAGGCTGGAACAAAATTGATGCAGTAACCAATGGCAATGTTGTAGAACTCGATGACGACGTCGCTTCACGTTGGGGTCCACGAGTTGTGGATCTTGTGAAACAAGTTGCCGCAGCTGTCGCAAAATTTGTCGAGACAAGTAAGAAGTAGAAAGCCATCTTTCCCTTAGCTGAAACGGTTGCGCACCCAGTGCGCCGGTGGTGGATTCCCGCTGCTGGCGCACTGGCGCTTGCCTCTGTTTTGCTTGGCGCAATGGTGGGGCCCGCAGGGCCTTCCTGGTGGCGTGTGCCGTTGGCGTTGCTCGATCACCTGCCTTTGGTATCTATTGATAGCGGAGTAACACCTCGCGAGTGGACCATCATTTGGGATATTCGGATGCCACGTGTGGTGTTGGCCGCATTGGTGGGGTCGATGTTGTCGTTAAGTGGTGCGAGTTATCAAGGAGTTTTCCGCAACCCGTTGGTTGACCCCTATTTGCTCGGTGTGGCAGCAGGAGCCGGGCTCGGCGCAACTTTGGTGTTCACGTTGAATCGCACAGGTTCTAGCACGTGGATTATTGACCCACTGCCACTCAGTGCATTTGCGGGTGGGTTGCTTGCAGTACTTGTTACGTACGTTGTGGGTACTGCTTTTGGTGGTCAGAAAAGCGCATCGACATTGGTTTTGGCTGGTGTTGCTGTCACTGCTCTTGCCACTGCTGTGCAGACTTTTGTATTGCAACGACACACCGACGTAGTACGTCAGGTGTATTCGTGGATTCTCGGTCGTTTAAGTTCTGCAACGTGGGGTGATGTGCGTCTTGTGCTCCCTTATGTTGTGGTGAGTTCAGTAGTGCTCTTTTTGCATCGCAGGCTGCTCGACATCATGCGCGTTGGTGATGACGAAGCAACAGCACTGGGCGCATCGGTAAACAGAGTGCGCATTGTTGTAGTGATTGCAGCAACTCTGGGCACGTCGGCTGTGGTTGCTGTGAGTGGGCTCATTGGATTTGTAGGAATTATTGTTCCGCACGCAGTGCGCTTGCTCGCTGGCGCTAGTTACCGGGTCATCGTGCCACTCAGTTTGCTCGTGGGTGCTTCTTTTCTCATCATTGCCGACATTCCCGGTCGTGTGTTGCAGAATCCATCGGAAACTCCAATTGGCGTAGTCACTGCTTTTCTTGGTGCACCATTTTTCTTGCTGTTGTTGCGAACAAAGCAGGGAACCAGATGACCTCGTTGCAGTTCTCTGACGTAGGAGTGCGCTATGGGCAACACGATGCCCTGAGTAATTTCACCGACACAGTGAAGCCAGGTGAATGGCTATGTCTCATTGGGCCAAACGGCGCAGGTAAAAGTTCTTTGTTGCGCTCTGTTGCCGGGCTGGCAAAACACAGTGGCGAAATACGCGTAGATGGTTCACCACTTCGCATGCGATCAGCAAAACGGCGAGCACAACTTGTTGCTTATGTTCCTCAGTCACCCGTGTTGCCCGACGATATGACTGCCCGGGAATACGTTGTGCTGGGAAGAAATCCATTTGTGAGCCATTTCGGGTCGGAAACAAAACACGACTGGGGAATTGTTGCTGATGTTTTGGAACGACTTGACCTTGTTGACCTTGCGCATCGCGCGGTCGGAACACTGTCGGGTGGAGAAAAACAACGGGTTGTTATTGCGCGTGCAATTGCGCAAGAGGCACCCATTTTGCTCCTCGATGAGCCAACGAGTGCACTCGATATTGGACATCAACAACAAGCGTTGGAGCTTGTCGACCAGTTGCGCAAAGAACACGGTCTCACAGTTGTATCGGCAATGCACGATCTCACCCTTGCTGGTTTGTACTCCGATCGGTTATGCCTTTTGCATCAGGGGTATCGCGTAGTGAGCGGAACTGCAGCTGAAGTGCTACGTCAAGAGACTTTGGCCGAGTTTTATGGCGTATCTGCGCGTGTTCATCATGCAGAAGATGGAACTGTTGTGGTGATTCCCTATCGACAAGGGTCATCCGGGAACTAGCCTTACTAGGCATGCACAAAATAATTCATCGCCGGCTGTGCAGAAGTGCGTTGTTCGCGATGTGTATCTCTGCTGTGCTTGTACAAGGTGGAGTAGCGGTTGGGGCCGAAGGCAAAAGCGAGTTCAGTGCGGTTTTGTCGCTCACATCGGGGCGATCTGTTGTTATTGAGATGAAAAATGGAAAGATACAAAGCGAACTCGGAAGAAAAGCCGACGCGTCTACTTACTTTTCTTTGGCGTCAGTGAGCAAAACACTCACTGCAGCGCTGGTTCTCAAACTCGCGGAACAAAAGAAAATCAATTTAGATAGCCCGATGAGAAGATATTTGCCCGAAGTTTTCACGTCTTCAACAATCGATGTGCTGGGGGCGCAGTCGGTGTGGGCATTTTTGAATCATGCAACAGGAACGGTGTCTCATAATTTCAAGGCTGTCATCACGGGGAAAACCAGCTACAAGCAGTACGCCAAACTAGCAGGCACATTGATTCCTTCTGCTCCTGTCGGGAAATATCGCTACTCCAATGACAACTATGTACTCTTAACTTTGCTCGTTGAAAAAGTGACGAAGTTAGCATTTGAATCAGCTGCTTGGCGCATGGTGTGGCAACCACTCGGAGTTCCTGGTGGCTATTTAAATACCACTACACGTGCAACACAGGTGCTTGGTGGCTCTGGAGCATGGATGTCATCGGCCCGCGATATTGCAGTGTTATTCGACGCGCTCAACCCGCAAACGCCAGGCAAGAAAGTACTTTCAGCAACTTGGTTACAAAAGATGCATGAGTCGCGCTATTCAAGTGAGTACCGCAATGGCTTGCGCTACTTGAAAGGCAGATGGGGTCACACCGGTTCGCTTTCGAGGGCGAGAACTGCAGTAGTAGTAGGCAATGGAGGTTCTGTTTACGTCGTGTTGTCGGGAGGAGCAACTCCGCAAAGCTCCGACAAACTGTTCAATAGTTTGGCAGCAATAGATTCACGACGAAAAGAAAAGTGATATGACTTCACAGAACTTAGACACACGGTTTATTGATGACTGCGTTGCCGGGTGTGCGGCCTCGCATCAGGCGTTGCTGGCGTTGCTCGATTCCATCACGCCAGAAGAAATTGATTCTTGGTGCGCTCAACCATCACTGCTGCCCAAGTGGAGCCGCGGATATGTACTTGCGCATTTGGCGCGCAATGCCGATAGTCATAGTCACCTCTTTTCCGAAGCCGCATTAGGTCGCGAAGGTGAGCAATATGCAGGTGGGCTGAAGGGTCGTGCTGAGGGTATTGCCACAGAGGCACAACTGAGTGGTAAAGAACTCGTCCGTCGCACTCGTGAGTCGATCTACCAACTAGAAGGTGCCTGGGCTCGTTCACCTGGTGAAGCGTGGCTTGGTAAGGGGAGAAATGCTGTCGGCGCGGAATTGGCAATTGCCGATTTGCCATTGTTGCGGTGGCGTGAAATGGAAGTGCACATGCACGACCTCGGAGTTGGCATTACCTATGCGCAATGGAATGCGCTTTATGTGCGACACGACCTGTCGCGGATGTCAATGAGGTACACAAGCCGCTTGCCAATGGGCATGGCTAGCTTGCCGCCCCTAGCGCTCGTATTGTCGGAAAATGAAAGATTGGCATGGCTATTTGGTCGTGTCACTCCAGCCGGCCTTGAACAAGTGGACAGCTTATAAATGTTGCGTCATTTTCTGCGCGCCGTAGTTGTTGCTATTGCATGTGTGCTGTGCGCACCCGCAGCAATGGCTTCTGCGCACGCTGTACTTGATAATTCTGTTCCCGCGTCTGGGGCAACACTTGAAGAAACGCCACTGCAAATTGTTTTAGATTTTGATGAAACAGTTGAGTCTTCACTCGGTTATATCAAGCTCTTTTCGAGCAGCGGCAAACGAATTCAATTGCCTGCAGTTAAGGCAGATGCTTCTGATGCATCAATTATTCGTGTTGTTCCTCCGACTCTCGCGGAAGATTCGTATGTAGCTGTGTACCGCGTGATTTCCGCTGATGGTCACCCGGTAGAAGGCGCAATTACTTTTCGTGTCGGCACTGGGGCGGTATCAAATCTTTCGTCGCTCATCGCGACTGCATTGAAAGACAGCGAAACATCGTTAGCCGTGAAGGTCGCTATGGCCCTCATGCGTTTGATTTCCTATATTGCGATATCGGTAGTGCTTGGTGGAATTTTCTTTTTATTAGGTACCGATACGCCCCGCAAAGCCCTGAACCGGGCAGTGGTATTAGCCGGCTCGATCTTGGGCTTATGCACTGTTCTTCTCTACTTACTGCATGGCATGAACGCATCTGGTGGTAGTTGGAGTCAGATAGCAAATCTGAGCATCATGAGAGATGTTCTCACAACACAGGTGGGCGAAGCTTTATTTGCACGCATTGTTGTGTCGTTCTTGCTGGTGTGCGCAGTTGCGCGATGGGGTAATTCTGAGAAGGAATATCACCAGATCAGTAAGTTCGCTGCAGTCTTCGCCTTTATCACATTGCCTTTTACCTACGCATTTGCTGGGCACGCTGTTGTTGATTCTCCGGCGGCACTCACCGTTGCGTTGCTGGCATTGCATGTGGCGGCAACTGGAGCGTGGTGTGGTGGATTACTACTTCTTTTTTTCAATGCAGATATTCGTACAACATCAATTGTGGAGTGGTTTTCTCGCAGAGCTGCAGCACTCATTGCATTGGTTGTTGCGACCGGAATAGTGCAAGCCCTGCTACTGATGGATGGCATAGGCAATCTCACAAAGACGTCGTACGGCAAAGCGCTCATTGCCAAGGTGTGTGTTGTGGGAGTCATGCTCATTTGCGCCGCAATTGTTCGCCGTCGCTTCTACGAAAGTGGTGTTTCTCGGTTACGGGCAGTTTTGTGTGCTGAAATTGCAGTTGGTCTTGTGGTGTTAGCAATTACGGCGGGTATGGTCGCTGCGTCGCCACGGCCAACGGTGAGTAACGCCCCATTCTCATCTGCTTTGGTGCAAGGTGATGTCATTGCAAACATCACCATTTCTCCACCGCGGGTAGGCGAATCAGAGATGCATGTCATTGTGTCGCCACCCAATGGGTCTCTAGACCCTGTGCTGGCAATAAAGGCGCGGTTCTCGTTGGCAAGTGGCAGTGTTCCGCCTATTCAGGCCGAGCTCAATGCGGTTGGCCCAAATCACTTTGTGGGGTACATCCAATTTGTGTATCCAGGGGAGTGGAAGGTCGACGTTATTGTCTCACTCGATGCGAATAGCGAAGTTTTGTATTCCACTCAAGTAAAAATTAAATAGTTATGAACACTGAAAGTAAACAAGATGGTGTGACATGCCTGTTGCCTCATCTAAAAATGCATCGTCAATAGTGGTGAAGCCATTTTTTTCATAGAACTTCAACGCGCTATCGCGAGCTCGTGCCCACACAATGCCGGCACCATTACGTTGTGCCATGTGCACTCCGTAGAGCAGAAGTTCGGCTCCTAGACCCGTGCTTTGGAGTGATTGATCGACTGCCATGCCGCGCAATTGAGTATCGAAATTGTTGCTACGAGCATGGGGGAGAGGGAATGTTTTGGTCAGCCAACTAGAAGTTCCTACGATCTCTTCATGTTTGTATAAAGCAAGATGTGTGGTGATTTCCCAGTCGTCTTCTGTGTACCTGGGGTCTTGTGAAGGAGTGCCATCGCGCAGCACTTTCATGCGTATCGGCAAGATGTTTTGCGTTGAAGCAACGGCAATGCGGAAATGTGAGGGCAGGGTCATGATGGTGAAATGAGGTCGGAGAAGTGAACTACACGGTCGGAAATAGTTGCTGCTTCATTGCGATCGTGGGTCACCAGTATCGCAGTAATGCGAGAGGCGGTGAGCGCAGTGCGAAGATCTTTGGCGAGGTCAATACGTAAGTGTTCATCGAGGCCAGTGAGCGGTTCGTCGAGAAGCAGGAGCGACGGCGCGGGAGCCAGTGCTCGCGCAATGGCTACTCGAGTGGTCTCGCCACCAGAAAGATGGGCTATGTCACGCTGCGAGAAGTTGGACATGTGAACGAGGTTAAGCATTTCCTTCACTCGATGGGCTTGTGACTCTGTAGTGTCTTTACGCATTTTGAGGCCATAAGCGATGTTTTCACTCACCGTAAGGTGTGGAAACAGAAATGTTCCTTGGAACACCATGCCAATGTTGCGCCGATGTGGCGCCACGTTGGTGATGTCTTTACCTTGTAGATGAACGGTTCCGGAACTCGCAGGAGTGAGCCCGCAGATGATGCGTAAGAGTGAAGATTTGCCAGAGCCACTGGGTCCGAGAATTGCCACAATTTCACCTTCGCTGATTTCGAGCGATAGGTGACGGAAGATAGAAGTACTTTCGCCCGGCACCTGAAATGACAACTGAGAAATGTTGAGGAATGGAGACGTCACAGAGTTCTCTTCTCCCTCTTAAATTGAACTGCGTACTCAACAATAAGCGCAATAGCGATGCAGGAGAAAGCCAGCAGGCAAGCAGAAGCGATTGCTTGTTTTTGAAGTTGTTCACCTGGCCGCGAAAGTAATTGGCCAATACGCATTGCAAGAGTTTCATTGCCATGCCTGGTGAGGAGGCTTGATGCCCCGAACTCACCGAGTGAAATGGTGAAGGCAAATGAAGCGGCAGTTGCGAGGGGGCGAAGAAGGAAGCGGAGGTCGATACTCTTCCATGCCTCCCATGGAGATGCGCCGAGTAGTAGGGCGTTCTCTCGTAACTCTGGCTGAATTTCACGTGCCGCAGGCGTAATGATGCGCACAACAAATGGCAATGCAACACCACAATGCGCCACGGCAACGAGCCACAATGACCCACGCCAGTTCACCGGCTCGGATCGAAAGGCCAGCAGGTAGCCAAGACCAAGTGCAACTGCTGAAATCACAATGGGCAATGAGGTGAGTGCTTGAACAAACATATGAAACCGCGTGCGAGTGGAATACGCAATTGCGAGTGCTGAACCAGTGCCGAACAAAAGTGCCATCACGGCGGCGAAGAGGGCGATGCTCAGAGAGTTGAGAAATGATGTCCACATGTCGCTCGTTGCCCAATACGAAAATGTAAAGCCCTGAGAAGACTGTAAAGAATCTGTGAAAAGTATGGCAATAGGCAACAAAGTTCCTACTGCAACAAGAGATGCTGCAACGGAGAAAAACACGCGCTTAGTTTTTCGCTCGGAAGAAAGCGGCATGAGGTTTCGTTGAGCAATCGAAATACTTTTTTGGCAATAGGTGAGTGCAAGAACTAACAAGATGATGAAGAGTTGCCATACAACGAGAGCACTTGCTTGAGGCATATTGCCGAGGAAAAAGGCGTAGCGATAGATCTCGGTTTCAATAGTAGGAAAGCGTGGACCCGCAAGTACTCGTGCCGCGCCATACGTACTGAAGCAAAAGATAAAGACAATGCTTCCTGCGCCAATGATGCTGTTGCGTAACAGCGGGAAAGTAATTGTTCGGAAATTGGTAAATGGGGTTGCTCCGAGCAGAGCAGCGTTATCGTTAAATGCAGTGGGAAGTTTTTCCCATCTGCTTCCCACCACTCGTACAACAACGGCAATATTGAGATAGACGTGAGCCAAGATGAGTGGCGTTGGCCCCGATTGGTAAGACGCTGGTGACAGCGAAGAAAAAGCTATTCCCACAACAACGGTGGGGAGAACAAACGGCACAAAGGTGAGCGCGCGGATGATTTGCCGTGCCCTAAAGGAATATCGACTCAGAACCAATGCTGCAGGTATTCCAATAGCAAGTGTGGCGATAGTGCTGATGAAAGCTTGCCAAGTGGTGAACCACAACATCTGGCGGAGTTGTGAGTTGCTCAGCACACGCGTTAACGATGACTGATCGAGGCTTTCTGCTAGCACGACAAGTGTTGGCCACATTACAAACACACTCAAAAAGATGAAGCTTGGCACAAAAAGCCAAGGAGCATTTTTGAAAATATGTATGTGACGTGGTGAGTTCATAGTGCTATCGCAAGGCGATGGAACTCCAAGTGTCTACCCATGCCGCACGGTTCTCTTCAATGGCGGCTGGATCCATGGTGTAGGGCTTCTCAGGCTGCGCGGCAAAGGAAGTAAAAACATCTGGTAGGGCAACATTTTTATTGACAGGGTTCACAAACAACGTCAGTGGTAGGTCGCTTTGAAACGTTGTATCTGCGAGATAGTCGATGAGGAGCTTTGCTGCTTTTTCATTTTTGGACCCACGCAAAATTCCAGCGAACTCCACCTGATGAAAACATGTTGTGTCGATCACTGCTGTTGGGGGCTCGTTCACTGGTGGATCGGAGTACACGACCTCTGCTGGTGGGCTAGAGGCATAACTCACAACAAGTGGACGTGCGCCCTTTCCTGATGAACCTGAAAACTCAATGGTGTATGCCTCGGTCCACCCATCGACAACTTTGACGCCATTAGCTCGCAGCTTTTTCCAATAACTCTCCCAACCATTTTCTCCATAGGAAGAAATGGTGGCAAGAAGAAATGCGAGCCCTGGAGATGACGATGCAGGGTTTTGAACAACAAGGAGGTCTTTGTAGAGGGGTAGCGCTAAATCGTCGAGAGATTGTGGAGGAGCGATGTTGCGCTCGGCAAACCATTTTTTATCGTAGTTAATGCACACATCACCCGTGTCGACGGGGGTGACCACACCTTCTGGTTGAGTGAGTGCAACAACATCGTCAGACATGTTTTTGGTCTGTGGTGAAGTGTAGGAAGAAAATATTTTCCCGTTAACTGCTCTCGTAAGAAAGGTATTGTCTACTCCCCAAAGAACGTCACCTTCTGGTTTCCCCGATGTGAGAATTGCCTTCGAAATGAGTTGGCCCGTATCGCCACCAAGAATCACTTCAACACTGATTCCTGTTTCCTGAGTGAACTCGTCAAAAATACCCTCGGTTGGCGTGAACGAGTCGTAGGCAAGGAGTGTGAGCTTCTTTGTTTCTGGTTCATTGCTTCCAGCGCATCCGCTGAATACTGCTGCTACGCAAAAAAGGCTGACAATAAATTTTTTCATTTCTCAACTTTCATGTGTGGTCTGTGTAAATGCTTCGGGTTGTACAACAAGTAGTGCGCCAGATTGCACAGAGATATCACCAGATGAACCGGTGAGTTCATTGCTCACACCGCGGCTCACCCAAGGGGCGAGGCTCTCATTGCTGAGTTGCCAGCGCATGCCTTTTGTGCTGATGCCATGGGCCATGCCGTTCATTGCGTGAAGAGCAACGAGCGAGTTTTTCTCTCCTGATATCTGAAGAGAACTTGGTCCGTGAAGAACAAAAACATGAGCGGTATCGATGAACGCTTCAATGTGTATGTGTGACCACTCAGGATGAAAGAGCGCAGTGAGGAGCCCATGGGCATGGTCGAAACGCCCCCCGCCAGCGCTAACAACAATGATTCTGTGAGCACCTAGATCTACAGCGTGAGACAGTGCGAGTTCAGTATCGGTGAAGTCTTTATCTGTTGGCGCAGAGATGAATGCGATATTTAAAGAGCGGGCCAGTGCGAGCGCAGCGGCGCTTGCTGAATCTGAATCGCCAACCACCACATCTGGTGTGACGCCCAGTGAAAGTGCGTGGTCGAGTCCTGAGTCGGCGGCGATCTTCCACTGCGCTGGAGGAAGAAACTGCGACAGATGGGGAAGCGGCGCATTGCCGCCAGCAAAGATGAGAGCCGTGTTGTTCTGAATGTGCGCTTCGTTATTCACCCGTATTCCCTCCGCTGGAATTACCCAGATCAGGTTCTTGGGTCGGTAGCGGCGGCTACCCTCTCAGCCTGCCGAACCAGCAAGCTCCCCTTCAGTTGTTTGTAGGTTACAGCTCTGCGGTTGGCCTTGCGATGTTGGGCTCAATAAATATGAGGCACGCATGGGAGGATGTAGCCATAGTTTGAAGCGTTGTTGCGAACAGAATTGTGAATCGGGGAATGATGGGCGTTTTGAGTGGGCGAGTTGCATTGGTAACAGGCGGAGGCCGTGGCATTGGCCGCGGTATTAGCGAACTTCTCGCAGCTGAGGGAGCATCTGTTGCTATTAACTATCACAGCGGCAAAGAAGGTGCTGAAGAAACGCTGCGAACAATTATTGATCGCGGTGGCACCGCAAAGATATACGGAGCATCAGTTGCCGACTACGAAGCAAGTAGCGCAATGGTCAAAGAAGTCATTCGCGACTTTGGGCATATCGATATTCTGGTCAACAACGCGGGCATTGCATCACGTGGCAAAGCAGTTGCCGACACCGACGCCGCAGAGGTCGAGAAGTTGCTTGCTGTACATGCTGTGGGTGCCCATCAGCTCTGCGCAGCAGTGTTGCCAAGTATGCGCACCCAAGAGCGTGGCGACATCGTTTTTATCTCCTCTGTTGCTACTGCGAATAATTCAGCAAAGGGCGCGCCATACAACATGGGTAAAGCAGCTATGGAAGCCTTGGCTTTTACCTTGGCTAAGGAAGAACGCAAGAACGGAATTCGTGTGAATATTGCCGCTCCGGGTTTAGTAGAAACCGACATGGGCGTTCGTTTGTCACGGTCGTTAACCGGCAACAAGGAACTCACCGACCTGAGGTCGCTCGACGACAATGCCCCTTTCGGACGTGTATGTCAGCCCAATGACGTAGCAAATGTGGTGCTGTGGTTCTGTTCCCCAGGTTCGGCGTATGTCACAGGGCAACGCGTGCAATGTGATGGCGGGGGAGCCATTTCGAGTTATTAGCTCCGATGGCATCTCTGCTCAGAGGCAGGTAGCCTGCACAACGTGACCACAGAAACAACTGAGACCCCAAAAGTCAGCCCATTCGATGCGCCAGCGAGCCCTGTTGAATACATCGTGTCGGTGACCCCTGAAGCAGTTGCCAAACTCATTGAACTGCGCGATGAAGAGCCAGAAAAAGATCGCTTAGGTTTGCGCATTGAAGTGGTGAGTAGCCCTGGTGAAGACTTTCGCTACGACCTCTCTTTCGACGTAGTTACCCAAGCAGCTTTCGCAGACGAAGTGCGCACAACCGATGGCATGAAAACCATCGTCGCTGCAAACAGCATCGACCTTTTGCAGGGTTCAATTCTCGATTACACCGCTTCGCAAGGTCTCATCATTCGTAATCCAAATAAACCACTCGCTGCCAGCGTGGAAGGTCTTGTGCGCAACGATGAGTTGTCGGCCAATATTGAAACTGTGTTAGCCGGAGAAGTGAACCCCGCGCTTGCCTCCCACGGCGGGTTCGTTACCTTCATGGGCCACGACACCGAAGGCACGGCGTATCTCACCATGGGTGGTGGGTGCCACGGTTGCTCCATGAGTCGCATGACCATGTTGGAAGGCGTGCAAACAACGCTGCTGGAAAAAGTTCCCGGCGTCGTGAAAGTGCGCGACCTCACCGACCACACTTCTGGCGACAACCCCTACTACACCTAATTCTCCACATTCCGTGAGCTCGTTCTCACGGGCTACTCTCGGAGTATGACGGGGATTATTTCTTATGGTGCTTATATTCCGTATTGGCGCCTGCAACGCAGCACGCTTGCATCGGCTCTAGGTTCAAATGGGGCAAAAGGTGCACGCGCTGTAGCAAGTTTTGATGAAGACACCACCTCGATGGGTGTTGAAGCAAGTCGTATTGCTTTGCGCGGAGTCAGCGAAAAGTATTCGCCACAATCATTGTGGTTCGCTACAGCAGAGCCCGGATACCTCGATAAAACAAATGCAAATGCAATTCATGCCGCACTCAGCCTCGATAGCTCGGTCAACGCATTCGATTGTTTGGGTTCAGTGAGAAGTGGCATTGCCGCTGTTCACGCTGCTGCGTCGGGAAACTCAATCGCCGTGTTGAGCGATATTCGCACCGGTCTTCCTGGCGGAAGTGACGAATCGATGGGCGGCGACGGGGCTGCAGCATTGTGCTTTGGCACCGAAAACGTCATTGCTGAATTCATTAGCACGGGAACAGCAACATCTGAATTTGTTGATCGGTGGAGAACCCCAGGCGATCAGGCAAGCAAGCAGTGGGAAGAGCGCTTTGGTGAGTATGCCTATGCGCCGCTTGTGGAAGTTGCTTTCAATGAGGCCTTGAAAAAGGCGAACCTCACTGCAGCCGATGTTTCGCACAGCATTTTTTCTGGTTTACATACGCGTGCTGTTAAAGCTGCACCGAAATCTTGTGGCATCAACCTCGACACTCTGCGCGACGATTTTGCAGCCACTCTAGGAAACTCTGGAACTGCACATTGGGGTGTCATGCTGGCCAATGTTCTCGATACTGCTCAGCCAAATGAGGTCATCGCCATTGTGGTTTTAGCCGATGGGGTTAACGTCATCTTGTTGCGCACCACCGAAGCATTGAGTGCTCATCAAAAGCAACAAGACATCTCGCTCACTGTGCAAGCTCAAATTGCTGCAGGCCGTAACGACTTGTCGTACGCACAGTTTCTTACCTGGCGTGGATTCTTGCATCGTGAGCCGCCTCGTCGCCCAGAACCCGATCGCCCCGCTGGCCCACCAAGCTTGCGTACGGCTGCCTGGAAATATGGCCTTTACGGAAGCCGTGATGAAAGCGGCTTCATTTATTTGCCACCAGCGCGCGTCAGTTTGCAGTCGGGCAGCATCGACAAAATGGAAATGGTGCGGATGGCAGATATTCGCGCAACCATTGCCACTTACACAGTCGACCACTTAGCTTTCAGCATGAGCCCGCCAGTGGTTGCAGCTGTCATCGATTTCGACGGTGGTGGACGTTTTCAATGT
Organism: Ilumatobacteraceae bacterium; assembly: GCA_030726975.1. Classification (GTDB taxonomy): domain Bacteria; phylum Actinomycetota; class Acidimicrobiia; order Acidimicrobiales; family Ilumatobacteraceae; genus F1-20-MAGs119. Next base: position 3,679 of record JANRCO010000057.1, on the reverse strand, counting down.
GAACTCACCGATGTCGACCCGGCAAGCGTAAAAATTGGCGACCGGGTGGAAATGTCGTTCCGCAAGCTCTTTACGCAAGATGGAATTCATAATTATTTTTGGAAAGCAAAGCCTGTTCGCACAGGCCTGAAATAAACAGGGGGAAAAATGGCAAGTCATGGAATTCGCGACAAAGTGGCAATTATTGGTATGGGTTGCACCAACTTTGGTGAGCATTGGAACAAGAGCACCGACGACCTGCTCATCGATTCATCGAGTGCTGCTTTAGCTAGTGCAGGTATTGCCCTCGACGACGTCGATGCATTTTGGTTAGGAACAATGGGCTCAGGTTTGTCGGGGCTCACGCTGAGTCGGCCATTAAAAATTCAACACAAGCCAGTGACGCACGTGGAAAACTATTGCGCAACCGGTAGCGAAGCATTTCGTAACGCGTGTTACGCCGTTGCATCGGGCGCGTATGACGTGGTGATGGCGATTGGCGTAGAGAAGCTCAAAGACTCTGGTTATTCCGGTTTGGTCGTCAGCGCACCGGCAAGTGATGGTACTCAGGCAACTGTTACCGCTCCAGCAAGTTTTTCGTTGTTGGCGCCGGCATATGCCAACAAATACGGAGTAGATGAAGCGGAATTGAAAGATGTACTCACGCGCATTGCATGGAAGAACCACCGCAATGGTGCATTGAACTCACGTGCACAGTTCAAAAAAGAAGTATCGAAAGAAACCATTGCTGCTTCTCCGCTTATTGCAGGCCAGTTGGGTATTTTCGATTGCAGCGGAGTGAGCGATGGCTCTGCAGCAGCAATCATTGTGCGTGTAGAAGATGCTCACAAGTACACCGACCGCCCCATCTATGTTAAGGCACTATCGTTCGTAGCGGGGCCAGCCGCTGGTCCTATTGACCCTTCGTATGACTACACCACATTTGATGAAGTGGTACACAGTGCCAACGATGCCTATAAGCAGGCTGGAATTACCGACCCACGTGCAGAGTTGGCTATGGCTGAAGTGCACGACTGCTTTACGCCCACTGAACTGGTCTTGATGGAAGACCTCGGTTTCGCCGAGCGGGGAACGGCATGGAAAGAAGTGCTTGCCGGAACCTACGACCTCGACGGCGAACTTCCAGTGAACCCTGACGGCGGTTTGAAGTCATTTGGTCACCCCATTGGAGCATCGGGCTTACGCATGCTTTTTGAGTGCTGGACCCAATTGCGTGGCGAAGCAGGTGCACGTCAAATTCCTGGAGTTGGCCAGAAAGACTCTGTGAAAACAAAAGCACTCACACATAACTTGGGCGGTGCCCCAGGAGCATGCGTGAGCTTTGTGAGTGTTGTGGGCAGCGAACTCGATTAGCGAGTGGCGGAAAACGGCTCAACACTTAGTTGGGCGTTGACAAAAAGAGAATGTAGAAGCGCAGCGTGCTCTAGTGAGATGTATCTGCGTACATAGGAAACGAGCTGTGTGCGGAATTCTTTTCCGTGACCCTTGTTTGCGCATGAGAGATGTGCAAGTTCCTGCAAAATGGTGTGGTGAGTAGGGGCAACTCCGTTCACCAAGATGCACCATGTTTCCGCTATGGCAACCGCCTCTATGCGTTGCGGGAGAGCATGAGAATCTAAATGCGGTACATCGAGGTCTTCTTGCTCGCAAATATCACGTAGCCATGTGCTTGCTTCTGACATCAAAAGAGTGCGTGTTGGCATCGCCTCGGCAAATTTTTGTTCGACCTCATAGGTGAGTGCAACTTCAGTGGGGTCACTCATGTGGAGGATTTCCCTCTTCCCAGTGCGCGGGGCAATGTGTGGAGCCGATTTTTTGAACCGCTGAACTGCGACCCCGCAGATCTCCCTGCGGAAAATGCATCATGATCGGAAGAGTAAGAAGTTGAAGAACTGCGTAAATGGGGAGTAGATAAACGCATTTCTGCGTCGGCACGTTTCGCTTGCTCTACTAAAACGAGTCCGGCACCTGGTGCTTCTCGAATGAGTGATGAATTTTCTTGTTTGAGTTTTTTATCGACTCCGACGGTGAAACCTTGCCACCACGAGGTGCGAAAGCGACGGTCGCCTTGTGGCATGGTGCGCAAAGCAAGTAACTCGGCTGTTGTAAAGAGAATTTCCAGTGAATACAGATCATGTGGAGAACCAAATGCGACCATGGTGACCGTGTTCGGTGCGCTATCCATCATGTCGCGGTACGAGGCACAGTTCACTGCAAGTGAAATGACGTGAAGAAGTGCCCCGCGGCGCACGCGGTATGGGCCGGCAAGTACAAATTGTTGAGATGTAATGGAGTGATGGCGTGTGCCTGCGTTATCAGAAATGAAATCTGATTCCGAAATATTATGTTTTTGCATGAGGCGAAATGCCAGCGCAAGGGCTGTTTCTGCTTCGGCTTGTGGGGTATTGGGGTGATTTGCCCGTTCCAAAATGGCGCGAATCTTTTGGTGCAGAGCAGAAGTGTCAGCGGCCATGGAGTCAGAGTAGTTCTGCGCAGTGTGAAGCGGTCGCATAAGGTGATTGAAGCGAGATGGAGGAAAAATGAAGTTTGCATTTGCAACAGCACCGCAGGTCTGCACCTGGCAGGAAATGCTTGACATATGGACCGCGGCTGACGCCATTCCTTTTTGGGAAAGCGGCTGGACCTTTGACCATTTCGAACCTATTTTTACGGGCGACCGTTCCGGCCCATGCATGGAAGGTTGGATCACCCTCACCGCATTATTGCAAGCCACCAAGAGGTTGCGTGGCGGAGTGATGGTAACTGGCATGGTGTATCGCCACCCAACAGTGTTGGCAAATATGGCAGCAACACTCGACCACACAAGCGGTGGGCGTTTGGAGTTCGGTGTTGGAGCGGCATGGAATGAAGACGAGTGCAACGCTTATGGAATTGAACTCGGAACCATGACGGAACGATTCGATCGTTTTGCTGAAGGTCTTGAAGTCATCAAATTGATGCTTACGCAGAAGCAGAGTTCTTTCAGTGGAAAGTATTTCACGCTGACCGATGCGTACTGTGAACCGAAACCCATTCAACAACCGATGCCACCCGTACTCATTGGTGGGGGCGGCATGAAACGCACGTTGCCTCTTGTCGCGCAGTATGCAGACCACTGGAACTTTCCGGGCAACAGCGAAGATCCGCTCGGTGATTTGAAGAAGTCGGTTGCCCGGCTCAAGGAATGTTGCGACGAAATTGGTCGCGATATCTCTACCATTCGTATTTCTACTCAACTCTGGGTAGATCGCATGAGTGAAGCCGAAGCAATTGAGCGAGCTCTTGCCTATGAAGACGCAGGAGTGGGTCTCGCTATCGTGAGCTTGCCCCGACCTCTCAATGTGAAGCACATTCAGGAATATCCAGAGCTATTCGCGAGCGTTTGGAAGTGAACTCACCCGTAGAAAAGGCAACCGAGCAAGGAAAATTTGGGGCCATTGTCCTCGTTGGCCTTGCTGCTGGCCTTTTGTCGGGCATTTTCGGAGTGGGGGGCGGAATTCTTATTGTGCCTGGGTTGGTATTTTTCGCAAAAATGGATCAACGTCGTGCCCATGGAACATCGCTTGCAGCGGTGCTTCCTATTTCCATCTCAAGCTTGGCGACCTATTGGGCTCATGATCATGTTGATTGGCCTGTTGCATTGTTTTTAGCAATAGGTGCAGTAGCAGGAGCATTGCTC
>JANRCO010000056.1 GCA_030726975.1 Ilumatobacteraceae bacterium | reverse complement strand
TCTTTGCGAGCAGTGTTGATGTCTGCGCGCACATCGGTCGGTAGCGGTCGTGTGATTGTGGTGTTCGGTTGTGGTGGAGACCGCGACCGTGAGAAGCGGCCCGAGATGGGAAAAATTGCGAATGAACTTGCCGATGTTGCGATTGTGACCAGTGACAATTCACGCTCCGAAGACCCTGTCGCCATCATCGCCGATATCTGTTCGGGAATGGGCAAAACTAGCGCGGTGAAAATTGTCAACCGTCGCGATGCAATAACCCATGCGGTGAACGTCGCTCAGAGCGGAGATGTCGTTGTGGTAGCGGGTAAAGGGCATGAAACTGTCCAGCTCGTGGGCACCGCAAGTTTGTCTTTCAGCGACGTGAAGGAACTTGAGTTGGCTTTTGCGCACAAAGAGACGGCTACCTCATGATTGCTGTCTTTATTGGCGGAGCCGTCGCAATGATGGGTTCGTTATTCGGAACTCGTTACCTCATTGGCTTTTTCCGCCGCATTGGTCGCGGCCAACCCATTTTGGGCAAGGAAGACCTCGGTCCAACTCACCACATGGCCAAACAAGGAACGCCCACCATGGGTGGTGCGGCAATTGTTATTGCAGCATTCATTGGGTGGTTCGTCGCGCATCTTCGGCATGGTCTTGCGTTTTCAAACCAAGCTCTCATCATGTGGGCATGTATTTTTGTCATGGCCTTTATGGGGTTTCTCGATGACTTCATCAAAGTCCGTAAAGCCCACAACCGCGGAATCTTTTGGAAAAAGAAGGGTTATCTCACCTTCGGTATCACAGTGCTATTTCTCTGGTGGTTGGTCACTGCAACAAGTGTGAGCAGCACTCTTTCCATCACGCGTAGTTCATATCCGGGTTGGGATATTCCCTGGCCATTGTGGGTCATCTGGGCAGCCATCATGGTGTGGAGTGCTACAAATGCAGTCAATGTGACCGATGGTCTCGATGGTCTTGCTGGTGGTTCTGCATTGCTGTCGTTTCTCGCATACACCGTTATTGCCTACTGGGCATTTCGTAACCCCGACGTATACGGATTAGTAAACCCACTCGACTTGGCGGTGCTCGCAGCAGCCTTTGCCGGAGCCTGCGGCGGCTTTTTATGGTGGAATGCAGCGCCTGCAAAAATTTTCATGGGAGACGTTGGGGCGCTCGGCATAGGTTCAGCGCTCGGGCTCCTGGCTGTTACCACGAACACGCACCTTCTCTTATTGCTCATCTGTGGCATTAACGTTTTTGAGGCGGGTTCAGTTGCGGTGCAGATGGGTGTCTTTAGGGCATCAGGACGCAAACGACGCATTTTGCGCATGTCACCAATCCATCATCATTTTGAATTGATGGGCTGGCCAGAGACCACTGTCATCATTCGTTTTTGGATCATTCAAGGAATCTGTGTTGCAACCGCTCTCGCAGTCTTCATTGGTGACTTCACACGTGGGGTTGGCCAATGACAAGAGTCTTGGTCTACGGGTTGGGCATTGCGGGAACATCAGTTGCCCGTGCACTTGTTGCACGCGGTCATGAAGTAGTGCTGGCAGATGATCATCTGTCTCGCCAGCATGAACTACTTGGCCAAGAGATTGGGGCTGAAATTTTCCCTGCAGGAGACCTAGGGGCACTTGCTGCTTTGGTGAAAAGCGTCGACACTGTGGTGCCAGCACCAGGGGTGCCCGAAACCCATCCGTTGTTTGCCATCTCCATCGATGCACAAAAAGAAATGCTGTCGGAAATTGAATTGGCTTATCGATGGGAGCAGATGCGCAGTGGTGGCCCTCGCCCCATACTTGCAGTCACAGGTACCGACGGTAAAACAACAACCACGCTCATGGCTGCAGCAATGATTCGCGCATCTGGGAAGCGTGTTGCAACCGTTGGTAACACCGAGACGCCATTCATTGATGCTCTCGATAGCGATGCAGAAGCATTTGTTGTGGAGTGCTCTAGTTTTCGATTAACGCTCACCAGCACATTTCGTGCAAACGCTGCTGTATGGCTCAATATTGCGCCCGACCACCTCGATTGGCATCGCGATTTTGCTTCCTATGTGGCTGCGAAGGCGAAAATATGGGCACATCTGCAACCAGAAGATGCTGTTGTTGCGCCGTCAGCATACAAAGATATTTGCGGCGTGGCGCAAAAGAGTGCTGGCCGTTTCGTGTCTTTTGGCGACACCTCAGATAGTAACTATTTCTCTAGTGGCAATGAACTCGTTGGACCGCAGGGGGTTCTTCTTGCCACCAGTGCAATGAAGCGTTCTTTGCCTCACGATGTTCAAAATGGTCTTGCGGCCGCTGCGATGTGTCTAGAGAGTGGTGTAGGGGCTCGGGCTGGAATAGTTCAAGCGCTGCAGGAATTTGAGCCCTCTCACCATCGCATTGAACTTATTGCAACAAAAAATGGTGTGCGATGGTTTGACGATTCCAAGGCAACTTCTCCACATGCGGCTCGAACGGCGTTGCGAGCTTTCCCACAGATCGTTCTTATTGCAGGCGGGCGCAACAAGGGTTTGAATCTCTCAGAGCTGGCCCTCGAGCATGAACACGTAAAGGCCGTTGTGTGTATTGGTGAAAGTGCACAGGAAATTGCTGCGGCGTTTAGCGGTTTGTGCCCCACTGCCATTGCTACAAGCATGCAAGAAGCAATTGAAATTGCAGGTTCCTTGGTGAGCGCAAATGAAGTTGTGTTGCTCTCTCCGGCATGCACCAGTTTCGATTGGTACAAGAACTATGAAGAGCGGGGATGCGACTTTGCAACACGTGTGAAGAAGTACGTTGGTCATGAGGATTCGCAACACGAAGGAGAAGGACGCTAATGAGTACTGTTGTGCCTGATCGTTCGCAGGCAGGTTTCTTGACAGTTGCCCAGCGTCGTCGAGCAACGCTCGACCGCTCTGGAGTCTCGAACAAACGGCAAATGGCGACGCAAGCACCGACAGTTGCTTTTTATGGGCTGCTCATTGTGAGTGCGCTGTTAGTGATGTTCGGTTTGGTAATGGTGCTCTCGGCGTCGTCGGTCACCATGTTGCACAGCGGTAGGTCGGCCTTCGACATCTTTTTTCGTCAGCTTGCATGGGCCGGTATCGGAACATTCTTAATGTGGGGCGCGTATTCATTTCCGTACCAAATGCTCAAAAAGTTTGCATCCTTGATTTTCTTTGCATCTTTTGTCGCGATGTTTTTGCCGTTTGTTCCAGGGCTCGGTAAGTCTGTCAATGGGGCGCGGGCGTGGATTGGCGAAGGAGCATGGCGCTTTCAGCCGTCGGAATTGCTGAAATTAGCGACACTCATTTATGTGGCGCGCATTTTGAGCAAAAATCGCACAGGTGAAACCGATTTGAGGATGCGACTTCTCAAGGTTGTGATTGTGCTTGTTTCTGCTGCTGGCATGTGCTTGCTACAAAAAGACCTCGGTTCGGCAATTATTTTCGGGGCAATTGTTCTTTCAATTGCGTTTGTTGCAGGAACCTCAATCAGTCTCCTCTCGGTTGCAGGAATTTTTGGCGGCCTCGCTGTTTGGTTTTTCGTCAACATGGAAACGTATCGGCGTCAACGTTTTACGGCGTTTCTTGACCCTGAGGGCAATAAGGGTCACTGGGGCTATCAGGTGTATCAGTCGATGATCAGCATCGCTAATGGCAAATTCACCGGTGTTGGCGTTGGAGATGGAGCCGGCAAGTGGGGCTACGTTCCTCTTGCTCACACCGACTTTATTTTCGCCATCATTGCAGAAGAACTTGGTTTTATCGGATCCGTCGCGGTCATCGGTCTCTTTTTCCTTTTTATCGTCTTTGGTATTCAAGCCGCACTTGGTGCACGCGATGTGTTTGGAGTGCTCATTGCAGGTGGAATCACCGCGTGGTTCGGGGTGCAAGCAATTGTCAACATTGGTGGTGTCACTGGAGCGATGCCAGTAACAGGACTCACCCTGCCTTTCATTTCATATGGTGGTAGTTCACTTCTCGTGACGATGGCCGCCACGGGCTTGCTGCTCAACGTCGCGCGCCACATGAAGTGACGGCAACATGACTTCTCTAAGTGCAACGCGTGTAGTGATTTGTGGCGGAGGAACGAGCGGACATGTGCTTCCAGCGGTGGCCATTGCTGAGATGCTTGAAGATGAAGGGCTGAACCCAAAAGATATCCATTTCATCGGGACTCAGCGCGGTATCGATTCAAGTATTCTTTCGCAAACGCAGTACCCGTTCACATTGCTGAATGTCATTGGTGCCAAACATCAACTCACACCCCGCGCAATGCTTCATAATGTACGAATGTTGTTGATGATGCGTCGAGCAACACGAGAAGCTTGCAGAGTGATGCGCGATTTTGGGCCACATGTAGTGGTGTCAGTGGGCGGATACGGAAGTTTGGCGCCGATGCAGGCTGCTCGGGAAATGGGTATACCTACTGTGGTGGTCTCGTACGACTCACAACCAGGGCTCGCAACAAAACGCCAAGCACGCGATGCACACGTGGTGACGAAGTCGCACCCACATTCACCACTGAGCAACGCAGTGTTGGTAGGAGCGCCAATTCGGCGCCATTTACGTCTTGCTGGGAAAAACGAGATCAATTCTTCGGTCAAAGATGCCGCTCGTGTAGCGCTTGGTATACCGCTCAATCAAATCGTTGTGGTTGTGATGGGTGGTTCGCTAGGTTCTGCGCTGTTGAATGACGTGACAGCCCAATTACAAAATGCTGAACAATTGAAGTCTGTTTTTTGGTACCTCATTGCAGGTAGTCGATACCTCGAGAATGACACGCAATCAAAAATGCCTCACTGCATCCAAGTGGGTTACGAAACGCGCATCCAAGAGGTCTATCAAGCAGCCGATCTTGTCGTTTCGCGAGCCGGGGCCAGCACCATTGGTGAAATTTCCACATTGGGTGTTGCAAGCATCTTGGTTCCATGGGCGGGAGCAGCAGATAACCATCAGGAACAAAATGCTCGCATACTCTCCGAAGTAGGCGCGGCAGTGCTCATTACTGAAAAAGAATTCAGTGCGCAAAAAGCTGAGGAAGTAATTTCCGAGTTTGTGCAGCAGCCAGAAAAACTCGCAGCGCTACGAAAAAATGCATATTTGGCGGGGGAATTGAATCGTCGGGCGGAACTGGGCTCGCTCATTGCTACCGTCGCACGTGCATCTGAATAGGGAAATTCATTCTTTATGTCCTCATCACACAGCAACTCACCTCATTCAAAGAATGAAGAAGTCTTTGAATTGAGCGCTGCTCAGCGTCTACATGTCGTGGGCATTGGTGGCCCCGGAATGAGCGCACTTGCGCGAACTCTTGTTGCGATGGGTCACCGCGTCTCAGGTAGCGATATTTGCTCGAGTGAGAACATTGTGCAACTCAAAGAATTGGGTGTTGATATTTCCATTGGCCACAGGGAGGACCTTGTTGCTGGTTGCGATGCAGTGTGTGCGTCGAGTGGGGTGCCGAAAGACAACATTGAAATGGCAGCCGCGCGGCGTGCGGGTATCCCAGCGTTGTCTCGTGCTGAAATGCTGGCTGCCGTGTGCGCCTCGGGAACCGCAATAGGAGTTGCTGGTACTCACGGAAAAACCACAACAACCACTTTGGTGTCGCTGATGTTGGGTGGTGCTGAAGGCAAATGCGGTTTTGTAGTCGGAGGTGATGCTCCTGGCCTGCAGACAAATGGCGCATGGTCGCGTACGGGGCTCTTTGTGGTGGAAGCCGATGAAAGTGATGGCACGCATGAAGCTTTGCCTCTAAGCGGGGCCATCATCACCAATATCGATACCGATCATCTTGATCACTTTGGAAACTTTGAAAACATCGTCAATAGTTTCTCGCGCTTCGCTCAGAATGTTGATGGCCCAATTGCCCTCTGTGTCGACGATCTTGAAGTAAAGAAGATTAGTGACCATTTGAAGTCCATTGGTCATGAGGTCTTGACGTATGGCATTTTGGGCAACGATGCGAATGTCGGCATTACAGCCACACAAATTGAAGCCACGGCTTCTGGCATGGCATTTGTGGTCAATATTGCTGCTGATGTCTTGAACGAATACCAAGGCGAACGTCACTTTCCCGTCACCCTCAGAGCGCGTGGAATGCATAATGTGCTCAATGCTCTCGGATCTCTTGCCATCGCGTCGCGTTTCGGTGCAACTCAAGAAGTAGTTACTCAAGTGCTCGCTGAATTTCAGGGTGTTGCGCGGCGCTTCGATATTCGTAGCGAAGAAGATGACATCACATTGATTGACGATTATGCCCATCTCCCTACAGAGATAGCAGCAGTTGTGGGCGCTGCTCGAGGAATGATTGCCAGTCGTGTTCAAACATCGTATTCCAACAGGTTGGTGTACGTTTTTCAACCCAACAGGTTTCATCGTATGGCACTCATTTCTCATGAATACGCCCATGCTTTTACTGGGGCCGATGTCGTCGTCATCACCGATATTTATGCATCGGGTACCGCTTTCATTGAAGGCGTGTCAGGCAAGTTGGTGGTCGATGCAGTGCGTGCGGCGTATCCACACCTACAGGTTGATTGGGTGCCGCAGCGCAGCGATTTAGCAACGCATTTGGCCAACATGTTGCGCGCCGGGGATGTTTGTATTTCAAGTGGCTGTGGCGACATTGAAACCTTGCCCGCTGAAATTGCATCTGAACGTCAACTCAGGCAATGTGCCGAAGAGTTGAGAGACGCACAACTAGAGGTGCACGAAAACTTCCCTTTAGCTGCACGAACCACTTACAAAGTAGGCGGGTCGGCTCGATTATTCGTGGAAGTGGTGTCGCAAGACCAGCTCTTGACTGTTGCTGCTATTTGTTCACGCCGGCCCACTATGCCTGTTGTTGTGTTGGGTCGTGGAAGCAATACGTTGGTCTCCGATGCGGGGTTTCAAGGCCTTTGTGTTTCGCTGGGCGATTTTGGTCAAAGCATTGCGGTGGAAGAGTCCACGCAAGAAGCGAACAGGGTGAGCGTTGTCCTCTCGGGCGCAACACCTTTGCCAATAGCGGCTCGACAATTAAGTGCCTTAGGCGTCGCTGGTTTCGAGTGGGCGGTTGGTGTGCCGGGTTCTGTCGGTGGGGCAGTGCGCATGAATGCAGGGGGTCATGGTGCCGACATTGCTGCATCTTTGCATTCGGCTTACGTGGTCTCTTTGACATCGGGTTGTCATGGTTGGGTTTCTGCGAACAAACTTGGTTTACGGTTCCGCGGTTCCGCACTTGGCAATCAACATGTGGTCACGTTGGTGAAAGTTGTGCTCGAGAAAGGCGAACCAGGCTGTGGTGATGCTCTCATCAACGAGATTGTGAAGTGGCGTCGCGATCATCAACCAGGTGGTCAAAATGCAGGGTCAGTGTTCATTAACCCCAACGACGGTGCCATTTCTGCTGGTGCACTCATCGACCAAGCTGGTCTTCGTGGTGATCGACTAGGTACTGCATGCGTGAGTGAAAAGCATGCCAACTTCATTCAAAGCGATGCCGGTGGTACGAGTGCCGACGTGGTGAAGTTGATGAATATGGTGCAACAGCAGGTGCTTCGTCTCACTGGGGTGAATTTGCGCAGCGAAATTCGTTTAGTGGGCTTTGCTCCCGGTGAAGCTCTCGCAATTGACGCAGAAAACTCCTTAGATAGTGAGAAACTAGAGGCGTATCTCTGTTCAAAAAAACCAAAGTGACCCTCTCATGACAACTCCCTCACACGATGATGAAACTCAAGAGTTGCAGTCGGGGGAGTCGGTCCATGTCACTGGCGAAACACCAGTTGTGCGTTCTCTTGACGATGTTCCAGTTGAGGTACTAGAAGAACTCACTGAGGCTTTTGAAGGAATCTCTATTGTCGACGAAGATGGCCCTGAGTATTTTGAAGGACATGTTCTGGGTGGCTACGACATTGTCTCAGATGACGATCTCACGCACGCCCGACGTCCGCCACTCGTTAATAAAGATAATGAGTTCACTCAGCTATTAGACCGATCAGACGACGGACAGCCACACCGCCGGTTTCGACGACGCCGCATTGAAGTGCGTCGTGAAGAAGGAAAGCGTCGCTTGCGTGTGGTGCTGTATGTGTTGGTGCCGGTGCTTGTTGTTGCCATAGCGGTTCCTGTTTTGAACTCGCCCTTATTTGGGGTGCGTACGGTCACTGTGCAGGGTGCGAAATACTTGTCGCCAGAAGTTCTAGCGAAAGCCACGGCGCAAGTGAAGGGCAAGTCCATCATCTTCGGTGACTTGCATGCTGCAGAACTCACCTTGCGAGCAGACCCGTGGGTACGTGATGCAAATGTGAGTAAACACTTTCCCTCATCGGTGGTCATCGACATCGACGAACGCCAGCCTGTTGCGTGGTTCTTGGGTAGCGATAACCAGTCACGCGTCTTAGACGTTGAAGGGCACGTCATCTCGGTACAGACGGGCCAGCCCACGCAGTACATGCAAATTACTGGAGTAGGCGACGCTCTTCTTGCGGGGGCGAAGGCCAATGAGGTGTATACGGCAGCGGCACAGCTCTCTGCGTCGTTGCCTGAAGAAATCCAAAAGACGGTCTTGAATGTTGGAGTTGCCAACAACACCGAGCTTCTCATGACCCTGCGGACAGGAACCGTGGTGATCTTTGGCCAGCCAAGTGATTTGCGAGCAAAACTTGTGGCTTTGGTACTGGTTTTACGTCGGCAAGACCCGAAAAATCTGCGCAGTATCGACCTTTCGAGTGGCGACCCTATTTTTGCTCAGAAATAAATAGTGAGAAATACCGCTTTATTGGGCGGAAATCCCACAGTTGAGCCTTTCCACGTGGAAACATAAGGACAACATTTCCTATCTCTCGGAGGTCATGGCCCATGGCCGGAGCACCCCAAAATTATCTAGCAGTGATGAAAGTCGTCGGAGTCGGCGGCGGTGGAGTCAATGCCGTTAACCGCATGATTGATGCCGGTCTCAAAGGCGTTGAATTCGTTGCGGTCAATACCGATGCGCAAGCGCTTCTCATGTCCGACGCCGACGTCAAACTCGACATCGGTCGCGATCTCACCCGCGGTCTCGGAGCCGGTAGCGACCCCGAAGTGGGTCAAGCTGCTGCAGAGTCGCATCGCGCTGAGATCGAAGAGATGATGGCCGGCGCCGACATGGTGTTCATTACTGCAGGAGAAGGTGGCGGTACAGGTACTGGTGCTGCCCCAGTCATTGCAGAAATTGCACGCTCGCTCGGTGCACTCACCATTGGTGTTGTCACACGTCCGTTCGGCTTTGAAGGTCGTCGTCGTTCAACACAAGCCGAAAATGGCATCGCCAAGCTCAAGGAAAAAGTAGACACGCTCATCGTTATCCCTAACGATCGACTGCTGAGTGTTGCTAACGATAAAACGTCAGCAATCAATGCTTTCAAAATGGCAGACGATATTTTGTTGAACGGTGTAGCTGGCATTACAAGCCTCATCACCACACCTGGCCTTATTAACACCGACTTTGCCGACGTCAAGATGATTTTGGCGAATGCGGGAACCGCTTTGCTGGGTATCGGTCATGCAAGTGGCGACAACCGTGCGGTGACAGCTGCAAAAGCCGCAATTACCAGCCCACTTCTCGAAGCTCAAATTGATGGTGCGCGTGGAATTTTGCTCAATATTGCGGGTCCATCAAGCATGGGTCTGTTCGAGATGAACGCTGCGGCAGAAGTAGTGCACGCTGTTGCTCATCCCGATGCAAACATCATCTTCGGTACTGTGATCGACGACGAACTTGGCGACGAGGTGCGAGTCACCGTTATTGCCGCTGGATTCGAGCGTTGGGACGGCAACGAGAAGCGCGCACCATTGCGTGCGGTCGATTCTCGTGCGGGCTCTAGTTCATCATCACGCAGTGTGTTCGCTTCAGATCCGCTCGACACAAGTGGTGATGACGACGAATTCGATGTGCCTTCCTTTTTGAAATAGCTTTGCAGTAGCTCTTGTCCAGCGCCGCTTCATCCCTTTCTCAACAACAAGTCATTCACAATGTTGGTGTTGTGCGCTCGGCTATCTCAGACATCTGCGGTGTTGCCGCGAACTCAGTGCAACTTGTTGCAGTCACCAAGAATTTTGGGCCTCACGCCTGGGACTGGGCAAGAGATGCTGGCTGTGATGCGGTGGGCGAGAACTATGCGCAGGAAGCATTAGCGAAGGCAAGAGACACCGACTCTGTCAACCGGTTGCCCCTGCATTTCATTGGGCATTTGCAGTCAAACAAGCTGAGCGCGTTGTACGGGAAAGTGCATACGTGGCAGACCATCGACAGAGAATCGGTCATCTTGGGCCTCGCAAAGTTGTATGCAACACACGCAGGAGATGCGCCTCGTGTTCTTTTGCAAGTCAATATTGCTGATGAGACCCAGAAATCGGGCTGCCACCCTCGTGATGTAGAGAAGCTAGTGGAACTGGCGTGCTCATCTCACTTGCATGTGGGTGGGCTCATGGTGGTGGGCCCAACGAATGCAGACCCCACGGTGACCCGACAAACCTTTCGTGAGGCACGCAAAATGTGCAATGAATTGGGCCTTTCAGAGTGCTCAGCGGGAATGTCGCACGACTATCGCGTTGCCCTTGAAGAGGGCGCAACTATTATTCGTGTCGGATCTGCAATATTTGGTGAACGTCCCCAATAGAGAACGTCATGTCGTATAACCTAAGGACATGTCGATGTGGAGACGCGCTATGGATTATCTCGGTCTAGGGGCCGATGAAAATTATGACGACTATGACCAGTCAATGGAGATCGATCGTCCCCAACGCAATGTGCGCTCAGGTTATGGCGCCGATCCTTCTGGTCGCATGCCTCGCCAACGCATGGAGCCTGAACACGACGACCACAGTGGAGCTATTCCGCAAGACACCGGAGGCTATCGCCGAGGTATTGACGACTCCGGTTTACAACTGCGTCCTGTTGGCTCACCACGTCAAAGTACTACTGTGCGTCCGTTAACAGTGAGCGGAGCTGAGCCCGCAACAGTGAAGCCTTTGCGTTTTGAACAAGCAAAAGAAATCGCTGATCGCTTTAAAGAAGGCCAACCCGTCATCATGAACCTCGAGAGTTGCGACAAAGAAGTTGTTCGCCGACTCATCGACTTTGGAAGTGGTCTCTGCTACGCAATGAACGGTTCAATGGAGCGAGTTGCGACCGATGTATTTTTGTTGAAGCCTCCTGCATCACGTCCGCAGTACGAATAGTTTTATGCGTCAACTCTTGTGTCAGCTGCTGAGCCTTTACGTGCTCGTCATATTTGTCCGCATCGTTTTGTCGTGGTTTCCGATTCGATCAGGCGGAATGCTTTCCACCGTCAATCAATGGCTCTATCGTGCAACTGAACCCATCATGGGTACTGCACGCAGAATCCTTCCCCCGATGGGCGCATTTGATCTTTCGCCCATCGTGGTCATCTTGTTTTTGCAAATGGTCGTTGGTCGCCTCATATTGGGCTGCTAGAGACGAAACCGCACTCTGTGTGCTGTACATGAGTCACTTATCTGAGTAGGGTTCGTTGCCGTGGCATACCCCGATGTTCAGTCTCAACCTAAATTTCCCGCTATAGAAGAGGCTGTTTCTACCTTTTGGGCTGCAGATCAGACCTTTGAGGCATCGGTGCAATTGCGTAGTGCCGGCGAAAAAGGTAACAACGAATTTGTGTTCTATGACGGACCTCCTTTTGCTAACGGACTACCGCACTATGGTCACTTACTCACAGGTTTTGTAAAAGATGCGGTTCCTCGTTATCAAACGATGCGCGGACGTCGCGTAGAACGCCGATTCGGCTGGGACTGTCATGGGCTTCCTGCTGAGGTTGAAGCGGAAAAAGAAATTGGTATTGCTGGGCATCCAGAAATTGCCGCCTTTGGTATCGACAAATTCAATGATGTTTGTCGCACCAGTGTGTTGCGTTACACCAGTGAGTGGGAACGTTATGTAACACGCCAGGCGCGATGGGTCGACTTCTCTAACGATTACAAGACCCTCGATACCCCCTATATGGAAAGTGTGATGTGGGCTTTTCACACGTTGTGGGAAAAGGGTCTCATCTATGAAGGTTTTCGTGTGCTGCCGTATTGCTGGCGATGCGAGACACCTCTTTCTAATACGGAAACCCGCATGGACGATGTGTACCAAGATCGTCAAGACCCTGCGTTGACGGTGTGGTTCTTGCTCGAGTCGGGTGAGCGCATCACGGCCTGGACCACAACACCATGGACCCTGCCATCGAACCTTGCATTGGCGGTCGGAGCAGATATCGATTACGCGGTCATGCAAGATACTGAAGGCGTGAAATACATTTTGGCCGAGTCGCGACTGGGTTCCTATGAAAAGGAATTCGTTAACGCAGAACAGGTAGCAACAATCAAGGGAAGCGAGTTGGCGGGTCGCAAGTACACGCCACTTTTCCCCTTTCTCGCCGATACGGAAAATGCATTCCAAGTGCTCACCGCAGACTTTGTTTCTACTGAAGACGGAACTGGTGTGGTGCACCTTGCCCCCGGATTCGGTGAAGACGACCAATTGGTATGTGCCAGTGCAGGAATTGCCACCATTTGCCCCATGGACGACCAAGGTTGCTATACCGAACTCATTTTTGCGTGGGTCGGAACACATGTTTTTGATGCAAACCCATTGGTCATTCGTCAACTCAAAGATGAAGGGCGAGTCATT
Organism: Ilumatobacteraceae bacterium; assembly: GCA_030726975.1. GTDB lineage: Bacteria > Actinomycetota > Acidimicrobiia > Acidimicrobiales > Ilumatobacteraceae > F1-20-MAGs119. The sequence goes on along the minus strand of JANRCO010000056.1, from coordinate 10,862 downwards.
CGCCACGACACGTACAACCACTCGTATCCACATTGTTGGCGTTGTGCGCAGCCACTGGTGTACCGCGCAGTGTCGAGCTGGTTTGTCGAAGTCACAAAGTTCCGAGACCGCATGGTGGAACTCAATGAAAACATTCACTGGGTTCCAGAACATTTGAAGCATGGTTCATTTGGGAAATGGATTGCTAATGCTCGCGATTGGTCTATAAGTCGGAACCGCTTCTGGGGTTCACCCATACCGGTGTGGAAAAGTGACAACCCACTTTTTCCACGTGTAGATGTCTATGGAAGCGTTGCGCAATTGCAGGCCGACTTTGGAGTGGAAGTAAACGACCTGCATCGTCCTTTCATCGACAATCTCACGCGACCCAACCCCGACGACCCATCGGGTGAATCGGTGATGCGCCGTGTGCCTGAGGTGCTTGACTGCTGGTTTGAAAGCGGATCAATGCCCTTTGCTCAGGTGCACTATCCATTTGAAAACCAAGAATGGTTTGAAAACCATTATCCAGGTGACTTCATTGTGGAATACGTGGCGCAAAGCAGAGGTTGGTTTTACACCTTGCATGTGCTGGCAACTGCGTTGTTTGATCGCCCTGCATTTTCTACTTGTGTGGGTCATGGTGTGGTGCTGGGTGATGATGGCGCAAAGATGTCGAAGAGCTTGCGCAACTATCCAGACCCTATGGAAGTGTTCAACAAGTATGGTGCCGATGCAATGCGTTGGTATTTGTTGTCGTCTCCTATTTTGAGAGGTGGAGACTTCTCGGTGACTGAAGCCGGCATTCGCGAAACCGTGCGACAAGTGCTTCTTCCCATGTGGAACTCGTGGTATTTCCTCACCTTGTACGCAAATGCTGAAGGCAAGCAAGGCGAGTGGTCAACCGATAGTACGAATGTTCTCGACAAATACATTTTGTCAAAGACGCACGATCTTGTGGCGGCGCTCACTCAGCAATTCGATGCGTACGATCTTTTTGAGGCATGTGCCACCATCCGCACCTATCTCGACGTTTTAACAAATTGGTATATCCGTCGCAGCCGCGACCGTTTTTGGTCGGGCGATCAAGATGCCATTAACACTTTGCACACAGCGCTCACCGTGTTGTGTCGTGTAGCTGCGCCATTGTTGCCTATGGTCTCGGAAGAAATTTATCGAGGACTCACCGGAGAGCGCAGTGTTCACCTCACCGATTGGCCGTCGCAAAGTGAACTTGTTGCGCACCCTGAACTCACTGCTGCAATGGACAAGGTGCGTGATGTTTGCTCAACAGCGCTTTCTATTCGCAAGGCCAATGGGCGCCGTGTGCGTTTGCCGCTCACCACGTTGACAATTGCAACCCCAGAATTGTCGGGTCTCGATGCCTTCATTGACATTGTGAAAGATGAAGTCAACGTGCGCAATATTGAATTTCGTACCGATGTGGGTGCGGTCGCACAGCACGAATTGCAGGTCACTCCAAAGGCGCTCGGACCGCGTCTTGGTGGCGATACTCAAAAAGTTATTGCTGCAGTCAAATCAGGAAACTGGGCAATTGTCGATGGAGCACCTGTTGCCGGCGGGTTCCGTTTAGAAGAGGGCGAGTATTCCCTCAAATTGGTCGCCGCGCAAGGCACAGCGAGTGCCGCACTGTCGCATCACCCAGGTGTGGTAGTGCTTGACGTTGCGCTCACTCCAGAACTTGAAGCAGAAGGTGCGGCGCGAGACCTCATTCGCGCACTGCAGCAAACCCGTCGAAGCCTCGGTTTTGTGGTGACCGACCGTATTTCAGTGGCAATTGCCGGGCCTGTCGAGTTCGTTGCTGCCGTATCGACCCATGTCGACATGATGGCAGGCGAGGTACTCGCTACCCTTTTCGCTTTGGAACAAGGAAGTGGCGAACCACAGCACGTGGAGTCACTTGAGGGTCACGAAGTCCAGATTTGGATGGCGTTAGCAGGTAAATAGGGGAAATATTGGGACTTGGTCCCAATATGACGTATCATCCACCGTCAAGAGAGACCATTCAAGAGAAGTCTTTTGTGGAAAACGGAAATGGTGTGAGCATGGTCGCAAAGAAGCCAGCAAAGAAGACAGCGGCAAAGAAGCCAGTGGTAAAGAAATCGAGGGCAAAAAAGCCAGCGGCAAAGAAGATAGCCGCACCAAAGAAAGCAGCATCCTCAAAATCCGTGAAGAGAAAAACAGCGAACGCAAAGAAGACTGTTGCTGTCAGGAAGGTTGTGGCTAAAAAGGCGCCTGCCAAAAAAGTAGTGGTGAAAAAGGCTGTAGCGAAAAAAGTTCCCGCCAAAAAAGTTACTCCAAAGGTTGACTCCAAAAAAGCCGCCGTTGCAAAAAAGGCAGCTGAGTTAGCGAAGAAAGTTGCTGCAGAGAAAAAGGCGAAAGAAGTAGCCGCACAGCGCGAGAAAGCCGCAAAAGCTAAAGCCGCTGCCGACGCAGCCCGTGCGAAAGCTAAAGCCGCTGCCGACGCAGCCCGTGCGAAAGCTAAAGCCGCTGCCGACGCAGCCCGTGCAAAGGCCAAAGCCGCTGCCGACCTTGCACGCGCAAAGGCAAAAGCAGCAGCAGAAGAGAAGAAGGCACGTGAGAAAGTTCTTGCTCAACAGAAGAAGGAACAAGAGTTAGCAAAGAAGAAAGCTGATGCTGAAAAAGCATTAATCGCTAAGCAAAAAGCTGCAGAAAAAGAAGCCGAGCGTTTGGCCAAAGAAGCTGAGAAGCAGGCTGTAGCCGAGCGCAAGGCGGCAGAGAAAGAAGCTGCGCGTCTGGCCAAAGAAGCCGAGAAGCAGGCTGAAATTGCACGTAAAGCAGCCGCGAAAAAAGCGAAGGCCTTAGAGAAGCCGGTCATTGTGAAGTTGCCACCCGAAGACGGCATCACTCCAACTAAAGATTTCGATCTCAAGTTCCTGCAAGCACAGCGTGAGATCCTTCATTCAGAACGCATCAGCCTTGTGGGGCAAGCATCGCGACTGGAAGACGAGGCAAATGCTCTCATCGCCGATGCCGAAATGGGAGACGTGCAATTTGACGACGAAGGTGGCGAAGGCGACACCATGGTTGTTGAACGCGAACGCGACCTTACCTTGTCTGCTTCGGCACGCCACATCGTGGAACAAATCGATCTGTCTTTAGAGAGTATCAAGGTGGGCGAATACGGCTATTCAGAACATTCTGGTAAGCCCATTCCGCGGGAGCGCTTGAAGGCAATTCCGTGGACCACAGAACTCGTGGAAGAGCGAGTCGGCACATTCGGTCGCAGGTGACCTCGCTGCGCCGGTCTTCGCTTGCGGTTGCGAGTGGGGTAGTGGCTCTCGATCAAATCACTAAACATTGGGCAGTAAGTAGTTTGAACGATGGTCGCGTTATCGACGTGCTCGGAAGCTTGAGGTTCAATCTGTCGTTCAACAGAGGTATGGCATTTTCTCAAGGCACTGGTATAGGCCCCTTCATTGGTGTGCTCGGCATCCTTGTTGTGCTGTATTTGCTCATAGGAATGCGCAAATCTTCGGTGAGTGGCGCTGTTTTTGTTGGCTTAGTCGCGGGTGGGGCTGCGGGGAACATTGTCGATCGCCTTTTTCGGGGAGAGGCGTGGTTGCGCGGTGCTGTTGTTGATTTCATCGACTTGCAGTGGTGGCCAGTTTTTAACATTGCCGATGCGGCAATTTGTATTGGTGGAGCACTTCTCGTTTTCACCCTATTTCGAACGGAGAAGTCATGATTGAAGAAGTCCTCCCACCAGCATTAGAAGGTGATCGCCTCGATCGCGTTGTTGCTTTGCTTGCCGATATCAGTCGTGCACAGTCCACGTCGCTCATTAGTGTTGGCGGCGTTTCAATTGACGATGTGGTGTCTGTGAGCGGAAAAGTCAAAGTAGTTGCGGGTCAGAAAATATCTATTGACCCAACACGCGTGCCAGAAAAAGAACTTCCTCAAGGCGACCCGTCAGTTGTGCTCGACATTGTCTATGCAGACGATTCGGTAGTTGTCATCAATAAGTCAAATGGTCTTGTGGTGCACCCTGGTGCCGGCAATATGACCGGAACATTGGTCAATGGCATCTTGGCTCTCTACCCAGAAGTGGCGGCCGTGGGTGAACCCATGCGTCCAGGCATTGTCCACCGTCTCGATATTGGTACTACTGGTTTGATGGTGGTGGCACGTACGCAACAGGCCTATGAGTCGCTTGTTGATGCGCTCAGTGACCGCACAGTAAAGCGTGAATACTTTGCGTTAACGGTTGGTCACTTCGACGCACCGTCCGGAGTGGTCGATGCAGCGATTGGCAGAGATCCCCGTGATGTGATGCGCATGACCATTGTTGTCGACGGCAAATTTGCGCGTACTCACTACGAGGTCACTGAAGAATTCGACACACCCATTCCGGTGAGCACAGTGCGCTGTCGGTTGGAAACAGGCCGCACACATCAAATTCGCGTGCATCTTGCTGCGGTGGGTCACCCCGTTGTTGGTGACGGAACCTACGGTGGAGCACGAGCTGGGCTTCCCTTTTCGCGCCCAGCATTGCATGCAGTGAAATTAGGTTTTGATCATCCTGTTACTGGCGAAGCGATGTCGTTTGATGCGCCATTGCCCAGTGATATTGCAACCTTGCTAGAAGGCTTAGGGGTAACTACCTCTTAGTGGGTGTGTTCAATTGCAGGCCACGGTGCAACGCCGCGGGCGGCATTGGCAATGCCTGCAAGTGTGTACTGCTCAAGATGCTGTTTCATGTGGTCGCCTGCAGCGCCCCAAATAGCAAGCAACACACATTGACCTTCGTGGTTGCACGCCTCATCTTCATGAGGCTGCCCAAAGTCGCCAATCGTGATGGGTCCGTCTACAGCAGAAATGACCTCAGATAATTTGATATCTGCTGGGTCGCGCGCCAATACGTATCCACCACCCACGCCACGCTTTGATTTCACCAAACCAGCACCTTTTAAGGCCAAGAGTATTTGTTCAAGATAAGGCTGAGGTAGTGCAGTGCGCTCGGCAATATCGCGCACCGAAGTGGGCCCCGAGGTGTCTGCGTGCAGGGCAAGAGAGAGGAGTGCTCGGCAGGCGTAGTCGCCACGGGTAGAAACTCTCACGTCTCTATCGTACGGGGTGATGGTGTTGTGTTCAGCCATCGTGAGGTGGTTCACTGCAGTAGTGCCATTAAATGTTGCTGCTGACCCCATTTTGCCAGATTTCTCTGGAGGGGCAATTTCCAACATCATTCCGTACCTGCTGTCGCCACAAGCACACAGGCAAGGCAACGCCCTCGACTGGATCCCAGCTTCTGCTGTTGGGGCGAAACGGGCTGTGGTGCTCATTATCGATGGTTTGGGGTGGAATCAGTTTCAAGAACGCACAGCGCTTGCGCCCACCATGGCCAACATGTCGGCATCGCGCATCACCAGCGTTGCACCCACTACAACGGCGACGGCTTTAACCTCCATCGCAACGGGTTTGGCGCCAGGTGAACACGGCATCGTTGGCTACCGGATGCAAATTGATTCATACATCATGAACTCCTTGCGTTGGGCCGATGAAAAAGGCGACCTGCGTCGCCAGTTCCCGCCACACGATGTGCAGCCCTTTCCACCCTTTTTGGGCTCGTCGGTTCCGGTCATCTCGAAAGCGGAATTAGAAGGTAGCGGTTTCACCGAAGCACATCTTCAAGGTGTTCGTCATCACGGGTGGAGAGTGTCGTCGAGCATTCCTGTCATCATTGAAGAACTTCTCAATGCTGGTGAAAACTTTGTGTACGCGTATTACGACGGCATCGACAAAATTGCACATGAAAGAGGTTTCGGGGCTTTTTACGATGCAGAATTGCGTGTCGTCGATGCACTCATTTCCGACATCATCTTGCGCTTGCCGAGCGATACCGCTTTGTATGTCACTGCCGACCACGGGCAGGTGCACGTCAATGACAATGTGGTGCGACTCGATAACGATGTCATGAACCTTGTGCGCACCCAAAGTGGTGAAGGGCGATTCCGTTGGCTCCATGCACGACGGGGCATGGAGGCGCAGTTGCTTGAAGTGTGTGCCGAGAAGTTTTCACATTGCGCGTGGGTACGTTCGCAAGAACAAATACTCGATGAGCAGTGGTTTGGGCCTGTCGTGCGCCCTGTCGTGCAAAGGCGCCTCGGAGAAGTGGCGTTGGTGCCTTTTGAACCAGTGACGTTCTTCGACCCAGCCGATTCTGGGCCTTTTCAACTCGTTTGTCGCCATGGTTCACTCACTGCCGACGAGATGTATGTTCCTTTGCTCGTTCATCGCTCATAAGTTCTGCTCCAGTGCCGCACCCCTCTAGAATGATTTAATATGAGCACTTCAGATGAACCGTTAGTTTCAGAAGTCGTGACACCAGCACATATCTCTGCTGCAAGTGAGACCTCTGTCCCCGAAGCACAAGTGGAAACAGTGACGGCTCCCGCCAAGGTGATGCGCATCGGTTCCATGGTGAAGCAGTTGCTTGAAGAGGCCCATGGCACTCAACTCGATGAAGCAAGTCGGGAAAGAATGGCAGAAATATATGAACGCTCCATTGTGGAGTTGGGTGGGGCATTGTCTCCCGATCTGCAAGAGGAATTGAAAATGTTGGCACTGCCCTTCACTGATGGTGAAATTCCGAGCGAAGCAGAAATTCGCGTCGCCAAAGCACAGCTCGTCGGTTGGCTCGAAGGTTTATTCCATGGCATTCAGGCAACTCTTTTTGCTCAGCAAATGGCAGCACGTCAGCAATTCGAAGAAATCCGCCAGTTGCCAAATGGCCCGAGCCCCGAGGCGGGGACTGGCCACAATGGTCAATATCTCTAAGCAATGGGTCTTTTTCATCCCCGCGTCACATGGGTTTGGTAGTTTCGTCGTTCTGACGCCACTATGACCGACTCTTTTACCCACCTCCATGTTCACACCGAGTTCTCTATGCTCGACGGCGCCTCGCGTCTTGATGAACTCGTTGCGGCAGCCGTGGCCGATGGTCAACCCGCACTCGGCATTACCGATCACGGCAACATGTACGGGGTCCTCGACTTCTACCGTGAGTGTAAGAAGCAGGGAATTAAGCCCATCATCGGTACCGAGGCCTACATGGCGCATGAGTCGCGCCACGAGCGCCCGGCGCGGCGTGGCCGCATCGACGACACCGGCGGCGATACCGAGTCGGGGAGCAAGCTCTATTACCACCTCACCTTGCTGGCAGAAAACACCACCGGCTATCGCAACCTCATCCAATTATCGAGCTTGGCATTTCTCGAGGGCTACTACTACAAGCCACGCCTCGACTGGGAACTGCTTGAGAAGTACAGCGAAGGCCTCATTGCTTCCACAGGCTGCTTGGGTGGGCATGTGCTGCAGTCGCTCTTGCATGGTGACGATAAAGGTGCTTTAGAAAAAGCATCGCGGTTGCAAGATATTTTTGGTCGCGACAACTTGTTTGTTGAATTGCAAGATCACGGCATTCCTGCACAGTTGGAAACTAATCCCAAGCTCATTGAAATTGCGAAGAAAATCAATGCTCCACTCATTGCAACCAACGACTCTCACTACACGCAACGCCACGACCACACCGCACACGATGCACTGCTGTGCGTGCAAACCGGCGCATTGCTGTCAGACCCCAACCGGTTCAAATTCGAAGGTGAAGAGCATTACCTTAAATCGGCAGCAGAAATGCGTTGGCTCTTTCGCGATTTCCCCGAAGCCTGCAACAGCACGTTGTGGGTCGCAGAGCGCGCCAATGTCAACATCGATTTTGATCAAGTGCACCTTCCCGACTTCCCGGTTCCAGAAGGCTTCGCTAACGATGAAGAGTATTTAAAGCACCTCACCAACGAAGGCGCAAAGTTCCGTTGGGGCGAAAAGGTGCCAAAGGAAGTTGTTGAGCGGCTTGCCTTTGAAATCAAAGTCATCATCGACATGGGTTTCGCTTCGTACTTCCTCATTGTGTGGGACCTCATCAAGCATGCTCGCGACAACAACATTCGTGTTGGGCCTGGTCGTGGTTCGGCTGCTGGTTGTGCTGTTGCCTATGCATTGCGCATCACCGATCTCGACCCCATCAAATACGACCTTCTCTTTGAACGCTTCTTGAACCCCAGTCGCGTGTCGATGCCCGATATCGACATGGACTTCGACTCTCGGTATCGCGAAGAAATGATCCGTTATGCAACGGAAAAATATGGCCGCGACCACGTGGCGCAAATCATTACCTTTGGCACCATTAAGGCACGTAACGCTGTGCGCGACGCAGCACGAGTTCTGGGTTACCCATACGGGCTAGGCGACAAAATTGCAAAGTCGCTGCCACCCTTGGTCATGGGTCGCGACACTCCTTTGAAGTATTGCTTTGAAGATGTGCCCAAGCATCACGATGGTTTCCGCGCTGCTTCTGAACTCCGAGAACTGGTCAACGCCGACCCCGACGTGAAACGCGTTGTCGAAGTGGCAATGGGCTTAGAGGGCCTCAAGCGTTCCGATGGCATTCACGCAGCTGCAGTAGTAATCACCCGCGAGGCGCTCACCGAGTATTTACCTATTCAACGCAAACCCGACCCAGGCCAAAGCGCTGAATTGTCGCCCGTTGTCACGCAATATGAAATGCACGGCGTTGAAGCCTTGGGTCTACTCAAAATGGACTTCCTGGGTTTGCGCAACCTCGACGTCATCACCGACACCATGGCTATGGTGCGTGCCAACTACGACCCCAACTTCGATATCGATACAGTGTCGCTCAGTGACCCTCAAACATTTGATCTTTTGGCTCGTGGCGACACCATTGGTGTGTTCCAACTAGAAAGCCCGCCAATGCGCGCGCTGCTCAAGTCGCTTGCACCAAACGCCTTTGAAGATGTGGCTGCAGTTGTTGCGCTGTATCGCCCGGGCCCGATGGGCGTCAACATGCACTACGACTACGCCGACTATAAAAACAATCGTAAAGTACCGGTCTATTTCCACCCCGATGCACGAGAACTGCTGAGTGACACGTACGGCCTCATGGTGTATCAGGAAAGCATGATGCGCGTGGCGCAAAAATTTGCTGGCTATTCACTCGCCGAAGCCGACAACTTGCGTAAAGCCTGCGGAAAGAAATTGCCAGAACTCATGGCAAAAGAACGCGACGGGTTCGAACTCGGGTGTGAAAAGAGCGGATACGGAAAAGTTCTTGGTAAACAACTCTTCGACGTCATTGAAAAGTTTGCCGACTATGCATTTAACAAGAGCCATGCATATGGCTATGCACTCGTTGCTTATCAAACCGCTTACCTCAAAGCGCATTACCCAGTGGAATATGCGGCGTGTTTGTTAAGCAGTGTAAAAGGTAACTTCGACAAGGGTGCTATCTATCTCTCCGATGCCCGTGCAAGTGGTATCGCTGTACGTACTCCCGATATCAACTTGTCTCGGTCCGACTTCATTTCTCTCATGATGCAAGGGGAGAAGGCGGTCAGCTTCGGCTTGTCCGCCATTCGCAATGTTGGCGAAGGTTTAGTAGAACAAATGTTGGTAGAACGCGATGCCAACGGACCATACGCAACTTTTCACGATTTTGCCGATCGTGCTCCTGAAGCAGTGTTGAATAAGCGCACAGTGGAGTCACTCATCAAAGCAGGAGCCTTCGACACACTCGGGCATCCACGACGCGGGTTGCTCATGTCATTTGAACGCATCCTCGACAGCAGCATCACTCGTCGTCGCGAACGTGATCGCGGCATCATGAGTTTGTTCGGCGACGAAATGGCAAGCGACAACGGATTCACCGACCGCGTCGAAATACCTGCCTTAGAGTTCGACAAAACCGATCAGTTACGCAATGAAAAAGACATGCTGGGTCTCTACGTCTCTGACCACCCACTCATGGGTGTTGAACATGCGCTACGTCGCAGAATCGACTGTGGCATTGGCGAGGCACGCGAGCGTGAAGATGGTGCATTCGTCATTACCGGTGGTGTCATTACTGGCTTGGCCAAGAAGTACACCAAAAAAGGCGACCAAATGGCTGTCTTTGTTTTGGAAGATCTCGACTCAAGCATTGAAGCAACGGTGTTTCCGAAAACCCTCACCGATTTTGCTCATCTCCTCACCGACGACGCCATTGTGGCTATTCGCGGGCGTATCGACCGTCGCGACGATGCCCGAGTGGGGCTCATGGTCACCAAAGTTGAAGTACTTGAACATTTGGGTCAAGCCGCACGGGCGGTCACCCTCAAATTGCCCGCGGCGGCTATTAACGAAGCAGCGATCGCCCGTTTGAAGGGCATTTTGGTGGAGTTCCCTGGGGAAGTTCCCGTCTTTGTCGACATGGGGAGCGACGTCACCGTGCAGCTCGGCGAGGGCTTCAACGTCAATATCGACAAGGCGATGGGTGACCTCGTCGTCGCATTCGGTGATGGAGTTGTGGTCGCGTAGGCCATGACTCGTGCTATTTCGCCGTTTTTGGTGAAGTTTTTCAACTGATTTGCCCATTACGTAGGCGCACGGCAATTCCGCTGGCAGAATAGAGGGCGAATGTGCAGGTTCATTAAGGAGCATCTGGCGCTATGGCACTAGAGGTCGACACTAGAGACTCATCGGCAATGACCGAGGCTGATCTCGAAGAAATGGCCTCCATGGGGGGCGCTTTTGACATGGAATTATTGTCGAAAGCCCAAACAGATTGGGTACTGAATACCACCGCCCGCCTCGATGGCAAATTGCACGGCTATAGCTTTTCCACCCTTGAGCGCATTGGTGGCACCCCTTGTGTGCTCCTTGGCCTCATGAGCATCAAGCGCACTCCCAAGCGTGATTCAGTATTAAAGGGTCTCATGACCGAGGCCTACCACCGCGCACTCATGGCCTTCCCCGACGAAGACGTTGTGGTGGGGTCGCGTTTCACC
>JANRCO010000055.1 GCA_030726975.1 Ilumatobacteraceae bacterium | reverse complement strand
CGGCAGCAACCGCACAACCACGGTCGTTGTGTGGGTGCAACGACAACACAATGCTGGAACGATCTTTAATAGTGCGGCCGAACCACTCAATCACATCGCCATACACGTTGGGTGAATAGCACTCAACGGTTGCGGGCAAGTTCAAAATGAGCGGGTTCGCTGGCGTTGGCGCAATAACGTCCATCACTGCTTCGCAAATTTCAATTGCAAAGTCGGGCTCGGTGAGCGTGAAGCTTTCGGGCGAGTACTCATAACGAACATTTGTGCCCACAAGTTGCGGTTCCAACTGCTTGCACAGTTTTGCTGCGTTCACCGCAATGTCAACAATGCCTTCTTTTTCCAAACCGAACACCACTTTGCGCTGCAGTGGGTTGGTGGAGTTGTAAAAGTGCACAATGGCATTTTTCGCTCCAGCTAAACATTCATACGTGCGCTCAATGAGTTCGGCACGGCTTTGCACCAACACCTGAATGGTGACGTCGTCGGGAATGAGATCTTCCTCAATCAAAATGCGCACGAAGTCGAAGTCGGGTTGGCTGGCCGAAGGAAAGCCCACTTCAATTTCCTTGAACCCCATATTGACCAAAGCAATGAACATCCGCTTCTTGCGCTCGGGGTCCATGGGGTCAATGAGTGCCTGGTTGCCATCGCGCAGGTCGACTGAACACCACAACGGTGCTTTGGCAATGGTGACATTGGGCCATGTGCGATCGGCAAGCACCACGGGCACGAAAGGCGTGTAGCGATCGAAGGCCATTTTTTTCGGAGTCACATTTTGTGGAGGCATTGCGGTTCTTTCTGAAACGGGTGAAACGAGTTCGGGTCATTCGGGTGAAGAAACAAAAAATCCCCCTGACCTTGCGGGCAGGAGGATCGGCAACAGCGATATGCGGCTGTGGCCGTTACGTAAGTAGGAGGATCAAAGTGGTAATCACTTCGGTCAGGCTACCGTCATTTTGTTAAACAAGGAAGTTGCAAAACTGCCATGGGTCGCTGTGGTCGAGGCGGGCGCCTTCATCACTGAACCCAGGAAACACAGGCACGCGGGTGCTCAGTGGGTCCCAGTCAATAGGCCCAGAGAACATCGTGCCCAAGTACGGGCGAGCCGTTCCCAGCAAGGTTTCCCACGGCAGGTCATCGGGCACGCACACCCCACGCTCGGGTTCGTCGAACATCCACACAATGGCCGACATCACACTCGAGGCCACTTGCAACGTGGTGGCACTTTGCCCGGGCAATATGGCCCGCGCTTCATCAATGCTCAGTTGCGAACCTGTCCACCAGCTCTTGTAGTCGTGGCCCATGAGCAACACGCCCAGCTCGTCGCGACCCGAATGAATTTCGTTATTCATAATGCGCTGCTTGGGCTGCATCTCCCAGTTGTGCCAACGCAACTCGTGCACGCTCGCAATAGCTGCATCGGTAGGGCAGTACGCGTAGTGAACGGTGGGGCGGTAAATGGCATTGCCACTGTCGTCATAAACACTCAAGTGCTCGCACATGGTGTACGCCTCGCCATGGCGAATGACCATGCCGTGAATTTCACCTGAAGGAACAGTAGAACGCACCCACGTTTCCATTCCGGGTTGCGCAATACAAATTTGGTTACGTGGGCCATCTTTCGTGTGCGCGTATCCGTTTTTCGGAAGTGTGCGTTCGTGTGTGCCCCAACCCAACTCTGCCGGCGCAATGCCTTCTTCGTAAAAACCTTCCACCGACCACGTGTTTACAAATTCATTGGGCTCTTTTGGCTGCGTACTAATTTGTGTATCGCGTTCTGAAATGTGAATCACTTTCGTGCCAGTGAGCATTGCCAACATATTGAACTTGTCATTCGCCAGTGCATCTTCCAAGCCAGCCTTGCGATCGCCCGCAATGCCATCGCTCAAAATTTTCATAGAAAGTTCGCGCAATGCCAACTTCACAAAATGGCTCACCATTCCTGGGTTTGCACCGTGTTCCAGCACAGCAGTTGGGCCGCTATTACCGCCCCATTCGCGAATCATGCGGGCAAGTTCTTGGTGACGCACGTACAACGTGCGCTCGAGTGGGTGAGTAGAGGCCATATCTTCATATGGGTTCCACACTTCCACCGACGTATTCAAATAACGCACGTTGTTGTTGTGGCACCACGTGAGAATGGTGGGCGCGTCAATATTCCATGCGAGGTCTATAAGCATGTCGCCCGAACCAACATGAGCAGCAAGCACATCGCTCAAGTTCTCTGGCGTAATTTTGATTTCTTTGTAAGTAACGCCTGCTTGCAACTCATTGGCAATGCGGTGACGGTTATCGACAAAGTCGAGAATGGTGATGCTGCTTGCGGGCACTTTCACATCGCGCAACAGCAATGGCAAAACGGCCTGTGTGACAGAACCACAGCCAAGAAACAGAATTCGAGATGGTCGGCTCATACGGAAGCCTCCTTTGGTGGAGAGGGTTGACGTGGAGCTCTCTCTGTCTTTGCACTTGGGCGGTGCAGATCAAGCGACGTAAAGGTAACGACTCAAAACGCCATCGCAACAAATTGCACCAAAATTTCACTTTTGTCACAGCAGAACTGAGCAATTGAAGCCCTTTTACTGCATGCGACAAGTACCCTGAAGCAGCATGTCTACACCAGTTTCTACGCCCACCGCTTTTGCCGCTCTCGGTGTGCCAGCCGATATCGATGCCGGTCTTGCCGCCGCCGGCTTTGCTGCACCATTCGCCATCCAAACCGAAGCCATCCCCGTTGCCATGAAAGGCCACGACGTCTGCGGCCGCGCTCGCACCGGCAGCGGGAAAACTCTCGCCTTTGGGGTGCCTGCTCTCGCACGTATTAACAAAAATGCCGCACCACGTTTTCCTCACGGCCTGGTGCTCGTTCCTACTCGTGAACTTGCATTGCAAGTTGCCGAAGTTCTTGAGCCCATTGCCAAAGCCTGCGGTATGAAAGTGCTTGCGGTGTATGGCGGTGCCTCACGCGACAAGCAAATTGAAGAACTCGAAAAAGGTGTTGAGCTCATCGTTGCCACACCATTGCGTCTCATTGACCTCATGAAGGCAAACGAAGTCAGCCTCGACAAAATCTCTGTTGCCATTCTCGACGAAGCCGACCGCATGGCCGACGACGGTTTCACCCCGCAAGTGGAATGGGTGCTGCGCCATGTGACCGGCGAACACCAAACCATGTTGTTCTCGGCAACACTCGACGGCCAAGTGGGTCACCTCGTGAGCCGTTACCTGAAGAACCCGGTGGAAGTATCAGTCGATAGCGCCACCGACACCGTGGGCACCATGCGTCACCTCTTTCTTGCTGTACACAAACTCGACAAAGACCGCTTAATTTCAGCCATGGCTGCTGGCTCAGGCCAAACAGTGGTGTTTTGCGATACCAAGCGTCAATGCGACCGTGTTGAACGCGCACTGCTCGACCTTGGTGCCAATGCTGCGGCCATTCACGGCGACCTTGCACAAACATCACGCGAAAAAGCTTTGAAGCGTTTTGAAAAAGGCGAAATCAATATTTTGGTTGCCACCGACGTTGCCGCCCGCGGTATCGACATCGACGATGTGTCGCTCGTTGTTCACTACGAACCACCTATTGATGTGAAGAACTACTTGCACCGCTCGGGCCGTACCGCTCGCGCCGGCCGCGATGGTTGGGCTGTCACTCTTGCCGAATACAACCAGCACACCACTTGCCGCATTATTCAGCGAGGTCTGCGCCTCGACATTCAGCCACCTATTGAGGTGTTCTCGAATGACGTGCGCCTTGCCGACCTGCGCAAATTCTTTCCCGAATAATTCGTTGCGCTATTTGAGTTACAAACTGTCGCCCATTTGTAACAAATCGGTCTGTTACCCTTCAGAACAGTCGTAGGGGGAATCATGAATAGTCGTCTCAAAGCGTTTTTTTCAATAGCTTTCGCACTTCCAGCGTTGCTGGTGAGCACGTTAGTGATCGGTACATCAAGCAGCGCTGGCGCGGCCGAGACCGTTGTTGAAGATGAGCAGTGGCCAAGCCCCATGGAAGCAACCCTTGGTTTGCACGGCATCATTCTTGAAGACTCAGTGCAGTCGGCAGGTGGCGAAAGCAGTGTGTCGGTCATGGCAACTACGTCAACAACTCCTGGAGTGAATGACCAAGTTCTGTGCACCTCTCTAGCCGAGGCTCCGTGCGCCACTGCAGGCAACTATTTCTACCGCGCAGTGCTGGCGCCGTGTTCAGCAACAATCACTATCGACTGCATCGAAGGCGTCACTTCAATTTCTCCGACTCAAGTTGCTGTGCCGGGAACCTACAAAGAAATGTTCCCCAAAAAGGGAGCCAACGAGTTTGACGGCTCAGTTGAAAAAGGTGTCCCGATGGGCCGCACCCCAAGCCTCTGGACACTCAGTGGTGCACCTCACGCATTTGGTTCTGACTATGTGGTTATGGTGAGCGTGGGCGGCAATAAGACCTCGGGAAATAAGCGATCGCTTGCAGCAAGCATTGTGCCCATCAGCGTCTTTCAAACCGGCTGCAACCCGCAGTTCAACGGTTTTTGCATCGACACGTACCGTCAGCAATACGACTCCGCAGGAAGAGGGAGATTGTCGTTTGCTGGTGTTGCTGAAGACTATGGAAAGTATCGCTGTGTTGCTTGGGCGGAAAATGCAAAGTGTGCACTCAGCCATGCATTCCCTACGGGCTTCTCATATGAATTGAAAGTGCGTCTTGCATCGGAGCCAGTGGGTTGGCTCCATGGCCG
>JANRCO010000054.1 GCA_030726975.1 Ilumatobacteraceae bacterium | reverse complement strand
TTTGCAGATCGTTATGAAGACCCAAGCCCTTTGTGGCGAGATGCTCACGAATAATTGCCATCTCTAAGTTGCTTGCGTCGCGACCGCCATATTCCTTTGGCAATGCGAGACGCAACCAACCCGCTGCATCGGCGCGACGGCGCATTTCTTTCAACAGTGCTTCCCAGTCGGCACGAGGCACGCCATCGTTTTCAAAGTCGGTGCGCGCCCATTCGCGACGATGGTCGAAAAAGCGCATGTTGTCGTTTTCAAGCTCAAGTGGCTTGATCTCTTTCTCGATGAATGCATCGAGTTGTGCCAATGTGGCTTGAATTTCCCCAGGTATCTCAAAGTTCATGCATAAAGGCTAGGCGAGTTGAGCACGAGCACTATTACCAGCGGGTAGTTAGGGCAAACTAGAGGTGAAGAATACGGCCATACCAGAAGGACTCCATGACGAACTCACCTAGCACCAGCAACATCCAGCGCGTAGGGGTCATCGGATGCGGCCTCATGGGCTCTGGCATTGCCGAAGTGTGTGCTCGAAACGGTCTCGAAGTGCTCATTCAAGAAGCCACTGTTGCTGCCATGGAGGCTGGCCAGAAGCGCCTCGTCACTTCCCTCGACCGCGCACTTGGCGCCAACAAAATTACCGAAGCCGAGCGCGATAGCGCCATGAAGAATCTGCATTTCACCACCGATGTGGCCGACCTTGCCGATCGCCAATTAGTAGTAGAAGCAGTCATTGAAGACGAAACGTTGAAGACCAACATCTTCAAGAGTCTCGACAAAGTCATCACCGACGACAACGCCATTTTGGCCACAAACACTTCGTCAATTCCTGTCATGAAACTCGGCATGGCCACTCAGCGCCCATCGCAGGTCATTGGCATCCACTTCTTTAACCCTGTTCCCGTCTTGCGCCTTGTAGAGCTTGTTGCGTCGCTGCTCACTTCTGAAGACACCATCAATCGTTCCACCGCATTTGCAGAAGTTGCTCTGCACAAGCGCGTCATTCGCTCGAAAGACCGCGCCGGGTTCATTGTGAATGCACTTCTTATTCCCTACATCCTTTCTGCAGTGCGCATGTTGGAGTCGGGCTATGCATCGGCAGAAGATATTGACCTCGGCATGGTGGAAGGTTGTGCGCACCCCATGGGTCCATTGCGCCTTGCCGACCTCATTGGTCTCGACACCACTTCTGCAGTTGCTGAAAGTTTGTACACCGAGTTCAAAGAACCGCTCTATGCAGCACCGCCATTGCTTTCTCGCATGGTCGATGCCGGCCTCCTTGGCCGCAAGGCTGGACGCGGTTTCTACGATTATTCAAAGAAATAGAGGCCCTCATGTCTGAACAACAATTCTCACTCGACGCAGAACAAATTGCATTTCGCGAAGTCATTCGCAAGTTTGCTGAAGACAAAATTGCGCCATATGCAGCCGACTCCGACCACAACAGTGCATACTCGTGGGAGTCATTCAAAGCACTTCAACAAATGGAGCTCACCGCGCTCAGCTACCCCGTTGAATACGGTGGAAGCGGTGCATCGCTCGTTACCCAGTCGGTAGTTGCTGAAGAACTTGCTCGTGTGTGTGCAAGCACCAGCCTCATGTTTCTCATTTCCAAACTCGGCATGTTGCCCGTTATCAACTTCGGCAGCGAAGCATTGAAGGCAAAGTATCTTCCACGTATTTGCACCGGAGAATCACAGGCAAGTTACGGTCTTTCTGAAGCCGACGCTGGCAGCGACGTAGCATCAATGACCACACACGCCGAAAAAGACGGTGACAGCTGGGTTATTAATGGTTCGAAGTGCTGGATCACCAACGCCGGCGTGAGCGACCTCTACACCATCTTTGCTCGCACTTCCGACGACCGCCACCGCGGCATCACCGCTTTTCTTGCTGAAGCAAGTTGGGGCGTGCATGTTGACAAACTCGAACACAAGTTGGGCATTCGCTCATCCCCAACTGGCGTTATTCGTTTCGACAACTTGCGCGTACCCGACGAAAACCGTATTGGTGAAGTCGGCGACGGCTTCACCATTGCAATGCACACACTCGACCGCAGCCGCCCCACTATTGGTGCTCAAGCCGTCGGTATTGCTCAAGGTGCTATCGACTTCGCTGTGAACTACATGAAAGACCGTAAGACCTTCGGCAAGCCCATTGCAGAGCGCCAGGGATTGCAGTGGATGGTTGCCGAAGCACAAATGCAAGTAGAAGCCGCTCGCACCATGGTGTATCGCGCATGTGCTGCTGTTGATGCTGGCGACCCACACGGTGACTTGTCGCAACTCGGCGCTATGGCCAAATGGTTTGCTTCTGACGTTGCCATGAAAGTCACTACCGACTGCGTGCAACTTCTCGGCGGCTACGGCTTCACCACAGAGTTCCCTGTTGAGCGCATGATGCGTGATGCAAAAATCACACAGATTTACGAAGGCACCAACCAAATTCAGCGCATGGTGATTTCTAAAAAAATCTTTGGCTAAATAGCAAGTGCACCTAGTGGTGCAAGATCACAGGAAGCTTGTGTAGACCACGCGACAACATTGTGGGGTGCCACGACAACTCTTCACGAGTGCATGCCATTTCAATGCGTGAGAACTTATTCATGAGCGCACCCAGTGCGAGCTCTACTTCCAGGCGTGCCAATGGAGCACCTAAACAAAAATGCAATCCGAAACCAAAGCCCATATGGTTCGTTGGGTTACGTCGCAAATTGAGTTGCCCTGGGTTCTCAAACACGCGCGGGTCGTGGTTTGCTGCAGGGTTCGCAATAAACACGCGCTCACCCGCTGTGAACTTCACGCCACCGTATTCGTGGTCTTCTTTCACCAGGCGCACCGTTGCACGCGCAGGCCCATCGAAGCGAATGAGCTCTTCCACGGCCATTGGGAAAATATCGGGGTTCGCACGCAGGTCGGCCATTTGTTCAGGGAACTCCAACAATGCGAGCAAGCCGCTCGTAATGAGGTTTGTTGTGGTTTCATGCCCACCAAAAAGCAAAAGCGTGCAGGTGGAAATGAGTTCGTCGCGCGACAGTGAATCGCCATCTTCGTGCTCGAGCAACAAGCTGATGAGGTTGTCTTCTGGGTCCTTTTCAAACTTGTTGATGAGCTCCAACAAATAGTTCTTCAACTCCATCATTCCGCGCGCTGCGCTACGGAAACGATCGGGGTTGTCGTACGCGCCAAAAACGAGTGCGGTAATGAGGTCAGACCACTCTTTAAAGAGATGACGGTCAATGGGCGGTACACCCAGCATCTGCGCAATCACAATGGCCGGCAATGGTGCAGCAAATGACTCCATGATGTCGACAGGAACCCCTACAGGCAGTTCTGTGATGAGTGAGTCAACTACTTCGGTCATTGCTTGCGTACGCGCACGCACCACGGGTGGAGCGAACACGCGAGACACCAAGCGACGCATGCGCGTGTGATGTGGCGGGTCGAGAAACACCATCCAGTCGGCCAAGACGCCGAAGGTTTCATCGACCTCAGGTGAATTTGCCGACTTCGACACAGCCTGACGAAATGGTTCAATGCGCGATGCCGTGAGGTGCGGGTTCTTAATGGTTGCCGTGACATCGTCGTAACGCGTAATGATCCACGCTTTGTGCTTGGGGTTCCAGTGAATGGGGTCATTTTCCCGCAGTTCAGCGAAGTACCCATAGGGGTCACGCACCGCAAAGTCGCACATTAAGTTTTCATCGAACACTGGTGTAGTCATTGCGCCCACTCTTGTTGACAGTTTCTCAAATAAAAAGTGGGGGTGGATTTCTCCGCCCCCACTTTCAGATTTTTACATCTCACAGCGAGATGCATTTAACGAAAATTAGTTACCAAAAGCGTTGATGCCGCTGGTGAAGTCGTACTTGAAGGTGGGGTTGCCTGAGGTGGAACCATCGGCATGCACAATGTGCGACGACTCGCCAGCCCAACCAATGAAGTCGCTCACGGTGAGATCGCCAATGCGCTCTGAACGTGGGTCGGCCTCAGCGTGGTTTTGCAACAACACGTCGGTGTCGCTTTCGAAAATTCCCAATGATTGGAAACCTTCTGGGCAATCGCTGAATGGTGTGTGGAAAGAACCAGCCGCTTCATACGAGAACATGCCGGTTTCAATGCGGTTGTCGCCTTCGCGGTAACCGAAGTAGCCCTTTACTGTCCATGCCATTGCACGGCAGATGTGAAAGTGCGATGGGAAGTCGGGCGCACCCGGATCCATCTTGAAACCGTAAGCAACTGTGTTCGTTGGAACATGCACGGTGAGAACTTTGAAGTACGAACCATCTGCAACTTCAACCCAGTCTATATCATTGCTCTGAATGTCTGCAGTAATTTTTTCGAGTTTTGCTAAGCCGAGTGGCATTTTGACCCCCAAATAGAATGTCGAACCTGACAAGAAAACGTTACCACACGATCGTTTGGTTTGGAAAGGGCTAGTTTCCTGCCACCCGACGGTCCATATTTGCCCAATATGGCTCGCGCAGCACCTTGCGCTGCACCTTGCCCACGGGGCTTTTCGGCAAAGGAGTGGTCTGGAAGAACACTTCAGCCGGTTTCTTGTATGAACCAAGGGCGTCAGCGCACAATTGGCGAATATCGTCGGCAGAAACTGCTGCCCCCTCCACCACAACACAGCATGCAGCCGGGCTTTCACCCCACCGGTCGTGAGGAATGGCGAACACGGCGACCTCCACCACATCGGGGTGGTTCAAAATGACATTCTCTAACTCAGCAGGCCAAATGTTGAACCCACCAGAGATGATCATGTC
>JANRCO010000053.1 GCA_030726975.1 Ilumatobacteraceae bacterium | reverse complement strand
GTATGTAACAGGCGGAACCCTTGTGCGCCTTCCCGATGGCGAAGTGGTGAAAGCACGCGCTCTGTCGGGCGCCAACAACTTGCTCTACCGCCGCAACAGCACCAATGGCGCCGTTGAAGCATCACAGCGTGAAGGCACCTGGGGCGGCTTGAACGCTGCCCTGCATAAGAACTAACCATGACTCCACAAGACCTCGCTCAGCTCATTCGCACCCGACGCAGCAGTTTGCTCATCGACGCACAACGTGAAGTGCCGCGCAGCGTTGTTGAAGAGTTATGTGAACTACTCACTTGGGCGCCCAACCATAAGCGCACTTGGCCTTGGCACATTGCGGTGCTCACTGGCGACACACGTCGCGAACTGGGTGAAGCTATTTCTGCTGTCATGGCTGCTCAAGGCGAAGAAGACTTCAAGATCACCAAGGCCCGCTCCAAGTATTTGCGCTCTCCCATCGTTATTGCCGTAGGTTCTGCACCTGGCGATTCTGAACAACGCACTGCAGAAAACCGCTACGCCGTTGCTGCAGGCATACAGAACCTTCTCCTTGGCGCCGAGGCACATGGCCTTGCCACCTTGTGGGGTTCACCACCCAAAGGTGCCAACGATGCCATGAACGCTGTATGCCAGTTCCCCGCCACCACCGAAGTGATGGGGCTCATTTACGTGGGCTACCCCAATGGAGTAGTTGAGTCACCGGGCAGGCCTACTGCACAGGTGAATTGGCTGTAACTGGGCTCAGCGCCCTGGCTGGTAGGTGCCAAAGATCTCACGTAAGGCGTCACTCACTTCACCCAATGTTGCATTGGCGCGCAACGCTTCTTTCATGGGGTACAGCAAGTTATCGGTGCCACGAGCAGCGGTTTTCAACTCTTCCAACTTGGCAGCAACAAGTGCCTGATCGCGGTCGGCCTTGAACTTCTTCAAGCTCGCGATTTGGTTCACCTGGAGTTGTGGGTCGATAGGAAAAACCTTTGGCTCTGGCTCTTTGCCAATGTTGAACTTGTTCACGCCCACAATGACGCGCTCATCGTTGTCGATAGAACGTGCATAGTCGTAAGCGGCTTGCTCAATTTCGTCTTGTTGGAAGCCAGCTTCAATGCCGTCTACTGCTCCACCCATTTCGTCGATGCGAGCAATGTATTCCCATGCCAAACGCTCTACCTCATCGGTGAGGTTTTCAATGAAGTATGAACCAGCAAGTGGGTCGGGCGTATCGGCCACACCACTTTCGTAACCAATAATTTGCTGTGTACGCAAAGCAATGCGAGCAGCCTCTTCTGTAGGCAAGCTGAGCGCTTCGTCGTAACCATTGGTGTGCAAGCTCTGTGTTCCGCCAAGCACTGCAGCAAGGCTTTGCACCGCGACGCGCACAATGTTGTTGAGCGGCTGTTGAGCAGTAAGTGTGCTGCCACCTGTTTGGGTATGGAAGCGCAACAACTTGCTCGACTCTTTCTTTGCACCGAAACGCTCGTCCATGATTTTGTACCACATGCGTCGTGATGCACGGAACTTCGCAACCTCTTCAAAGAAGTTGTTGTGACCGTTCCAGAAGAAACTCAAACGTGGAGCAAAGTCGTCAACATCGAGACCCGCATCTACTGCTGCTTGAACATAGGCAATGGCGTTAGCAAGTGTGAATGCAATTTCTTGAACTGCAGTACTTCCCGCTTCACGAATGTGGTAGCCAGAGATAGAAATGGTGTTCCACTTCGGCACATGCTGTGAGCAGTACGCAAAGATGTCGGTGATGATGCGCATGGAAGGCCGCGGTGGGTACACGTAGGTACCGCGTGCGATGTATTCCTTCAAAATATCGTTCTGAATGGTTCCACTAATGGCACTTGCAGGAATGCCCTGCTCTTCAGCTACCAATTCATACATCAACAACAAGATGGCACCAGTTGAGTTGATGGTCATTGAGGTCGACACTTTGTCGAGTGGCAAGTCGGCAAGCAACAAGCGCATGTCGGCTAGTGAGTCGATTGCTACGCCAACTTTTCCTACTTCGCCTTCGGCACGTGGGTGGTCGGAGTCGTAACCCATTTGTGTTGGCAAGTCGAATGCACACGACAAACCTGTTTGACCTGCACCAAGCAAAAACTTGAAGCGCTCATTGGTTGACGTAGCAGTACCGAAACCGGCGTACTGACGCATGGTCCACAACTTGCCGCGGTACATGGTGGGGTAAACACCACGTGTGTAAGGAGGCTTACCCGGGTCGCCTAACTGCGTGGCCGGGTCCCAGCCCGCAAGGTTCGCACTCGTGTACAGGGGCGCAATGGGAATGCCTGAGTCGGTACGAGGGTCAAGGGGATCGGGGGTGGGAGTACTGCTTGCCATAGACCCAAAATCGTAAGGCGTCTCGGAGTGTTCTCGGCGCCGTATGGCCCGCTTTTCGCAACAATTTGCGCCGAGAAATGGGGATTCAGCGCGCAGCCACCACGGAAATCTCCATTCGCCACTCGGGGCGAGCCAAAGCTGGCACCGTTACCAAAGTGCTCGCGGCCAAGTGACCCTGCAACACTGCATCGCGAGCAGCCATCACTACCGCTAAACGCGTGCTGAGGTCTCCGTCTTTTTCATGTTCCGCAGCGCTCTCCACTACATACGTAGTGATGGAAACAATGTCGCGCACCGAGAGCTGCGCCTCAGACAAAATGGCAGAAATATTGCCCCACACCACTGCGGCCTGTTCACCTAAATCAGTGGGAACCGTTCCATCGGCTCGGGTGGGCACTACTCCCGAGGTAAACACCCACGACTCTGCCCCGCTCACTTCAATGCCGTGCGCATAGGCCGCGGCTGGCTTCGACATGGTTGCGGGCTGCAGAATTCGGTTCATGTGGTGGAGGGTATCGGCGTAGTCTGTGGCTATGGCAATTATCGACGACACCACCACTTCCCCCGGTTCCATTGACGGCATTCCCCTGACCCGCAAGGAAGTGAGCCTCGACGGGCCACCAAAATTTACGAACAGCGCCGATGAGCGTTTGCATGTGAAGCAGCGCCTGGCTGGTGCGTTGCGCGTGTTCGGCAAGTTCGGTTTTTCTGAAGGTGTGGCTGGCCACATCACCGTGCGCGACCCCGAGTTTCCCGATCACTTTTGGGTGAACCCTTTTTCCATGTCGTTTCGTCAGGTAAAAGTAAGCGACCTCATTTTGGTGAACCATCACGGCGACGTGGTGTACGGCAAGCGCCCTGTGAACCGCGCTGCATTTGTTTTGCACTCAGCAGTGCACGCCGCTCGCCCCGACATCAATGCCGCTGCTCACTCACAATCGGTGTATGGCAAAGCATGGTCGGCTCTTGGCCGCACGCTTGACCCCATTACACAAGATGCATGTGCGTTCTACAACGACCACAGTGTTATTACCGACGCTGCCGGGAAAGTCGTGTTTGAAATTGAAGACGGTGAGCGTTTCGCCGAATGCTTCAGCTCGGGCAAGGCTGCCATTCACCAAAACCACGGTTTGTTTACTGCAGCAGAAACTGTTGATGCTGCTGCGTACTGGTTCATCAGCATGGAGCGCAGCTGCCAAGCACAACTTCTTGCTGAAGCTGCCGGCACACCCAAACTCATTCCACATGAATGGGCGCAATACACACGCGACAACACTGCGCACCAAATGGCAGGTTGGTTGAACTTCCAACCATTGTGGGACGACATTTGTTTGTCTGACCCCGACCTATTCGACTAGGCAGCGTTGACTTCACCCTCACACACGCCTTCACCCAATAAGCGTCTCAAAGGTTTTGAAGCAGAGTTACTGTTCATCTTCTCTGCCTTTGCTCTGAATGCGGGCAATGCCATGGGAAAAGCTCAATTCGACAACGTTGCGCCAGCAACCATGGCCTGGCTGCGCATGTTTGGGGCCATGGTGGTGGCGGTATGCATTGTTGGCCCGCGCCGCCTTGCACCCAAACTCTGGACACGTCAGGAATTAAAAAGTGCTGCAATTCTCGGGCTTTCTACTGGGCTCACCAGCACATTTTTTTATATGGCAATTGATCGCTTGCCGTTGGGCAAAGGTGTATCAATTGAATTCATTGGGCCCATTACCGTTGCTGCACTTTTTACTCGCACCAGACGCAATGCAGTAGCGCTTGTTGTAGCCGTTATTGGCGTAGCAATTTTGAGCGGTGTGGAACTGAGTGGCGAACCATTAGGCGTTCTCTTCATTTTCATTGCAGCAATTTTTTGGGGCATTCACATTGTGTATGCGGGCAAAGTTGCCAACGCACACGGAGGGCTCGACGGGCTTGCAATGTCGTTCATTTTTGGGGCGCTACTCACGTTACCCATTGGCGCCCCCGATATTGGCACAGCAATTACCCACCCATACCTCATTGGATTAGGCATTGTTATTGGCGCACTAGCGAGTGTGACCAGTTACGGCATCGACCAACGCATTTTGCGCATCGTTACTGTGCGGCACTATTCAGTGCTCTTAGCAATGCTGCCCATTGTTGCCACCATCTTTGGCTACATGGTGTTTCACCAAACACCACAAGGGTGGGACTACTTAGGAAGCGCGTTGATTATTGCCGGAATTATTTTGCAGGAACGCCGGTAAGCACTTTCCACGATGCGGGCATTGCGGCTCGCACCTGGCTTGGGTTCATGCGCAACGTGGCTTCAGGAACCATGTCGGCAATAACACGACCTTCGCTGTAATGCGCGGTTACATGTGCAACGCCTTCAAACAACGCACGGCGGCACTCCACCAGGTCGGTTGGTGGCGATGCATCGAGCCAACCCCACATGGTGAGAGCAATGGTGAGGTCGTGAATGACTGGCGCACGGCTGAACAACGACGCACGCTTTAACGCGATGTTGATGCAACCGCGCAAGGCATCGTCGACATGCTCGCCTTTTTGCACCTGCACCTGCGGACGCATTTTGGCCGCAAGCAACAACACATAACCCTGGTCGGGGCCTTGGTTACCTAAACGCGCTCCATTTGGCTGCAACCCATCAATTTCGCCTTTGCGGTCGGGCTGCCAAGCAGCTGGAACATGCTCGGGTGATGCATATGCAGCGGCACCAGTTGTAAAAGAAACAGGAGCATTACGAGGAGCAGCCATGACCTAAGAGTAGTTGTTATGCCGAGGTGTGCAACAACCCATACACCAATGACTCTTCAAGAGCTTGCCACGATGCTTGGATGATGTTGGCCGACACGCCAATGGTCGTCCATGAACGCTCGCCGTTGGTGGCGTCAATAAGCACGCGGGTAATTGCACCCGTTGCAGTAGCACCATCGAGAATGCGCACCTTGTAGTCGGTGAGATGCACCTTCGAGAGTTGCGGGAAATGCTCAAGCAGTGAACCGCGCAGTGCTGTGTCGATGGCATTCACAGGGCCGTTGCCTTCCGACGTACGAACGAAGCGTTCGTCGCCAAGCCACACTTTCACTGTTGCTTCAGTGGTGAAAGTGCCGTCAGCAGCTTCATCGGTGATGACGCGCATGCTTTCCACATTGAAGTACTCTTGCTTCCAACCTGCGGCATGACGCATGAGCAGTTCCAAAGATGCATCGGCTGCTTCGAAGTGATAACCCTCATGCTCGAGGCGCTTCAAGTCGTCAATGACCTGGTTCACGGCAGGGCCATCCATTTTCAAACCAAGCTCATCAGCTTTCATTTGAATAGTTGCGCGGCCAGCCATTTCCGACACCACGAAACGTGTGCCATTACCTACAAGTTCAGGAACAATGTGCTCATAAGCATCTTTGGCTCGAGCAATGGCCGACACGTGCAGGCCTGCCTTGTGCGCAAATGCGGAGGAACCAACATATGGAGCCTGTGGGTTGAGCGGGCGATTCAAAACTTCAGCTACAAAGTTGCTCACCGAAGTGAGGCGCTCCATGTTTGCAGGTGGCAAGCACTCGTAACCCAATTTCAATTGCAAGTTCGGAATGATGGTGGTGAGGTTTGCGTTACCAGTGCGCTCGCCCAAACCATTAAGTGTTCCCTGCACGTGGCGCACGCCGCTTTGCACCGCAGCCATTGAGTTGGCAACAGCACAACCAGTGTCGTCGTGGCAGTGAATGCCGAGCGTTGCATCGCCACCAATGTGCTTGCGCACTGCGGCAACAATTTCGCCCACTTCACTGGGCAATGAACCACCGTTGGTGTCGCACAACACCAAGTGTGTTGCACCTTTCATAACGGCTGCTTCTAAAACGCGCAACGAGAACTCTTGGTTGTTTTTGAAACCGTCGAAGAAGTGCTCCATGTCAACAAGAACGCGCTTGCCATTGCCCTTCAAAAACTCAACCGAGTCGGCAACCATGGCAATGCCTTCTTCAAGAGTCGTTTGCAGAGCGTGCTCTACGTGGTAGTCCCAGCACTTTGCCACAATGCACACCGCAGGAGTTTGCGCTTCAATGAGGTTGCGCAGTGTGTCGTCGTCGTCAACTTTGCCGCGCGGGCGACGTGTAGAACCAAATGCCACCAACACCGAGTTGGCAAGCTTCAATTCGCTGCGCGCACGAGTAAAGAATTCAATGTCTTTGGGGTTCGCACCTGGCCAGCCGCCTTCAATGAAGTGCACGCCTAAGTAGTCGAGTTGTTCGGCAATGCGAAGTTTGTCTTCCACCGTTGCCGACACGCCTTCCACCTGCATGCCATCACGCAAGGTGGTGTCGAATACCTCTACAAAGTTCTCGTTCTTTGTGCTCATGTGTTTCTTCTTTCTCTACTCGTTTAGTCTCGCTGGAATGACGTCGTTTCAAACGGGCCCTAGAACGCAAAAAGCCGCCGAACTTCGGCGGCCGCGCACGAGGGAAACCCGTGCGCTACGAAATAATAATGATGGATACAGCAATGACAGCGATGCGGCTGGAGCCAGAAAACTGTGGGGTTGCTGTGGACATCACAAGAGACAGTATGCCCCTTCCCTCGCCCATCGTCAATACCCGCAAGACATATAGCAGATATTTTTCCTGAGGATTACCTGTGGATAAGCCTGTGGGGAAAGTTGGGGAAACCTATTTGGCGGGCTCGCACCAGTGGGCATACTCGGGAATTTGGCCACGAACAGCCTTTCCGTAGATTTCAGCGACCTTCAAGGTGATGGGCCCAGGGCATGGCACCGAGCGGTCGTCGACCGAGTTAATGGCGCTTACTTCAGCCGCTGTACCCACGCAGAAGATCTCTTCGGCAATATAGAGGTCGGAACGAGCAAGGTCGCCCTTCACCACTTCATAGCCGAGGTCTTCCAGAATCTTGATGACGCTCCACTGCGTGATGCCTTCCAATGCACCAGCCGACAATGGCGGCGTAATGATTTTGCCGTTGCGCACAACGAACAAGTTTTCACCGGTGCACTCGCTCACAAGACCTTCGTTGTTCAACAAGATGGCTTCGTCGTAACCAGCCCTCAGCGCTTCAACTTTTGCCAGCGATGAGTTGGCGTAGTTGGCAACTGTTTTTGCAGCTGGTGGCAACATGTTGTGGTCGAGTCGCTTCCATGAAGAAATTTTCATGCGCACACCCTTGGTGAGTGCTTCTTCGCCAAGGTATGCACCCCATGGCCAGCATGCAATAGCTACATCAACGGTGCATGGCAAGGTGTTCAAACCCATTTCGCCGTATCCGTAATACGCAATGGGGCGAATGTAACAACCAGGCAAACCAGTTGAGGCCACCGTGTCTTTTGTTGCCTGTACAAGTTCAGCAACGGTGTACGGAATTTCCATGCCCAAAATTTTTGCGCTGCGCAAGAGGCGCTCGATGTGCTCGGTGAGGCGAAACACTGCTGGCCCATTGGAGGTTTCATATGCGCGAATACCTTCGAACACACCGGTGCCGTAATGCAAGGTATGTGTGAGCACGTGCACCTGGGCTTTATCCCAGTCGACAAGCGTGCCGTTCATCCAGATTTTTGGGGTAGGGACCAAGGTAGGCATAGCGATTCCTTTCGAGAACGTTCTTAGATTACTTGCTCGCCAAGCGGGCGGCGATGGCGTTTCCCATTTCTACGGTGGTTCCCGTTACAGCAGGCTCACAAGCACCACGAACTCGCTCTGCAGCTGCATTTTCGCCCAAAAAGTCGAGCATTAAGGCTGCCGACAAGATGGCTGCTGTGGGGTTGGCCTTGCCGGTACCCACAATGTCGGGGGCTGAACCATGTGATGGCTCGAACATTGAAGGCCCGGTGCGTGAAGGGTTCAAGTTGGCAGACGATGCCAAACCGATGCCGCCACTCACTGCCCCACCCAGGTCGGTGAGAATGTCGCCAAACAAGTTGTCGGTCACAATGACGTCGTAGCGGTATGGGTCTTCAACAAAGTAAATACATGCAGCGTCAACATGGTTGTATGCGGTTTTCACTTGCGGGAAATCTTTGGCAACAATGTTGAACGTGCGCTCCCACAAATCGCCAGAGTAAGTAAGCACGTTTGTTTTGTGCACCAAGGTCACGTGCTTGCGCTCGCGCTTCATGGCAAGTTCAAATGCGTAACGCACGCAACGCTCAACACCCATGCGCGTGTTGGTGCTGCCCTGTGTTGCCACTTCATGTGG
The DNA here is from genome assembly GCA_030726975.1 of Ilumatobacteraceae bacterium. Lineage (GTDB taxonomy): Bacteria > Actinomycetota > Acidimicrobiia > Acidimicrobiales > Ilumatobacteraceae > F1-20-MAGs119. The sequence goes on along the minus strand of JANRCO010000053.1, from coordinate 15,317 downwards.
AGTGCCACGGCGCAATACGCCACCTTCACCTACGTATGGGCCTTCGGTGTTTTCACGAATGACCACAAAGTCGTGCACTGCGGTTTTGCCCGGAGCCACACCGACGAATGGACGCTGGTTCACATACAAGTCGAGCTCGAAACGCATCTTCAACAACAGCCCACGCTCGATGACGCCAGGGGGTACATCGGGGGTGCCCACGGCGCCGAGCAAGATGGCATCGAAGTGGCGCAACTGCTCGAGCACGGCGTCGGACAAGATTTCCCCGTCGCGCAAATAGCGCTGCCCGCCAAGGTCGAAATCGGTTGTTTCAATGGCCACGCCCGCGGCGCGGACCACCTTTAATGCTTCTGCGGTGACCTCTGGGCCAATTCCGTCTCCACCAATGACTGCGATGCGATGTGCCATAGGGCGCTAAGCCTACCGATAGCCTGAGGCTTGTTATGGCTCGTCATTACATCACCCAGGCAACTCACGACCGCATCGCCGCCGAGTTCTTCGACCTCACCACCCGTGGTCGCCATGAAGTGGCCGACAAAATTGAACGTGCCCGCGAAATGGGCGACCTCAAAGAAAATGGCGACTATCACGCCGCCAAAGACGAACAAGGCCATATGGAAGGCCGCATTCGCCAACTTGAAGACATTCTTGAAGACCACGAAATTCTTCCGCCAGGTGTGGAAGGCGTCGTTAGTTCAGGCTCCATCGTGACGTTCCTTTATGAAGGCGACGACGAATCTGATGCCGAGACCTACCTCATTGGCCACATGGAAGAACGCCGTGAAGGTGTGGAAATGATGAGCCCCAAAGCTCCGCTCGGTGAGGCACTCATCTCACGTCGTGTTGAAGAATGGGTGGAGTATGAATCACCAAATGGCGGCAAGTTGCGCGTGCGCATTATTGCGGTGGAACATCTCGCCTAGTGCATATTCAGTTCAGGTGGCCCCATGACTGAACTCAACGCCCCAGAACCGCACCTCCCGCCAGGGCGCGAAGTAACGCTTCCTGGTCGCGGCACCATTTTCTTTCGCGAACTACCTGGCCCACCCAATGCCCCCGTTCTTTTCTTATTGCATGGCTGGACCGCAACGGCCGACCTCAATTACTTCACCTGTTATGAAGAACTCGGCAAACACTTTCGTGTGATTGCACCCGACCAACGTGGTCATGGCCGCGGCCTACGCAGCAGCAAACCCTTTACCCTCGCCGCCTGCGCCGACGACATGGCCGCACTCGCTGACCATTTAGGTATTTCCACTTTTATTCCTGTTGGTTATTCCATGGGCGGCACCATTGCACAACTGTTGTGCTATCGCCACGAACAACGCGTGCGAGCAGTGGTGCTGTGCGCCACCGCTGGGTTCTTCGTTTCCACACGTCAAGAACGCTTGTCGTTTCTCGGGCTACATGGTCTTGGTTTACTCGCTCGCATTACTCCTGTTGATGCACGCGAGAAAATCACCGAGCGTTTGTATGTGCAACGCAAAGTATTGAACTGGGAACCGTGGGCTGCAGCACAACTTCAACAACACGACTGGCGTCTTATTTTGGAAGCCGGCGGCGCACTGGGTTCATTCAACTCGCGCGACTGGATTCGTTCTATTGATATTCCCGCAAGTGTTGTTATTACCACTCGCGACCGCGTTGTTGCCACCAAGCGTCAAATTCGTTTATTCGAATCGCTTCCCAACGCCATTGCCTACCATGTCGATGGCGACCACGATGCCGTATATGCCATGGCCGATGTATTTGTACCCAAACTTGTGGAAGCATGCATTAGTGCTGCTGAACGCACAGAGCCAGTAACTGAGCAACCATGACCGACAAAGCACTCAGTTCCCGCAAGCGCTTTGGGCGCAATGCCGAATTAGCAAAGCTCGGCGCCGCTGTGGGCACCAGCTACGCCACTACGGCTGCACGCAAATTATTTGCATCTGCGGCACGCAAAGAAGAACTCGACCATTCACGTGAAATGAAAAACGCTGCGCAAATTGCCGACCGCCTCGGCAACATGAAAGGCGCGCTCATGAAGCTTGGCCAAATGGCGAGCTATCTCGACCATGGCCTGCCCGAACCACTGCGCCTCGCACTTGCCGAATTGCAATCGCAAGCACCACCAATGGCAAGCGAACTCGCCGAGCAAGTAGTGGAAGAAGAACTCGGCAAACCCATTAGCGAACTCTTTGTGGAGTGGGACCCAACACCCATTGCTGCAGCCAGCATTGGCCAAGTACACCGCGCCATCATTATTGACCCCGTTACTCAACAACAGCGTGCAGTTGCTGTGAAAGTGCAATACCCCGGCGTTGCTGAAGCCATTGCATCTGATTTAAAAAATGCCGACCTACTGGGTGCATTGTTGTCGTTTGGTTTCAAAAGCTTCAGCCCCGATGAACTCGTAGCAGAAATTAAAGAACGTCTCACCGAAGAACTCGACTACACCCTTGAAGCCGAGAACCAAATTGCATTTGCCGACTACTACCGCAATCACCCATTCGTTCATGTTCCGGAAGTCATTGAGCACCTCAGCACCGCTCGTGTATTGGTAACCGAGTTGGTATCGGGCATTACGTGGGCCGAACTGCTCGAGCGCTCACAAGCCGACCGCGACTTTGCTGGTGAAGCACTCTTTCGTTTCGTCTTTCGCTCGCTGTATCGCTTCCGCGCTTTCAACGGCGACCCGCACCCCGGCAACTACATCTTTCATGTTGGCGACAACGGCGTGAACAAAATCAGTTTCCTCGACTATGGCTTAGTGAAGCACTTCACCGTCGACGAAATGAACGTGTTCCAAAACATGATTACCGCTGCCGCCATTAACCACGACTACGACGCGTTTCGTGTGGTCATTGAAGATGCAGGCCTCTTACAAAAAGATGCACCGGTCGACACCAACACTGCTGGCGAGTACTACAGGCTCTTTTATGCACCCGTGCGCGAATCACATGTCATGACATGGACCCCTGAATATTCCTCTTCTGTTGTGCGCCACACGTTCGACCGCAATAGCCCCATTGCGCAGTACTCCACCGTGCCACGCTCATTTGTTTTCATTCAGCGCATCAACTTGGGGCTATATGCATTGCTCGGCGAACTCGGCGCCGTGGGCAACTACCGCCGCATTGCAGAAGAACTATGGCCCATGGTCAATGCTGGGCCTTCAAGTGCATTAGGTGAAGCAGAAGCCGCTTGGCTCGCTGCCAAAAGCTAAGACCGCGGCACCTCACGCCAGGCCTTGCCCTGCCACACATCGGGTTCGCGCGGTAAACCCAGCACCCGCTCGCCCACTATGTTGCGTTGAATTTCACTTGTGCCACCCTCAATCGAGTTCGCACGTGTGCGCAAGAACTCACGCACATATTTCAGCATCTCGTCGTCGGCGCTTTCCCATGCAGTCACCTGCGCTCCCAAAATATCGAGCGCCACCAATTGCACCTCTTGGTTCGACTTCGCCTTCATGATTTTCGTAATAGAACCAGCTGGCCCCTTCACACGTTGCACGGTGAGCCCCAACACGCATGCATCGATATAACACTGCACCACACGTTCTCGTTGCACTGCAGTGAGTGTTTGTGACTGCGCCAACGTAATGAGCTCATCAATGGTTTTGCCACCCAAAATACTGCGCTTTTGTGGCCCGCCTGTTTTTTGACCCGACAACGTAATGCGCTCGGCCGACAACGACGCTGTAGATGCAGCCCAACCATCGTTCACATCGCTAATGCGCCACAGGTCGGGAATGCGCACTTCATTCAAAAACACTTCGTTGAATTCGTGCTCGCCGGTCATGTGCACCAGTGGGCGAATTTCTACACCCGGTGCATGCAGGTCGACCCCGAAATAGGTAATGCCCTTGTTCTTTGGCGCATTGGGGTCGGTGCGCGCAATGAGCATGCCAATATCGGCTTCATGGCCAAGCGTTGTCCACACCTTTTGACCCGTCACCACCCACTCATCGCCATCACGTTCTGCTTTGCAGGCCAATGAAGCTAAGTCGCTTCCCGCACCAGGCTCACTAAAGAGTTGCGCCCACATTTGTGTTGCTGCAGCAATGCCCGGCAAAAAGAGTCGCTTTGTTTCTTCACTGGAAAACTGGCGAATAGCAGGTGCGGCCAAAATGAAACCTGTGCCGCGCGGAATGCGAGGCACTACTAACGCATCGAGGCGTTCAATAATTTTGCGTGCCGTTGCATCGTCGACCCCACGCCCACCGTGTTCACGCGGCCAATGCGGTGCAGTCCACCCGTGCTTTCCTATTTCAGCAACAATGCGTGCTCCGCCTAGTGCAACATGCAACTCACGCAGCGCAGTCCAATCTTCTAGGCGCACCACTTCAAACCACTCCTTTGGCAAGAGGGCATGCAGGTGTTCTTCAAGAAGATCGAGTTCATTCATGCAAGAGAACTATGACCGCGGGCCATACAACGGCGCAAGTTGGTGAAAGCCCCACGGCAATTCCACCAAACGCCCAGTGCCCGACAAGGTGACATAAGCAGTAGGGCTGCCACTCGTAGAGAGAATTACATGAGTGGTCCATGCATCGTCGAAAGCAACAAAATCAACTTCATCGCCCTCCGCGTTGAAGGTAATCACCCCACTGCGGCCTTCCATGGTTCCGTTATGTACCGCAACTGCAATTTCGCCAGAAGCGCCCACGGTGAGCGAGTCGAACCATGTAACAGGCAATGGGTGAGTAAAGATGCAGTCACCAAATGGCACGGCAGGGTCTTCCAGCACTCCTGGCGACACAATGTTGCGCACAAACAAACGGCCTGTGAGATATTCGGTCCAATACAGTTTCTTGCCATCGGGTGAAATGCCAATGCCATTGGTGGGCACCATAGAACGCACCAGCCGCTTCACCGTTTGCAGGTCGTGCGACACGAAATAGATTCCTGTTTCATCGCCCTTGCGATCATCATGATCCATCACGCCAATGTCGGTGAAATAGAAGTTGCCTTCCGCATCAAAAATGAGGTCGTCAGGTGCGGGCAACGTAAAGCCTTCGCACTCTGTAACCACATCGACCACTTCGCCAGTTGCAATATCAATGCGCTGAATGGAGCCACCGCGATACGCAAGCTTTGCCACATTTGCACCCGGCACATCTTTCATAATGCTCGGCTTCGACAATCCGCCCATGTTCGCGCAGTACAAATAGCCATCGGGCCCAAAGGCCAAACCATTGGGCATACCTAGTGGTTCCGCAATGGTCTTTTTCATTCCATCGGGCCACACCTGTGTAATACGGTTTCCCGTGAGTTCACTCAACAACACCGAACCATCGGGCATGAGCACTGGCCCTTCAGGAAACATCAACCCCGATGTCCATGTGTTCATGCTATTCGCCACCGCTATCTCTCTTGCTCGGTAGGACGAATGAGAATCTCACTAATAGACACCCCAGCTGGTCGTGTAACAGCAAAAGAAATGCTGTCGGCAACTTCATGAGCTGTCATTCGGGGCATCTGTGCCATAGCCGCTTGCATCTTTTCCAAAATGACTGGGTTGATGTGCGAGGCAAGTTCGGTATCGGTAAAACCTGGCTCCACCAAAGTGACGCGCACGTGTTGAGAAGCGAGTTCCTGACGAATGCCATCGCTAAATGCACCCACTGCAAATTTAGTTGCGGAATACACCGCCGAGCCTGGCTGCGCTTTGCGGCCCGCCACAGAACTCACATTGACAATGTCGGCAACATTGCGTGGCGCGCTCTTGGCTGCCTCTACTAAATATGGCAATGCAATTTTCGTGCAATTCAATACACCCATCACGTTTACATCAACCATTTGCTTCCACTCATCGAGTGGGGCCATATGCGCCGGGCCAATCAGCATTACCCCTGCATTATTCACCAAGGTGTCAACACGCCCATAGGCCGACATCACCTGATCAAACAGCGATTGAACTGCGTTTGCATCGGCAACGTCTACTTCAACCGCTAGGGCTTGTTTTCCTAACTCCTTTGCCAACTGGGTGAGTCGGTCAATCCGCCGAGCAGCAAGTACAACGGTGGCCCCAAGTTCAGCAAATTGCCGTGCAGTAGCTTCGCCAATTCCACTCGATGCTCCGGTTACTACCGCAACAGTTCCGGTCAAAGTTAATGGCTTTACATGTGATGTCATTTTATTTCGCAATCTGGTTCAAGATGGGTTGTACGTATTTCATCAGACCAACATGGTCTTCCGACATCGGGAAGTGTCCGAGACCCTTCATAATTTCCATGGTTGCACCCGGAATCTCCTTTGCCGCAAGTTCCGTCCATGGAATTGTTGGGAAGTCATATTCCCCTGTCAACAAATGCACCGCACATTTCTTTGTGTCAATGAGATGTCCTTGCCCACGAAGGTCATGCGTGAAGGCGTAATAGTCAATGTCGCCAGGAAACACGCCAGGTGCGCCTTGCGCGTAATGCAAACGAGTTTCTTGACGCGAACTTTCTGGCGCGGTTGGCGACATGATCATGAGCATTGTTGCTGCATGCTTTGCCGGGTCTTCATCGCCTGTTGGCTCCAAGGAACCTTCAGGAATATCGGCATGCAAGCCACCCTCAAGTGAAATCACTGCACGAAAATCATCGGCGTAATACCGGGCAAGGTCGAGTGCCAACATTCCACCTACAGAAGAGCCAATAAACACCGGACGATCAAGGCCAAGCGCACGAGACAACTCCACCGGCAGCCCCATTGCGTTTTCTGGAGTCAATGTGTAGCGCTCTGTCCACCATGCTTTGTCTACAGGCGGCAGCGACTTGCCATGGAATGGCATGTCGTACACGATGACGCGATACTTCGATGTAATGCGTTCGTCCTCTAAGAAATGACGAAATTGGCGCCCATCTGCACCCGCGGTGTGCTGACAAATGAGCCCAATTCCTTGTCCGGCTTCTTCGAAGTACACACGTTGGCTCACGCCATTGATGTTGAGGTGAATGTATCTTCCCACCGCTTTATCGAAAGTGCCGTGCGGTTGCTTATAACCACCTGGTTGCGGCGCACCCGTTGTGCCATTCTTCGCTGCACGCATGAGGTCAATAAAACGACGCATTGCTAAATGACGCTCCCCATTAAATGGTTCGGGGCTTGTTTGCATTCCACCAAGAGCAGAGGCGCCAACAAAGTCGGTGTAGCCAGAAGGTGGAACTGCGGTCAGTAAATTTTCCCAGGTCAGCGCATCGGCATTCATCTGCACATCGCCACCACTTCCGGCGAGCCCTGTTGCAGAAGCTTCTGCAGGCACGCCAAATTTTCCGCGAGTAATTCCGATTTTCCAGCCCGAACCATTTTCCGTTACGGTCAGCGACCCGCTCCACCAGTTCGCATTGAGTTGGAACTCTCCATCATTTTGCGACAATTCGATAGCACGTTTGATCATTGCAATATCCACAAGAGCCCCCAGTTGATTGCTGCACGCCCCCGCGTGCCTACCTGCAGATTACGGCTCGTCGAAGCACACGAAGTCACTGGAAAACAGCTCAAACAACTATTCCGATAACGGTATAGTTATTAAATGCTCAGCGTTCTGGAAGTCAGCGAGTTGCTCAATGTCAGTTCACGGCGTGTTCGTGCTCTCATTGCCGATGGCCGCATTCCAGCCCAACTCATTGGTAAAACCTGGGCCATTCGCAACGAAGACATTGCCCTTCTTCCCCAGAATCGGCCAAGTGGTCGGCCCTTGACTGCGGTCAATGCCCTCAACGAACTGGCAAGCACTTCCACTCCACTCCCCGATATCGCCACCATGTCTTCGCGTTATCGCCAGCGGGCCTCGTCTCTACGCCTCAATGTTCCGCAGTTCCAAGAAGCGATGCGTGATGCGCAGTTGCGTTTAGGCGGCTGGGATGCCGCTGCGTACTTCGACAACAAGACTCTCCCGCGCAAACTTGATGACCCCGTCGTTGCTTACATTTCACATGCACACCGTGACAAATGGATTGAACGACATCATGCAACGCCACAGGCCTCAGGCAACATGGTTTTGCTAACGGTTTCTGCACCACAATTTGAGAAAGCATTTTCAGAGTCTCAATTTCTTGCTCCTCCAAGGCTTTCAGCGGTAGACGTCACCGAGTACGGCGGCGAACGTGGCTATGCGAGTGCGAAGCGCTTGTGGAAGCTGAAAGGTGTGGCACCCTTCCACTCATCTCGGCACACACTAGAAGCGATGAACAGAACTCCCGAACAGCAGCGGATCTTCTCAATGCGAAGCATAATTTTGAATACAGCACTCTCCTATCGCTTCACCAATGTGGCTCTCTTCGGCTCAGTTGCTCGCGGAGATAACACTGAAAGTAGCGATATCGATTTTCTCGTTGATGCGCTTCCCGGGGCACATCTCGGAATGTTCCCCGACTGCATGGCAGAACTTTCAGCCATCGTTGGCAAAAAGGTCGACATTGTTGACCGCCGTGGCTTAAAAGCAACCGACACTTCAATTCATCGCGAGCAAATTTTCATATGACACGAGGCGACAAAGACCGATTGCTCGATATTTTGAGCGCCACTACTGAAGTTCAAGAAATTATGGGCGAAGATCTTTCCGCCCAAGCAAATGAAAAGGTGAAGTTGCGTGCGTTAGAACGACTCATCGAGATCATCGGTGAAGCCACATCTCGACTATCTGAGGAAACAACCAGCCAAATGCCACTTGTGAAGTGGCGCCTCATCAAGAATTCACGAGTCATGCTTGCCCATGAGTACTTTCGCATTAGCGGAACACAAGTGCTCGACATTGCGAAAACCGACATTCCCTTTCTGCAAAGCGCAGTACGAGATGTTTTAGAGCGTGCGTAGGTAGTCGAGACCAATATCCAAGATGGGCGAGGAATGTGTGAGCCCACCAACAGATATGAAGTCGACTCCGGTGGCACCAACAGCCCCTGCAGTTGCAAGGGTGAGCCCGCCACTGGCTTCGAGCAATACCTTTTTGCCGGTCTGCGCCGTCTGCTCTTGCGCTATGGCAACAGCTTCACGCAATACATGCGGCTCCATGTTGTCGAGCAACACCAGGTCGGCTCCAGCGCCCAGCGCTTCACGCAACTGATCGAGCGTGTCGACTTCAATTTCAACCGTAATGTCGGGTGCATGTTCCCGAACTGCTTGAAAGGCAGCAGCGACCCCACCGGCGGCTGCAATGTGATTGTCTTTCACTAAAGCAGCATCGCTCAAACTCATGCGATGGTTTTGCCCGCCACCACATCGAACTGCGTACTTCTCGAGCTTGCGCAGGCCAGGTGTGGTTTTACGCGTGTCGCGCACCGCGGCATTGGTGCCTGCAAGTTGGTTGGCCCAGTTGCGAGTAGCAGTGGCAATGCCACTGAGGTGACACAACAGGTTCAACGCAGTGCGTTCGGCCGTTAACAAGTCGCGGGTCGGAGCCGATGCACGCAAGAGCGGCGTATCGCGCAACACTTCATCGCCGTCACGCACAAGAACTTCGTAGGTGAGGTTGCTTTCGCCACACATCATTTCCAAAACTGCTGCCAATATAGGCATACCTGAAATACAACCAGGCGCACGCGATGTGAATTGCACTTCGCTACGCAGGTCGGCCGACACAGTGGAATGAGTGGTGATGTCAATACCACCATCGAGATCTTCGAGAATTGCACCACGAATAATTTCTTCTACATATGCAGGCGGCAAAGCACGCGCTTCTAAATACGAATCGAGCTCAGGTGAAATTTGGTGAAAGTGCGTTGTCATAGTTTTTCCTTAGCCAACTTCGTTGTAGCGAAAGATCATTTCTCCATTGTCACACTGCACAGCAATATGTTGTTGCCATTCATTGCGTTCGGTATCAAAATCTACGCGGCGGTGACATCCGCGGCTTTCGGTGCGAATTTCAGCAGCGCCCACCACTGCGGCAGCAACCATCAACAAGTTTGTTGTTTCAAAACTCGCCAGCGATGGCACCACATCAACATGAGCACTTTGTGTCATGTCGTTCAACACTTCACGAGCAATGCCCAAGCCACTGGGCTGGCGTAACACACCCACGTGACGGCTCATGGTTGCACGCAATAATGTGCGCGACGACACATCGAGCAACGCCGGCACTGCTTCATCGACCACTGCACATTTTTCAGGAAGTTTCCAACTGAGTTCACGACCCACGCGGGTACCTGCCACCACACCTTCGGTGAGCGAGTTTGATGCCAACCTATTTGCACCGTGCACACCAGTACATGCCACTTCACCCACTGCATACAAGCCCGGCAACGACGTGGTGCCATTGAGGTCGGCCACAATACCACCGCAAAAGTAATGCGCAGCGGGTGCAACAGGAATGAGATCGGTTGCGGGGTCGATGCCAAACGATTTACATGAAGCCGTAATGCTCGGGAAACGCGTTGCAAACTCTTCACCTATAGAAGTGGCATCGAGAAACACATGGTCGTCAATTCCACCGGGTGCTTCACTCATGCGGCGCGAAATTGCTGCAGCAACCACATCACGTGGGGCGAGGTCGGCCAATGGGTGCATACCCTCCATCACGCTGTTGCCCGCGCCATCAACCAACACAGCACCTTCACCGCGTACGGCTTCGCTAATGAGTGCGAGCTGACCCTTTGCTTCTACCCCTTGCCACAGCACCGTGGGGTGAAACTGAATGAACTCCATGTCGGCCATTGCTACACCTGCACGCAATGCCAGTGCCAAGCCATCACCTGTTACCGCTGGTGGGTTAGAAGTAGAGGCAAACACTTGGCCAAGACCACCGGTTGCCACTACCACCGCACGTGCAGTGACATAACCAACGTCAATAACCAAACCCGCAGCATCGAGCCGCGCCACGCGCACACCCACTGCACGCTTTTCACCATTGCTACCCACGCCGAGCAACACATCCATCGCAAAGGCGTGTTCCATTACTTCAACACCCGCCATGAGCGCCGACTGGTCGAGCGTGCGCTGCACTTCAGCACCCGATTGGTCGCCACCGGCATGCACAATGCGGCGATGCGAATGCCCACCTTCACGTGTGAGGTCGGGTGCACCATCGGCACCTGGGTCGAACGCTGCGCCTAAACGTGTGAGATAGCGAATAGCAGTCGGTGCTTCTTCCACCAATGTGCGCACTGCTTGTTCGTTGCACAAGCCCGCACCTGCGGCCAAAGTGTCTTCAACGTGCGCCTCAAGTGAATCGGTGGGGTCGAGCACCGCAGCCAAACCACCTTGTGCCCACTGCGTGCTTCCCGCGTCGAGTGTTCCTTTAGTAACCAGCAACACATCGCGTACTGTGCGCACTGCCAACGCTGCTGCTAAACCCGCGGCACCACTACCGAGCACCACCACATCGACATCGCGTTCCCACGTGGGCGCAGGAGCAGCAAGTTGTGTGGGAAACAATGCCGCAAAGGGCGACGCTTGCACTTATTCCCCCGTGGGCGACGGCGTGCCCAAGGCAATCATGCGTTCTACCGACTGGCGCGCACGTTGTGCAATGCCAAGCGGCACCGTTACTTCATCGCGGCCTTCGCGCAACGACATGAGCAACTTCTCAGGCGTAATCATTTTCATGTACTTACACACAGCTGCACGGTTGATGGGTTCGAAAATAACGAGCGGGTTTGCCTTGCGCAGTTGATGCAACATTCCTGTTTCTGTTGCGACCAATACTTTTTTCGCAGTTGTAGTAACAGCAGCTTCAGCCATGCCACCTGTACTCAAAATACGCGTGCGTCCTTCAGGAATGACACCACTCGATGCCAAGTACAAGGCACTGGTGGCGCAACCACATTCGGGGTGAATGAAAAACTCGGCATCGGGCTCGGCCAACACGCGCTCACGCAACTCGGCACCATTAATGCCTGCGTGCACGTGGCACTCGCCCATCCAAATGTGCATGTTGTCGCGCTGCAATGTGCGCTGCACGTGTGCTCCCAAGAATTGGTCGGGCCCAAAGAGCACTTCTTTGTCGGCAGGAATAGAAGCAACCACTTCCACCGCATTCGAGCTGGTGCAACAAATATCGGTTTCTGCTTTCACCGCAGCCGTGGTGTTCACGTAGCTCACCACTACTGCACCAGGGTGCTCGGCTTTCCATGCTCGCAACTGATCGGCCGACAAGGTTTCAGCAAGTGAACAACCCGCACGCTCATCTGGAATGAGAATGGTTTTGTCATACGCCAGAATTTTTGCGGTCTCAGCCATGAAGTGCACGCCACAAAACACAATGGTGCTGGCTTTTGAATTTGCAGCAATACGCGACAACGCAAGTGAGTCGCCCACATGGTGAGCAACATCTTGAATTTCAGGCATCTGATAGTTGTGAGCCAAAATGACTGCATCGCGCTCGGCGGCAAGCGCCCGCACCTCTTTTGCCCAGTCTGAATTGGCTACAAACGAACTATCGCTCACAACACAAGGCTACGCCCTATGAGGCGAAGAACTCACCCAAAAGCTATTCACCGCATCGGCCAAAGGGCCACGTGCCGCACCCGCATCGAGAATGGGGTGATCGCTGTCGTCTTCAAATCGCAATACCGAACCGACCCCAACATCGCTCACCACTACAACCAAGCGCACCCGACGGCGCTCGGGGTGCTCGCTGGGCGCCGACAACTCTTTGTCGTTGCTCTCGTCGTCGTGCCCCGCAGGCAGCGGTGCCGCCCAACCACATGTGACCAAGGCCGCTGCATCGAATAAGCGTGCACATGCACTTTCCGGTGTATCTAAGAGGTCATAAATATCGCCATTCTCCAAGATGAAACTGAGCATCAACTCGTCAGTTCCCGCATGCGGGCCAATGTTCACCCCATACAACCGAGCACTTTCTAAATGAAAGGCTGTGGGCGAATTCAATAGCGATTCGTGAATACGATCTTCCACCATTGCAGCAAGATCGACTGGATGTAATGACTCATGTGATTGCGTATGTGTTTGCATACCTCTATGTGTGCAAAAGCAGGCCCAAAGGTGCCAGAAGTTTTTACTTCAACAACTGCTCAATGGCCCGCGCTGCCGCTGCCACTTTCACCCCAAACTTCTTGCCAGGCTGTCGCGACAAGCGTTCAATGGGCCCAGAAATACTCACGGCCGCAAGTTCACCGCCACGCAACACCACTGGCGCACTCACCGAGGCAACACCGGCTTCACGCTCTTCCACGCTTTCAATCCACCCGCCACGCGACACACTTTCACCCGCAAGCACGTGCCCGGCTGAACCACGGCCCAACGGATACAACGAACCTTCGGGAATAATCCAACGCAACCCATGCGGCGATTGCAACGACACCACACAACGGCGGTCGGCCCCGTCGCGAATGTAGAGCTGCACACTTTCCCCACATGAACGCACGAGGTCTTCCAATACAGGCCTTGCCAACGCCGCCAATGGAAACTGCCTTTGCGCAGCCGCACTCAATGCGCCATAGGCGAAACCCAACGCATACTTGCCATTCGCATCGCGACGCACCATGCCATGCACTTCCAATGCACTGGCCAAACGGTGTGCAGTGGCACGTGGCAAACCCGTTGCCTCTTGCAATTCACCCAGGCCCAAGCCGTCGTCGGCAGCGGCAAGCGCCTGAACAACAAGCATCGACTTGTCTAGAACTCCAACTCCCGATAGCGTGTCCATTGGTTAGGAAGTGTATCCCATATATTGAGACAATCTCAACACAAAGCGAGCAACAACATGTCACCAAAAACTCTCCCCGAAAAAGTGTGGGAACGCCACGTCGTTCACGCCGGCAACGGCGAAGCCGACCTCATGTACATCGACCTGCACTTGGTGCATGAAGTAACCAGCCCACAAGCATTTGAAGGTTTGCGCCTCACCGGCCGCACCGTGCGCCGCCCCGACCTCACCGTGGCAACCGCCGACCACAACGTGCCAACAGAGAACATTCACTTACCTGTTGCCGACCCCATCTCGAAGCGTCAACTTGAAGTGCTCAATGAAAACGCTGCAGCATTCAACGTCACGCTCTACCCCATGGGTCACAAAGACCAAGGCATCGTGCACGTCATTGCACCCGAACAGGGTCGCACTCTTCCTGGCATGACCGTTGTATGCGGCGACAGCCACACAGCAACACACGGCGCATTCGGTGCACTCGCGTTCGGCATTGGCACTAGCGAAGTGGAACACGTGCTTGCTACACAAACACTTCCCCAGTCGCGTCCGAAGTGGATGAGCGTGTCGGTGGAAGGTGTTGCGCCAGAAGGCGTGACCGCCAAAGACATCATCCTTGCCATCATCGGTGAAATTGGCACTGGCGGCGGCATTGGCCACGTTATTGAATATCGCGGTTCCGCCATTCGCGCACTTTCTATGGAAGGTCGCATGACCGTGTGCAACATGAGCATTGAAGCCGGTGCACGCGCTGGCCTCATTGCCCCCGACGACACCACCTTTGAATACTTAAAGGGCCGCGATCACGCACCAAAGGGCGACAACTGGGAAGCAGCTGTTGCCGACTGGCGCACACTTGTTTCCGATGAAGGTGCAAAGTGGGACAAGGAAGTAGTGATCGACGCTTCGAAGCTCACACCACAAGTCACTTGGGGCACAAACCCCGGCCAAGTATTGGGAATCGACGCAAAACTTCCGTCACCCGACGACACCGACGATGCAACACAAAAAGACACCATCGCTCGCGCACTTGAGTACATGGGTCTTGCCGCTGGCACCGCCATTCGCGACATCAAGGTCGACACCGTGTTCATTGGTTCATGCACCAACTCACGCATTGAAGACCTGCGTGCAGCAGCAGCTGTATTGAAAGGTCGCAAGGTCACCGCACCGCGCGTGATGGTGGTACCTGGTTCGCACCGCGTGAAATTGCAGGCAGAAGCTGAAGGCTTGCACACCATTTTCACCAACGCCGGCGCCGACTGGCGTGAACCTGGTTGCTCAATGTGCCTTGCCATGAACCCCGACAAACTTGCTCCGGGCGAACGCTCTGCATCTACTTCTAACCGCAACTTCGAAGGTCGCCAAGGCCGCGGCGGACGCACACACCTCGTGTCGCCTGCTGTTGCGGCAGCAACTGCAGTTGCTGGCCACTTCGCTACCCCATCAGATTTGAAATAAGAAAGTTCGAAAGGAACACACCATGAAAGCTGTTCGCGTTATTTCTGGCACCGCACTTCCCTTGAAGCGCTCCGATGTCGACACCGACCAAATTATTCCTGCAGAGTGGTTGAAGCGCGTCGAGCGCACTGGCTTCGAAAAAGGCCTCTTCTCTACTTGGCGCGACGACCGCAACTTCGTCATGAACGACGAGCGTTATGCCGGTGCATCCATCTTGGTTGCTGGCCCATCATTTGGCGTGGGCTCTTCACGTGAGCACGCCGTGTGGGCACTCT
>JANRCO010000052.1 GCA_030726975.1 Ilumatobacteraceae bacterium | reverse complement strand
CCTGCAAAGAGCGCGGCGCCAAAGCGAACGCGCTTGCGAAACATCAGCAAGATTCCTAGGCCCATCACCGCAAGTGCAATGTCTTCTTTCCACAGCATTGCAACAGCAATCCACACAATGGTGATGACATTGTGGCGAGTGACGTGCTTGCCCATTCCTTCAGGGCGTGATGTTGCGTAGTGGTAGCCCATCAGGAGGAAGGGCATAGCCATTGTCTCGGGGTGGAAAGTTTCCCATGCCAAATACGCGGTAGTGGGAAGAAGCAGCCAGGCAACTCCAAATGCGAGGGCAGATGCTTCGCTCTTCAGGCGATTGCGGGCAATGAGAAAAACAGGGTACGCCGCACTTGCTAATGCAATTACTTGCAACATGTTCCACAGGTTGGGCCCGCCTCCAAGCCACACAAGTGGCACGAGGAAGTAGTACATAAACATTGCGTGATGGCCAAACACCGGAAGACCACAGACTGTGTTGAACCATTTGCCATTGGCGAGTAGCCACAGCGACTGGTCGTGAATACCGAGGTCAAAGTCGAAGGTGGCATACACATTGTGGCGATGTACAACCAAACGCCCAACAACAATGATCCATGTGAAAATGGAGGCCCAAATGAGCGCGGAGGAAAGCGACTTACGCACTACAGGCATCACAAAAAAGTACTACCTCTGCTTCTGATATTTTGGGCATGCAGTTACGAACGAGAGGTATGTGAGCAAAATGGCAAGTAGAGAGGCAGAAGCGTTCCTTCAGCAAGTTCGCGAGTATCAAAAACAGGCACTCGGCTCGGCCACAGCGGTTCCTACGCTCGAAGAAATGCGTTTTGGAGCAGAAGCGGTCATGGAAACTGTCGGTGCCATGCCAAATGGTGTCGAAATTGAAGCTGTCGACGTCAACGGTCTATCGGCCCTGTGGATTCGTCATCCTGGCGCCGATGCGCAATCGGTGGTGATGTATTTCCATGGAGGCGGCTATGTGGTGCAAAGCGCCAATTCGCATCGCAAAGTAGCTGCACATTTGGCAGTGCAGAGCAAAAGAAATGTTCTGAGTGTGAATTATCGACTCGCCCCCGAGCATGCGCATCCGGCAGCAGTGAACGATGCAGTGCTTGCGTATCAATGGCTTTTGAATGCGGGCTATGCCTCAAACAAAATTGCAATATCAGGCGACTCGGCTGGTGGAGGGTTGTCTGTTGCGCTCATGGTCGCATTGAAGAATCAGAAAATCGAGCAGCCAGCCGGTGCGGTTGTTTTTTCGCCGTGGGTAGATCTTGAAGGAACAGGCGAATCAATGGACTCCAAAGCAAGTGTCGACCTCATGGTCGATCGCCATGCACTTGCGCTCATGGCAAACATGTTCATAGCCGGTGGCTCATTGCGAGACCCTCTCGCTGCTCCGTTGTATGCAGACCTTGCAGGTATTGCACCTCTTTATATTCAAGTAGGCGGTGACGAGGCATTGCTCGATGACTCCACCCGTTTAGCCACACGTGCCGCTCATGCCGGAGTACCAGTGCGCTTAGAAGTTTTCCCCGAAATGCAACATGTGTTCCAATCGGGAGTTGGCGTTATTCCTGAAGCAAATGATGCAGTTGCTCGCGCAGGGCAGTGGTTGCAGGAAATTTTGTCCTAAGTCCTACTTGCCGTTGAGCGCGGCAACAACAGGTGCAAAGGTGTCAACATCTTCTGCTCCAACAATGATGTAGCTAAAGCCCCAACGTTCGCGGCGAGAAATGAGGTCTTCAATGAGCTTGCTCGGAGGGCCAATGAGGGCAAAGGGTGTCTCTTCCACCATTGTCGGCGTCACGCCAATCATTTGAGCAACACCGTCAATTGTTCCGGCAGCATCGTCGGTGACTTTGACAAAGAAAGCACGTATGTTCATTTCAATGTTTGGCAAGCGAGAACCTGCAGCATCAATGACGATGTTGACTTTGTCGGTAACGGCTTCGGCGGTCATGGTGCTGATGGCTTCGGGGCCAACAACACCTGCGGTCATGGTGCCATTAATGCCAATAATGTCGGCTTCGCGTGCTGCGTATGAAAGAACGCGCTTGCCGCCACCGCCAATCAAGATGGGTGGGTACGGGCGCTGCACAGGTTTTGGCATACCCACATAATTGGCAACGTTGTAGTGAGTGCCAGTGTGATTGACGGGGCTTTCACCCATTGCGGCTTTGATAATGGCAAGACCCTCAATGAAGCGGTCGATGCGTACACCTGGAGAGTCGTAGGCAATGCCCGATTGCTCGTAGTCGCTCACCATCCACCCTGCGCCTAAACCAATTTCTAAACGACCCTCCGAGAGCAAGTCGATAGTGGCAAGTTCTTTTGCCAAAACAACAGGGTGCTTGTAGTCGTTGTCCCACACGAGTGCACCAACACGCAGAGTGCTTGTTGCGTCGGCCACCGATTGCAATGCAGGTATTGGCGCAAGTTGATCGGTGAAGTGGTCGGGCATGGTGAGACAAGAAAATCCGTTTGCTTCTGTTTTCTTCGCTAGGTCAACCCACTCTGCGCGGTTCGCGGCGCGCGAGCACTGGACGCCAAAACGAAAGGGGGCAATATGGGGAAAAGTCATGGGAAACCTTGACATATTCCCGAGCAATACAGCAAGTAAGGAGATGTGCTGAAAAGTGCTGATGTGCTCAGGTACCGTAGAGATTGTGCCGAATGCAAAGGATTTCTTCCGTAAGTTTGCGACGAAAGATCATCTTTCGCGCGTAGGGGGCACTTTAGGAAAGATGAGCATCGTGCTCATGGCTGGCGCGCTTCTTGTGAGCGCACTCGTTGTGGCTATGGCGCCGCGCGTGTGGGGAATTGCCACAGCACATAACGAAAAGCCGGTTGCGCTTCCTGCATTTACAGGAATTGCACAACGTTCATACCTGTACGACGTGAATGGTGCTCAAATTGGTGGGTTCCAGGTGGAAAACAGTCAACCCGTCAAAATGCAAGATGTGCCGGTCGATGTCACGGCGGCAATTCTTGCAGTGGAAGATGCTGGCTTCTACGGGCACAAAGGTGTGAACTTGCGTGCACTGGTGCGAGCAACGTTGACGAACTTCAATGCGGGAAGTTCGCGGCAAGGCGCCTCAACCATCACTCAACAAGTGGTGAAAAACGAATATCTCGCAGGTCTGCCTCGCGATGGTCGGTACAAAGTGCTTCAAACAAGGTATGCCGCGCTCTTAGAGAAGCAGGCAACAAAGCCACAAATTCTCGAGCGATATTTGAACACGGTGTTTTTTGGTAACAACGCCTACGGCATTGAAGCTGCTGCAGAAATTTATTTTGGTGTCGGTGTTGAGAAACTCACTTTGGTGCAGGGCGCATTTCTAGCTGGGCTCATTCAGGCGCCTACTAGCTACGACCCCATTCGCCACCCGGAACGATCGCGGCAACGCTTTGCTCAAGCCCTGAATCGCCTTGCTGCCGAGGAATTGATGACGCTAGAAGAAGCAGCGCGTTTGGCAAAGGAATGGCCATTGCCGGAAGTAGTGCAGAGTGTTCCGCAGAAATCGGTAGAACGCACGTACTTCTCAGAAGCGGTGAAAGATTATCTCTTGAACCGCAGCGATATTTTGGGCCCTACGTATCAAGAGCGATACAACGCGCTTTTCCGTGGTGGTTTAAAGATCTACACCACGTTGGACAACAGTTATCAAAGAGCTGCGGAAAAGGCTGCGGCCGAGAAGCTTCCCGCAAACAAGCGAGGGATTCAATCGGCTGTGTTGTCGTTAGATACATCAACTGGCGGTGTGCGTGCCATGGTGGGCGGGCCTGGTTTTGTTCCTGGGCAAAGTGAAGTCAATATGACCCTGCGCAGGCGTCAAACAGGGTCGAGTGTCAAGATCTTTATTTTGGCGGCTGCATTGCAAGCAGGTGCAGAAGGTATCGACCTCATCGACGGAACTTTGCCATGTACATTGCCTAATCCTGGAAAGCCTGAAGAGCCTTTTGAGATCACCAAAGGTGTGAGTCGCCCACTTGGTTCACTTGAAGAAATGACGTGGTATTCCATTAACTGTGCATACAGCAGGCTGTCGCAAATTGTTGGTTTGAATCGAGTTGTAGACACCACGTATCGCATGACGCAATCGATGTATCTCAATCGTGAAACGTTCTCAATTCAGCCATATGCAAGCTATGCAACTGGCGCAAACGAAATGAGCCCACTCGATATGGCCAGTGGAGCGCAAACCATCGCCAATGGTGGTTTGCATAAGCAGCCGTACTTCATTGACCGCATCGAGAACCTCTCGGGAACGATGTATGAGCACAACGACCCCGGCACACAAGTGTTTACCAAGGAGATTGCTAATAAAGCGGTGTCTATTTTGAAAGGTGTGCTCACCAAGGGCACGGCCCGTCGGAGCGCGCTCGACAAAGATCGCCCCGCTGGCGGAAAAACGGGAACTCAAGACGACAACACCAATGCATGGTTCGTTGGGTTTACCAAAGAGCTCACCACTGCAGTGTGGGTGGGTGACCCGCGTGCGTATACCTCAATGGTAGGAATTCCCGAGTTTGTCGCTGCAGGTATTCCGCGTGTGCAAGGTGCAACGTTCCCCGCAGCTATTTGGAAGGCATACAACGATGAGGCACTTGTTGATGCACCCATTGTTGATTGGGAGGCGGCTGTTCCCCCAAGCAGGGGTTCAATGCGCCTCTACTTGCCTGGCGTCGATTGCGTTGCTCAATTGGTGTCGGGTGCGTTGCCGCGTAGGTTCACGGGCAAGGTGGAGGCCTATGACCCCATGTGGTTTACAACAACAACGCAGCCAGGTGCTGAGCGTGCAGTCGTGGCCCCCACTTCGACAATGGGTACAACAACGACATTGCCGGTTGTGGTTCCCGGGGCGCAAGGCCCGCCAGTGGTGAGCATTGTCGACCCAGGCACCACCATTTTGCCGTCTAATACCAACCCGTTTTCTCCATTGCCCACGCTCGACCCACTGGGGAACTTGGTGTTTGACTGCGCAAAGCCGCTTCCTGGAGGCGTGCAAACGAGTATTCCGACCGCTGGCTAATAGCCTGCAAGTGTGTCGATCTTGGTTCATCTCTATGACCTGCAAGTGCTCGATACCACCCTCGAGCAACTGCGTCACCAGTTCATTACTTTGCCAGAGCGTGAAGCCTTAGCCCTTGTGCAGAAAAATGCGGCCGATTGCACGGCAAAGATTTCCTCAGGTGAAATGCGTCAGCAGGAATTGGAAAAACTACTGAGTGCGGCTGAGGCCATTAGTGCAACGTTGCGCAAAAAACGAGAGCGCCTTGAACAGCAAATGAAAACGGTCATTGCTCCACGTGAAGCAGAGGCTCTTCAGCACGAAATCTCGACGGTTGGTAGCGAAATTGATGCGGTCGACGAAGAGTCGCTGGCCTTCATGGAAGAGTCTGAGCACATCGACTCCACCCTTGTTGCAGCGCGAAGTGCGCTGATTGAGTTGCATGCTGGTGAAACTGCAGCCAAAGCTGCATTGCAGGAGGCCGAAGAATATAAAAAAGCTGAAGCTCGTGATGTTGAAGAAAAGCGTCATCGTCTTGCTGAAACACTCGATGAAAAGTGGTCGGCTGCTTATGAATTGCGCCGTTCACAGCACAAAGGCATTGCTGTAGCAAAAGTGAAAAATCACGTGTGCGGTGGGTGCCATCTCGACCTCTCTACCTCGGAAGTTGACCTGCTCAAAAAAGAGACCGATGAAAATAGGGAATGCCCGAACTGTGCTCGGTGGCTGGTGTTTTAAATGTTGTTTTGGTTTGTTGCTACGGCAATATTTTCGGTTCGTTTTGTTTTTCAAGATCCGCGTTTCGACTATCGATTACTTGTAGTAGGGGTTCTTCTTCCCGATGCCATCGACATTTGGTTCGGTGGTGCACGAGTGATGCACACACTGCTATTTAGTGTCTCATTGTTGGTGGTCATTATGTTGGCGACACGAAAAAATAAGCCTCTGCGCAAGCGCACCTTGCCACTTGCAATAGGCACTTTTATGCATCTCATTTTTGACGGTGCATTTACTGCGACGAAAGTGTTCTGGTGGCCTTTCGGGGGAGCATCATTTGGCGATGCTGAACTTCCTGTTGCGCAGCGGATGGGGCTCAATGTTGTGATGGAAATTGTTGGCATTGTGCTTCTGGTTGTTTTAGTGCGACAGTGTGGGTTGGCAAACCCTCAGCGTCGGCGAGATTTTTTGCAAACGGGAATGTTGTCGTCGGTGAGCGAAGAAAAGTAACAACATGGGGGAACGCTTACTCACCCTTGTTCGCCACGGGCAAACCGCTGCGAACGCACAGAACCTTTTGCAAGGTCATGTCAACCATCCACTCGATGAAGTTGGTCTTGCACAGGTGGGTCTGTTGGGTGGGGCACTAGCGAAAATTGCCCCAGTAAGTCGTGTTGTTGCAAGCCCTCTTTTGCGTGCACAGCAAACCGCGCAAGCTATTACCGAGGGTCTTTCAAAACACATTGAAGTAGAAACCGACCCGCGGTGGATAGAGCTGAACTATGGCGACTTCGATGGGCAGCCAGTGAGCTCTGTGAGCCCAGAACAGTGGGCGACGTGGCGAACAGATGAGCACTTTCGTCCGCCTCAAGGCGAGACGCTTGCTGAACTCTCGGTGCGCGTGCATGATGCTATTGATGCGTTGTTGGCAGACTCTGTGAGTTCACACATTGTGGTGGTGAGTCACGTTTCGCCCATCAAGGCGGCGGTTGCATGGGCACTAGGTGTGGGTGTTGAGGTGTCGTGGCGTACTGCACTCGACCGGGCGTCGATGACAACAGTGAGGCTCGATGCCAAGCACCCGGCATTGAAAACTTTTAACGTCACGCTGTGAAGTGGTGAGTCGGTCTGTAAGCGGGATTCTGTTCGCCGAAGCGAGGTGACCATCCATCTTTGCGGTCTACCCGAGAAGTACCCGAAGGCGAGCGAGCAACTCATCTTCTCTGCATGACCTTGCTTCAAGTGGGGTTTGCCAAGCCGTACGAGTCGCCCCGCACGCTGGTGCGCTCTTACCGCACCGTTTCACCCTTTCCCACAAAGTTGCCCTTGTGGGTGGTCTACTTTCTGTTGCACTTTCCGTGAGGTCGCCCCCACCTAGCTCGCGCTAGCACTTTGCCCTATGAAGTCCCGACTTTCCTCGACACATAGGACATGTGCCGCAGTCACCCGACCGACTCACCGTTGAAAAGTGTACGAGGTTTATTGGGGAAGTGGCGATGGCTTTATGAGCATTTGGCGTATTCGTACGCCATTGAGTTGAGACTTGGGGTTTCCATGTTGAGTGTGGTTTTGCTTCCGGTCTCACTGCGCTTGCCAACAGAAACTGAAATGACGCCGAGTGAGCCAAATGCTCCAGGTACTGCTGATGGGTTTGGCTTGCCGGTGTCTGCATTGATTGACGGGCCAATGCCTGCAACGCCGGGGTTGATTGCCTGGGCAAGAACTGCTGCGTGGCGTGACTCTTGCTCGCCAATACCCATTGCTGCTGCACGCAACTTTGGTTGAGACAGCATCGATACATAGAACTGGTAGGTCGATGCAGCCAAAGTTTCCAGACCAAGGGCTAATGCCATGACGTCTTCGAGTGGGGTATCGCTTGGCTCAATGCCCGCGTCTTTGTTTCCCAGAATGAGATTCAGAGCTGGGTCGATGTAGAGCTTATTGATTTGCTCATTGGCACATTCAAAGGTTTCACCCTTTGCTTCAGTGATGATGCCACTCAGTGCCTTGGCGTGAGCTTCGTGGTCGGCTTTGAACCTGTTGACCACCGCTGCAGTGCCTGCTGAACTTCCGGTGAAGAGGCCAAGTTCTAATACCTTTTTGTAGGTATCGATGGCATTGAATTCGAGCGAAGTCGCCGTACGCAAGAGCACTTCGTCGTTCAGTTCGCCATTGGGGAGTCCGGTGGTGGGGGGCACTACGCCAATACGAGGGTATTCGCCTTTAGGGCTCTGGGCTCCTTTGCCACAAGCGGCAAGAAGAGTGGTGGTGGCGATGGCAAAGCCTCCAGTGAGAAAAAACCGACGGCGGTTGATTGAGGAATTCATTTCAAAATTATTCGCGTTCATGGTGAGTCCTTAGGGGATGCGTTCTATGCCGGGTAGGTCTTGGAGTCGAGTGGTTCTGCAGCATTGTCGAGGATGTCGCCGAGGCCGATCTTGCCAGCAAGACTGGCGAGTACTGCGGCATGACGACCCTGAACAGAGATGATGGACGCAACGAGTTGTGCGCCATCGGTGCCGGTAATTGTTCCGAGTACGCCTAGGTGAGTTTTCACAAGCGAATTCTCTAGGGAAAGAAACGTGCCGGCAATCTCAGCATCGGAACCAGATGACGCAGCGGAGAGGAATGCTGTGTAGAAACTTGCATTTTGTGTTGTTGCGGCTGAACGACCCAAGAGGCCAGCCAAAGTCTGTGCGTAGGCCAGATGATGTCCACCAAACAAGTCAAGAACTACTTTGAGATCCTTTCCCGCTGCTGCAGATGCTTTTGTGTAGAGCGCGGTCATTGCAAGTTCGATTCCGTGAGCGAACTGCAAAACGGCGATGTCGCTCTTTGTCGGTTGCTTTGGCGGGGCGGTAGTGGTGGGTGCGCTCACGCGAGGTTCCTTTCGCATTCTTTAAAAGATCAAATTGATGTACATCACAGTATTTCAGACGAGGTCGATTTCCGAACAAGGGAAAGCGAGACAACTTTAGAAGTCGAGAGCAGAAAGGTCGGGGATCCAACCCTGTGAAGCGCTCACGGCTTGGGTCCATTGTGAGCGAGTTGCTGCGGTCGCGGCCTCATCGAGGGCATTTTCCACTCGATTCTCGGGGTTCCAGGTGCTTGTTGCGACAGAAAGTGAAGGCCACAGGCCCAGTGCGGTGCCCGCAAGAAAAGCGGCCCCAAGCGTTGTTGCTTCCGTGACGGGTGACACCTCAATAGTGCGGGCTGTGCTGTTGGCGAGCGCCTGCACAAAGACGGGGTTTTTGCTCATTCCACCATCGATGCGAATGGGGCTATTGGTGGGTGAGGCGAACTGAGCCGCATCGTGAGCGGCAGCTGCGAACAGGTCGGCTCCGCGATGCGCCACTCCTTCAAGAACTGCTCGCACAACGTGCGCACGCGTGGTGCCACGTGTGATGCCTAAGAGCGTTCCACGTGCGCCGTAATCCCAGTGTGGAGTTCCGAGACCAAAGAGAGCAGGTACATACATGACGCCATCGCTGCTGGCAACGCTGTTGGCAAGTGTTGTGCTTTCTTCGGCCGAGTCGATGAGCCCCATGTCTTCAATGAGCCACTCAATATTGGTGCCAGCTGACAACATGATGGCTTCTACGCCCCAATGCACGGTGGTCGTTGTTACGCCTTGTGCATCTGTGTCGTTGAGTGAAAAGGCGACGATGGGAAAAGTTCCCGATGTGCTGCGCGATGAAACCGTTGGTGCAGTGGTGCCTGTGTACATGTCGAGCATGCCGCCGGTGCCAAAAGTAATTTTTGTGCTTCCTGGAGTAATACAACCTTGACCCACGAGCGATGCTTGTTGGTCGCCGACAAGTGCAGCAATAGGCAAGTTCTCTAACTCAGATGCGTGACCGACCACTTGTGACGACGCAACGATGGTGGGAAGAGCACCAAGGGGAATGTTCAAAATTCCACAGATTCTTTCCGACCAGTTCAGCGTGTCAACAGAAAAAAGCCCCGTTACTCCGGCGTTGGTGTGGTCGGTCACGAATGCTTCACCTGCGGTGAACTTCCACGTGAGCCATGTGTCGATGGTGCCAATACAAATGTCGCCACGTAGTAGTTCTTCTTCTAAGTGCGCCCCATAGTTCTTCAGCATCCAGCCGGCCTTAGTGGCTGTTTGGTTGGGGGCAAACATGAGGCCATGTTCCAAACGAGCGGTAATGCACTCCATGACAGTACGCAGATCTTGCCACCCAAGTGCCGCCCCTAATGGTTCGCCGGTCGTGCGATTCCACACAATGGTTGAAGCGCGTTGGTTGGTGATTCCGATTCCTATTGCGCAATTGGGGTTGCGTTGCAACACGGTGAGCGCGACATCGCGGGCAGCGGTGTACATATGCATTGCATCAAACTCAACAAGACCTGAGAAGGGGGTTTCTGGCGGGCTTTTACAGTACTCCACATCGATGATGTGCCCCGACCCATTGACGAGCGCGGCACGCAAGCCAGTTGTTCCAACATCGATGACCAAAATTGACGGTGAAGTCATTTCGGACGCACTCCAGAGTTCTGCATGAAACTGCCAAGCATTCCGCCACAAACACTGGCAACTAGGGCAAGTGAAAATGCGGTGAGGATTCTGCTCACGCGCACTTCACCACCGGTAGCAACACGAACGAGGAGAAAAAAACTTTGCACCACAACAAAAACTCCTGCGCCAGCTACGAGCGCATGCATGAGAGGGCGACCGAGTTCTTGATGCCATGCAGCCACCCCGCTTCCGACGATGAACCCACAAATAGCAAGCAAGGAAAGCAGCGGTGCCCATCCACTGGGGTTGTCGGAATTGTCAATGACGAATCGCGCAATGAGTGTGGGAGGCACGGCAAACAAAGCGGTGACTGATGCCCCTTTTTGCAAAGCAAGAGTGTCGAAATCTTTCATTGCATATGTTTAGCGCACGGGCCAGAGTTCTGCGTCGTTCGACCCAGTGCTGAGACCCATTTTGCCGGGATTCAAAATGTTGTTGGGGTCAAGTGTTGTCTTGAGCGACTGCAGAACTTTCATGCCAGTTCCCAGGGCTTCGGTCATAAAACGATGTCGGTTGAGGCCAACGCCGTGGTGGTGCGACAGGTTTGCTCCGGCTTGAAGCGCGGTACGTTGAGCCGCGTCCCACAATGCAACATAGGTTTTTTCAAACTCTTCTGCTGGTGGCGTTGCTGCAAAGGTGAAATAAACACATGCACCGTCGAGGTAACTGTGCGATAAGTGGCATGTTGCGCTGCGTGCATGTGAAACTTGAAGAATTGCTTGTATGACTGCATCGTTGACATGTATCAACTGGCTCCAAGGTGCAGCAACTTCAATGGTGTCAACCACAAAACCTTTTTTAGTGAGGCTTTGCAATGCGCTGGTGTCGTTACGATGTGATAGCCATTTCTCTACAAGTGCAGTGTCGGCAGCGATGGCATCGTTCGATGTTGCGTATTGCTGCACAATGTGCATCGTTGCGGTCACTAGCTGCTCATTGCCTTCGTCGAGTACCAGCAGTGTTGCTTGTGTGCCATCGCCTTCGTGCGAACGCTTGCTTTCGCTACCGTCGTACAAGCGCAGCACTGCAGGTGTTGCTCCTGCGCGAATGAGTTGACGACACGCCTCAATGCCTTTGGCAAAGGTAGGGAAGCGGTAAGCGGCCGTTGCGCGAAACTCTGGCAAGGGGTGTGCACGCAGCCACGCCCGCGTAATAACACCAAGGGTTCCTTCTGAACCAAGAAATACTTCTGTGAGGTCGGGTCCGGCTGCTGCTGCAGGTGCTCCACCGGTGAGAACAACTGTTCCATCGGCCAACACAACTTCAAGACCCACCACCATGTCTTCAATTTTTCCGTAACGAGTGGAAAATTGTCCTGCCCCTCGGCATGCGATCCAGCCACCAACAGTAGAAATGTCAAATGATTGTGGGTAATGGCCAACGGTGAGTTGGTGTTGTGCGTTCAACACAGATTCCAGGTCTGGGCCAAATGTGCCAGGAAGAACTTCAACGATGCCCGAGACAGCGTCGACTGCGTTGATGCCTTGGAGAGAAGTGAGATCGAGAAGTACGCCGCCATAGAGGGGAACTGAGGCACCTGTGACGCCGCTGCGTCCACCAGCGGGCGTGACCGGAATTTTTGCTTCGTTACATATGCGCATCACTGCTGACACTTCAGACGTATTTCGTGGCTGGCACACCACGCTGGGCAATGCGGCTGTTTCGTTGCGCAACGCCCACGATAAAGAGAGCGGCCACCAGTCGCGTCCGCTTTCAGCGAGTGTGGCAGCGTCGGTGATACTGGTGCAGGCAGATGCGAGTTGTGTAAGTACTTCTGTGGTGATGAGGCCGCGACCTTGGGCAGGAAAATGAGCAGTAGCCGAAGCAGCCGAACCAGAGAACTCAATGGGCGGAGTGGTTTGTGTGGGTTGCGTCATGGTTGCTCTTTCGTTGCTGCGATGAATTCAGATTCGGTAACTAGGCCAGCTGCTTCTTCTTCAGCACAAATGGCGATGAATTGCTCTACTTGAAGATTGATGTCTGATTCGCTCCATTTCAATTGTGGAGCAATGAGTTCAGCCACACTGCGTGCCGCATTTTTAGTGGCGCCACGGTTGAAAAGCAGTGCGCGCGTGCGGCGCGACAGAACATCGTCGAGCGTGTAAGCCATTTCGTGAGTTGCTGCATACATCGCCTCGGCGCGTAGGTAGGGAAGTCCGTCAATGAGAGGAAGCCCAAGATCGGGCTGTGCGGCAATGAGTGCATCGATGTCGGATGCGTATGACCCAAAGCGATGTGCGAGGTGAACTTGTTGGGTATTGCGTGATTTCGACTCGCGATATCCACGAGCACCGTGCAACTCAAGATTTTTTGTTCGGCAGCGATACTTTTTCCGCGACAAGTGCAGTTGGCGTACAACGGCGTCGATGGCGTCTTCACTCATTTCGCGATACGTAGTGAGTTTGCCGCCCGTGACCGTAATAACGCCAGAGTCGGAAGTGCTCACCCTGTGACGCCGCGATAAGTCGGCTGTGCGTTCACCAATTTTTTCATTTTCATCGGGCTTCACCAATGGCCGTAGCCCGGCCCACACTGCCAAAACATCTTTGTGTGTCACTTCATTAGTGATGCTTGCGTTTAAAGCGCGCAAGACGTAATCGATATCGTCTTTGGTGCACTGCGGATTATCAACTGATCCGTCGTAACTGGTATCGGTTGTTCCGATGTAGGTGTACTGAAATGTGCCATCGCCATTGGGGACCCAGGGCACAACAAACAAACTACGCTTGTCTTTAGGCACCGGAATCACAACGGCAATGTCGTTACGAACAAGGTTCCATGGCACGGTGATGTGTACGCCTTTTGCAGGGCGAATTGATGAAGGATGCTTGCCTTCATCAAGTTTGCGTACGTCATCGGCCCAAACGCCAGTGGCGTTCACAACTGCTTTCGTCTTAATGGTTAAGGCGTCGCCTTCTTGTGATTGTGCCTTCACTATGAATTGTCCTGACGGATCTTTTTCAATGCCGGTTACAGAGCACCAGTTAGCAAGAGTTGCACCTTGTTGTGCTGCTGTTTGTGCGAGTGCAACACAAATGCGCGAGTCGTCTGCTGCGGCGTCGTAATACAAATATGCAGAGGCGAGTCGAGCTTCTGGCATTGTGGGCAAGTGTTTGTAGGCAGCCTTTGCATTTAAGCGGCGATGAAATTTTCCAATACGCCAACCACCGGTGAGGTCGTACATCCACAGTGCCGAGCCAAGTGCACGGGCAATCTTTTTTTTAATAAGACCATCTTTAGTGACGATGGGAATCATGAAGGGAAGCACTTGCACTAAGTGTGGCGCATTTGATCGCAAACGACGACGCTCATGCAGTGCTTCGTACACGAGGCGTACGTCGCCTTGTTGTAGGTAACGCAATCCACCATGAATCAGTTTCGAACTTTTTGAAGACGTGCCCGATGAAAAGTCGTGACGCTCAAGAAGTGCAACGTGCAAGCCTCTACTCGCGGCATCAACTGCAACACCTAAACCTGTCACGCCACCACCAACAATGACCACGTCGAATTCTTTATTGGCAAGATTCTGCAGAGCTTGCGCTCGGATTAAAATGGGGGCACTCAAGGGGGAGGTATTACTCATGAGTAGATCCTACTTGTGACGCATTTCGCATGCTTTGCTAGTTAGCACGACTTGTTGATTAGCACGTGATGGAGTTAATTTTGGGTCTGTGAAGACACCAGAAGAGCTTGTTGCCCGCTTCCGCGAGCAGGGGTACAAAGTCACCCCACAGCGTCAACTCATATTTCGTCTCTTGGATGGCAATACGGCCCACCCCACAGCCGAAACCTTGTACGAGGTTGCAGCTAAGCAGATGCCAGGCATCTCGCTGCGCACGGTGTACCAAACTCTGTCGGAATTGAGTGCCATGGGCGAGGTGCAGCACATCGACCTCGGTTCGGGGGCTGTGCGGTTCGACCCGAATGTTGACGATCACCATCACGTTGTGTGCAGCACCTGCGGAGTGGTGCACGACGTCTATGTCAATCAAACGCCGTTGCAATTCGAAGGCGACGTTGAAGGTTTTGCGGTGCACAGCACTCGCATTGTGTTCTCAGGTGAATGTGCTCATTGCGCGCATTTGTCTGCGTAAGAGAAATACCCATAACAACTACAAAAAGGAGACGTCATGGCCGGATTGAACGGAACCAAGACACACGAAAACCTGAAAGAAGCTTTTGCTGGTGAAAGCCAAGCAAACCGTCGCTACCTCTGGTTCGCGCAGAAGGCAGACGTTGAGGGTTACCCAGATGCAGCTGCACTTTTCCGTTCAGTTGCTGAAGGCGAAACCGGCCATGCACATGGTCACCTCGACTTCCTCGCCCAAGTTGGCGACCCAGCATCTGGTTTGCCCATCGGCGAAACAGAAGAGAACTTCAAAGCATCAATTGCTGGTGAAACATATGAGTACACACAGATGTACCCAGGTTTCGGAAAAACCGCTCGCGAAGAAGGATTCAACGAAATCGCTGACTGGTTTGAAACTCTTGCAAAGGCCGAAAAGAGCCACGCTGGTCGTTTCCAGCAGGGTCTCGACGCTCTCTAAAGAGTGAGTTACTTCGTTGTGGGGCATAGGTACTTGCCTGTGCCCCACAACAACACATCATCAAGAATGACGCAATCAGGAAAATGACATGACTATTACTTACGATCCGAATCATCCGAACTATCTCAACGAGGCCGACCTGCGTGAAGAGCTCACGCGCGTGTACGACCTCTGCCACGGGTGCCGTTTGTGCTTTAAGTACTGCACATCGTTTCCTACTTTGTTTTCCTATGTCGATGCACACGACGATCAAGATGCGGGTCGCCTGACTCCAGCACAACAAGATCAAGTAGTTGATGAATGCTTTCAATGCAAACTCTGCTATATCAACTGCCCCTATATTCCCGGCTTGCACGAATGGGAACTCGATTTTCCGCGCCTCATGTTGCGCGCCGATGCAACACGCCAAGCAAATGGTCAAGTGCCGCTGCGTAAGCGCATGACCACCACCATGATGGGCCACACCGATGCCTTGGGCAAAGTGGCCACCACGTTCTCGCCAATTGCTAACGCGGTGATGGGTGCCGAACCAGGTTCACTCATGCGCAAAGTGGTTGAAAAAACTTCTGGCGTCTCGAGCCAACGTCTGTTGCCGCCGTTCGCAAAATCTCGTTTCTCTACATGGTTCAAAAAGCATGTTTCACCTGTAATGACGAAAAAACAAGGCAAAGTTGCCCTCTTTCCCACATGCCTTGTTGAATACCAAGAACCAGGCATTGGTAAAGACCTCATCAATATTTACGAAAAAAACAACGTTGAGTGTTCACTTGCCGAAGGTGCATCATGCTGCGGTGCTCCGTACTTGCACAGTGGCGATGTTGAACAGTTCAAAAAAGTGGGAGCAAAAAATGTTGAGGCACTGGCTGCTGCGGTGCGCGCCGGCAACGACATCGTTGTGCCTCAGCCAACGTGTGGCTACATCTTGAAAAAAGACTATGTCGACTACATCGGTGGCGCAGATGCTGAACTCGTTGCTGCAAACACTTACGATGCGGCTGAATATCTCATGGGTCTTCATAAAGGTGAAGGAACCGAACTCAACACCGATTTTGTAGGTGAAGTTCCTGAAAAAATCACCTATCACGCGCCTTGTCACTTGCGTGCACAGAACATTGGAATGAAGAGCCGCGACTTGTTGAAGCTCACTGGTTCAAAAATCAAACTCATTCAAACCTGTTCAGGAATCGACGGTATGTGGGGCCTTCGTGCTGAAAATGCCGATATGTCAATACCTATCGCCCGCAAACTTGCCGACGAAATTGAAGCTGCTGAAGGCGATGAAATAGCTGGCGATTGTCATTTGGCGAACACCGCTATTACTGAGCAAACAGGTAAATCGCCGAGCCACCCCCTGCAATTGTTGGCTCGCGCATATGGGATCCCCGAAGAGAAATAAACCACCCAAATAGAGAGGATAAATATGCCCCCCGTATTGTCACCATCTCACAATGGTTCACGCAAACTTGTCATCGACGACATTCTCGACCTGCGTGCTTATGAAAAAGTGCGCGTTGCCGAAAAAGCGCGCGTCATGGAACTCAAGCGCAAACGTCGTGTTGAGCTCGGAACTATTCTCTCGGTGCTCTTTGAAAACAGAGACACCATGTGGATGCAAATTCAAGAAATGTTGCGCGCCGAAAAGGTCCTCACCGACGAAGGCGTATATGAAGAACTCAACGCATACAACCCACTCATCCCGGAACGAGGTCAGCTGAGCTGCACCGTCTTCATTGAAATCACTACCGAAGCAGCCATGCGTGAATGGTTGCCAAAATTAGTAGGCATCGAGCGCTCCATTGTTGTCGTACTCAGCGACGGCACTGAAGTGCACCCGGTCACCGACGCTCAACACGATGCTGCGCTTACCCGTGAAGACATCACCGCGGCTGTGCACTACATCCACTTCGATTTCACTCCAGAACAAGTGGTCACTTTTGCCAGTGGTCCCGTGCAATTACGCTGTATTCACCCCAACTATTTGGAAGTAATTGAGTTAGCCGATTCCACAATTGGGGAACTCCTCATCGACCTGCAGTCAAATAGCTAATTCTTTTCCCAGAGTTTGCGTTACTTGCAGAGCGCAACGTAAGGTAAGCGAGGTGAGACGTTCGTCACGTATCGGGGGATGCGCGGCGAGGGTCACACAGAACACATTCCGGGGCTTTTCCGGGGTGAACTGCAACACGGTGGGGGAACAACGTGACAGTCATCGATCTTTCATGGCGACAAAAAGGGGCCTGTCAGGGTCTCGATCCTGCGGTCTTTTTTCCTGATGAAGGCGACGAAGCCCAAGTAGAAATCGCCATCGCGGTCTGCGATACCTGCCATGTGCGGGTGTCGTGTCTTGAACATGCCTTGGCCAGTCGTGAAAAAGAAGGTGTGTGGGGCGGCACCACAGAGCGCGAACGTCGACGCATTGTGCGTCAACGCCGTCGGTCTGCGTAAGAATGAGCGAGTGACTTCTTCGCATTCGCTCGATATTGCTCAATACGGGGGTTGGCCAGGCATTCTGGGAACGCTTGTTTCTGGAAAAGACCTTGGGGCCGAAATTGCCGAAGCGGCCATTACCGACGTTTTAAATGGGCAAGCAACAGCCTCTCAAATGACCGCGTTCATTGTTGCTTTACGTGCCAAAGGTGAAACTGCAACCGAATTATCAGGCATGTTGCGTGCGGTACGTTCTGCTGGTCAGCGTGTAGATCTTGCGCCCGAACTCGCTCATCGCGCCATCGACATTGTGGGTACCGGTGGTGACCAAAGCCATTCTTTCAACGTTTCCACGGTCACTTCACTTGTGGTGGCTGGTGCTGGTGTGCCGGTATGTAAGCACGGCAACCGTGCTGCTTCATCGAAATGTGGTGCAGCCGATGTTCTTGAAGAACTTGGCGTTGCCATTGAGCTCGACCCCATTGGAGTTGCCCAATGTATTGATGAAGCCGGTATGGGCTTTTGTCTTGCTGCTCGTTTTCATCCTGCATTTCGCTACACGGGGCCATCGCGCCGCGAAATTGGAATTTCCACAGCGTTCAATTTGCTGGGCCCGATGGCAAACCCTGCGCCCATCTCTTCCATGTTGGTGGGCGTTGCCGCACCATGGATGATGCGCCCGATGATTGAAGCATTGTCTTCTCGGGGAGTCACTTCCGCGTGGGTAGTGCATGGAAGCAACGGAACCGCGCAAGGTGGTGTTGACGAACTCACACTTGCTGGCCCGGCGCTCGTGATGCAATTGCGCAACGGCGAAGTCAGCGAATTGAAAGTTGATTGTTCCGACATCGGACTGTTGTCACAACCACTGTCGGCAATTGTTGGCGGAGACGCACCAGAAAATGCACGCATTGCTCGTGCGGTATTGGCCGGTGAAGCTGGCGCGGCTCGCGACACGGTGGTGTTGAATGCTGCAGCAGCACTGCATGTTGCTGGAGTTGCTGCGTCGCTCGGTGTAGGTCGCGTGTTGGCCGAGCAATCAATTGACACAGGTAAAGCATCTGCGGTGCTGCAAAAACTCATTGTCGCAAGCACTTCAGCTGCTGAGCGTTTGGAGTAACCATTTCCTCGTTGGCAGTGCGTGTTCCCGCAAGCTCGGCCAATTTGGGCCCGGGGTTCGATGGAATCGCCATGGCGCTGTCTTTGTATGCAACGGTGCGCGAGGCAGAAAAAGGCGATGTTGTTGCCGATGAATTTCACCCAGCCTCCATTGCCTTTCGTGAACTTGGTGGCGTCGGAGATATTTCTGTACGCACCGATATTCCCATGGGTCGTGGCCTTGGTTATAGCGGGGCAGTGCGAGTGGGAGGGGCGCTCCTTGCAGCAGTGCAGCAAGATGCAAGAGCACTACTTTCGCCGCAGTGGTGTCAGAAAGTTTTAGCAGCAACTGCAGGCCTTGAAGGTCACGGCGACAATGTTGCTGCGTCGCTCCTGGGCGGAGTGGTGGGAACCAACGGCACATTTGCTGCAAACATCATGAATAACTGCGCAGTAGAAGTGGTGGTGTGGGTTCCTTCTGTGTCGACCTCAACACATGCTTCGCGAACAAAATTGCCGAGCCAAGTAAGTCTTGCCGACGCAACATTTAATATTTCCCACACCGCGCTACTGGTGGGTGCATTGAACTCGGGAGACCTTGAAGCTCTCGCTGTAGCAACAGCTGACCGCTTACATCAAGACATTCGTTTTGCGGCAGTGCCAGAGAGCAAAGCAGCACTCGATGCAGGGTTGAGTGCGGGGGCCATTTGTGGTTGGTTGTCGGGCTCGGGGCCGAGCGTTGCCATGTTTTGCCCTGTGGGTGAGGCTGCACGTATTGCCCAAAGCCTTCCTGCTCAGGGTTTGGCAAAGGTGCTCAGTATCGACACTGTTGGCGCACACTTGTTGTAGCTCTGTCACACCCCTTTGCTCATATGTGGGCATGGAACAACGCACCTCAATTCCCGTTACTTCTTCGCCGCTCACCATCTCGTGCGACACGTGTGTGATGCATGAAAGCGATGCCTGTAGCGACTGCGTGGTCTCGTATCTCCTCAATCATGAGCCAGGCGATGCGGTGGTGTTCAGCTTTGAAGAAGAGCGTGCCGTGAGGTTGCTCGCTTCTGCGGGTTTGGTGCCTACGCTTCGTCATCGTGAAGTCAGTTGAATCTCAAAGTAGCTACACACAGCACCTCTCCGAGGTAGGTCTGTCGGCTGGGTTGCATCGCGTCGGCTTCACCATTGCTGAACCTTTACTGCGAGCACGTGAAGCGTTGGTCGAGCGTGAAGCGCGTGGATTGCGCGACACCATGCAGTTCACGTATCGCAACCCCGTTCGTTCCACCACTCCCGAGATGGCTCTTCCTCATGCGCGCAGCATTGTGGTGGGGGCACGCAGTTATTTCGCCGATGTGCCATTGCCGGCTCTTTCTGAAATGACCGACGCAGTGTTTGGTGATGTTGCTCGTTATGCCTGGTCCGATCATTACGCATCACTACGCGATTCGCTCACGGTTGTTGCGCAGCAACTGCGCAGCGATGGCCATGAAGCTATGGTATTTGCCGATAGCAATGCCATCGTCGACCGTGAAGTTGCGTATCTTGCGGGGCTCGGATGGTTTGGCAAAAATGCCAACCTGCTCATCAACGGTGCAGGCAGTTGGTTTGTGTTGGGTTGCGTTGTCACCACTGCCGAACTCACGCCATCTGCAACGGTGTCAGATGGTTGTGGAACCTGCAAGCGTTGCATTGATGCGTGCCCAACAGGAGCCATTGTGGAACCGGGAGTGATTGATGCAGGAAAGTGTTTGGCATGGATACTGCAAAAGCCCGGCATCATTGCGCCGCAGTATCGCGAAGCTATTGGGGCGCGAATGTATGGTTGCGACTCATGCCAAGATGCCTGCCCGCCCAGCATGCGTCTTGCACAACATGAAACTGTTGCCAGCGATGCCCAAATTGTGGTCGATGTTCTTGAGTTACTTGCCCTCAGTGATGCTGAAATTTTGGAGCGTTACGGCCGTTGGTACATCGCGGGTCGCGATCCGCGATGGGTACGCCGCAATGCGTTGGTGGTCATTGGAAACACTGCATCGCTACACAACGAAAAAGCACAAGCGGTCGTGGCTGCCCATGTGCACAGTGCCGACCCCATCTTGCGGGCCCACGCGATATGGGCAGCGTCGCGATTGGGGATGAGTTCCATCATCCCGAGCCACGACGAAGATCCCGACGTCACTTTTGAATTGCACCGTCTGCCAGGCGTGCGTGAGCAACACTAGAGAAGCATGACCTCGCGCCACCTCTTAGTAACGAACGACTTCCCGCCAAAAATTGGTGGCATTCAGTCGTTGTTGTGGGAATGGTGGCGTCGGTTGCCAAGTGATTCTTTTGCTGTTCTCACCTCGCCTTATGAAGGCGCAAAAGAGTGGGATACCACACAGCCATTTCATATCGAACGCACACGTGAGCCAGTGCTGTTGCCACACCCAGTCATGGTGAAACGCATTAACGAGATGGCAAAGCGTGTTGGGGCCGACTTCGTAGTGCTCGACCCTGCAGTACCACTCGGCATTATTGGGCCGTCGTTAGAGCTGCCCTACGCAGTTGTGGTGCACGGGGCCGAAGTCACAGTGCCGGGGCGTATTCCTGGCACGCATCAAATATTGGGTCGTGTCTTACGCAACTCCATTCATGTTGTTGCAGCAGGTCAGTATCCGGCCGATGAAGCGGTGCGAGCCGCGGGCCGTGACCTTGCCACAACTGTGGTGCAGCCAGGCGTCGATACCGAGCGCTTCCGTGTGTTGAGCCCTGTTGAGCGTGCTTCGGCTCGTGAACACTTCGGTGTTTCGCCCAGTGCAGAGCTTATTGTTGGTGTGAGTCGTCTTGTTCCACGCAAGGGGTTCGATATTGCTATTTCGGCCGTTGCACGGCTCGCGCGCGATCGTCCGCAACTCGAGATGCTCATTGCGGGTGCTGGGCGCGATGCAAAACGGTTAAACGAACTTGCCAAAAAACAAGGAGCTCCTGTGCGCTTTTTGGGCCGCACTCCTTTTGAAGACATGCCACTTCTCTATGGGTGTGCCGATATTTTCACCATGCTGTGCCGGAACAGGTGGGGCGGGCTTGAGCAAGAAGGATTTGGCATTGTGTTTCTGGAAGCCGCTGCCTGTGGGGTACCTCAAGTTGCAGGAAGTAGTGGCGGAGCCGCCGAAGCCGTCGACGATGGTGTATCGGGCATTGTGGTGAAAGACCCCACGAGCATCGACGAAGTAGCGCAGGCCTTTTCGTTGTTGCTCAATAGTCCCGACCTTCGTCACAAAATGGGCAACGCAGGACGAGTGCGCGCTGTTGAGAGATTTTCCTACGATGTGCTCACTGCCCGATTATGGAATACTCTGTCGCAATTGTGAGGAAAGACAAGTAATGAACAAAATCGTTTTATGTAATCGAGTATTTACTGCGGTCTTTGCTGTTGTTGCAGTCGTTAGTGCAATTCTTTTTACCTCAGCTTGGCGAGTGGTCATTGTCGCAGTGAGCCTTGGGCTCTTTGCCCTCGGGGTCGCTACTTTTCTTCTTGGCTATTTTACGGCAGTGCAGCGCAGCAGAGAAGAAGAAATTTCCGTGACTCAACTCTTCTTCTTGGCGGGTGAAGTTGCTCCGAAAAATGTGCGTTTAGCAATGTGGTATTGCCTCGCTGTGCAGTGTGTTGTTGGTTTAGGTGTTGCCTTGGCGCGGCCTTCTACCGATGGAAAAGCCGGAAGCGTCATGGCATTTGCAGTGATGGTTCCGATGCTCGGAATTGGGTTGAATGGGCTATGGGCAGGCAAGTTCGGTACTTTTGGCCCTCGACAATTGAAGTCTGCTGCCGAATAAACGTGCAATTGCATGCGCCATCGGTAACAATGGAGCCATGGCCGATACTGCCAAACAAACCACCGTCATTGCCGCTTCACCTGAGCACTGCTTTGCCATTGCTACCGAGTTCGAGCGCTACCCCGAATGGGCGAAAGACCTGAAAGATGCCGTTGTGCTTGAACGCGACGCGCAGGGTCGAGCCTCGCGAGTTGAGTTTCGCGCTTCGGCGCTCGGCCGTAGCACCCACTACACGCTTGGTTATAGCTACAGAGATGCCCCACTTGCCATTCAGTGGAAACTCGTCGATGGCGACATCATGCGCACGCTTGATGGCGACTACATGTTTGAACCAGTAAACAATGGAACTCTTGTCACTTACGATCTTTCCATCGATTTGGTCATTCCGCTTCCGGGTTTTGTCAAGCGGCGTGCCGAAAATCGCATTTTGCATACGTTGAATGAACTGAAAGCACGCTGCGAGTCGTAAGGCCGCACAACAGCATTTTTCATCTTTCAACATGGTTGCAATTGGTGTAGATGTTGGGGGCACCAAGTGTCTAGCAGTTGCACTCAACAGTGATGGCTCTGTTCTCGATTCACTCACGCTTCCCACTGCCGCAGGTGTTGGTGTTGTGGAAGAAGTCGCCGACTTATGTGCCGCCCTCGCATTACGTGTAGGTCAAGCAGCAACATCGCTTGGGGTAGGGATGCCCGGAACGGTGTCGCGTGATGGAGTGGTGTATCTTGCCCCACACCTTCCTGAAGTACGTCAGTTGCCAATGCGCGAACTGCTATCGAGCCAACTGGGTATTCCTGTTGTTGTAGATAACGACGCAACATGCGCCGGTGTTGCTGAATGGAAAAATGGAGCAGCTCGCAATTGCGACGATGCTCTTGTCATCACTATTGGCACAGGAATTGGTGCTGCACTCATTGCCAATGGAAAAGTGATGCGCGGTCATCACGGTTTTGCTGGCGAGAGCGGACACCACATTGTGCTGCACGGTGGGGAAGTGTGCCCATGTGGGCGACGTGGATGTTGGGAGCAATACGCATCGGGTTCGGCGCTACGGCGCATGGCCAACAGTGTGAGCGGTGAAGAAATTTTGTTGCGTGTGGTGCAAGAAGACGCTGAGGCGCAGCGCATTCTGGAGGGGTTTGCGAGTTGGGTGGCCCTTGGCCTCTTCAACTTGGTCAATACGCTCGACCCTCAAGTGATTGTGCTTGGCGGTGGGCTCGGGTCATCTGCGGTGTTGCGACATTTTGTGGCCGACGCACTGGGAAAACAAATGCCGCCGTCAGAGTTGCGCCCGCCACCGCTTGTGGTGACTGCTCAATTGGGCCATGAAGCAGGTGCAATTGGGGCGGCACTGCTGGGTAAAGAAGTTATTGAGTAGCACGTACTCTTTGCACCGCATTGAGCCACTGGGCATGAGATGCATCGACGACGCTGAGGTTTTCGTTATTGGGCAGATACGTGACGTTGCTTGCCCACTGCGCAGAAATGTCTGTCGTGCTTGCCCAAGCACCAATGCCAAGACCAGCAAGGAACGCTGCACCACACGCCGTGGTTTCGCGGTCAATAGGTAAAACCACCGGCACCTGCAGTTGGTCGGCCTGGAACTGCATGAGAAAGGAATTGTCGGTGGCTCCGCCATCGGCACGTAGTTCGGTGAGGGTGATCCCCGTTGCTTTTGTCATAGCTTCAATGACATCGCGGGTTTGAAATGCCACCGACTCTAAAGTTGCTCGTGCCA
>JANRCO010000051.1 GCA_030726975.1 Ilumatobacteraceae bacterium | reverse complement strand
GACGAGCAACAGAGCCCACCATGTCACAAGATGAAGTTCAAGTAGGCGATTACATAGTGGAGCGTTATTGCCCACACCGCCAAGCCGACCTCGCCACTTTTGGCTCCATTGAGGGCAACGAACTCGTGTGCTCACTGCACGGCTGGCGTTTCGACCTTGCCACCGGCAACTGCAATAGCTCTGTTGGCAAGAGCATCAATATTCGCAAGCGCTCTTAGCGCACACTATTTACGCTTGCGGCGCAACTTGTCAACAACACCTAGCACCTTGCCAGCAACGTCATTCGACAAATTGAAGCGACGCTTTGCCCAGTCGAATGCCTGCAAAACTTTTTTATCGGCATAAATGAGCACACGTTTTGCGCCATCATCTGGTCGCGCCTTGTAGTTCGTGGAATGCACCACTGGTGCTTCTTCTTCAGTGAAGTAATACAACGCCAACGACTGACGCGCTACACCTACAGGTGACGTGAGTGGGTCGGGGTGACCATGAAAAGAATCGGCGTCGGTATTAAAAATGAGCACGCGGTTGCCAATGGGTGCCACACGCTTTTCACAACGCTTCATATCGCGTGTCCACAATTCCAAGTCGCCACCATATTCAGGCAACCAATTCTCATTGCAGTACAACAACAAATTCACACGTCGGCTCCAGTCCCGGTGATGCGGGTGCACCGAAAAATCGGCATGCATATTTAAGAATCCACCCGTAATAGTTTGGTGCATTCCACCACCTTCAAAAGAAGGGTCGGCAATGAGGCCACTAATGCCCGTGAGATGTTCCAAGTACGCAATGAACTCTGGTGAGTTCAGCACTTCGGCAACTTGCTGCATAGTGGCGCCCCATGTTTCGCTTCGTGGGTTGGCAAACTTGCGCTCATTCACATGTGCGTAGTTGGTCCACTTACTGGGGTCTACTGCTGGGAATTCAGTGAGTACTGAAGCAAAAACTTCTGGTTGCAAAAAGTTTTCTATCACCGTGTGTGCATAGGGCGAAGCAGTGGCGTGCGACTGTTCACGCAAGGCACCTTCCAGTGCTGTCACATTCACTACCGAAGCAAGACTATTCAACAAAATGTATTTCCCCGGTGCAGCGTTTAACGCTTCAACTCATATAGGAACTGATACGCAAACAACTGCGGACGTACTTTCACGAGCATTCGGTCGATAGCGCGAATGGGCTTCAACTTGTTCGACACCTTGCCTGCTCCACCGCGGTCGGCTACATCGAAAGGCAAGCCTGTTGCACCCACGCGATGCACGGTGTAGCCCGCTTGTTTTGCCAATCGCTCAAAACTGCGGCGCGTAAAGAAGCGCACATGAGTGCGGTCGAGAATGCCGCGATGGTCGTAATCAAACATGCCGAAAACGGTGCGAATGCGTGGATACCAGTGCCCGAAGTTTGGAATGCTGGCAAGTACTGCTCCACCTGGTGCCAACCGCGGTGCAAGCTCGGCAAGTAGCAACTCTGGCTGGCGCACATGCTCAAGCACATCGGCACACACCACCACATCAATTGCTGCAGGTAAGCCTTCAGGTAAACCAGCATCAAGGTTTGCCTGAACAAATTTGTCGACACGACCAAATACTTGTGGGTGTTCTTCAAGGTCAACGCCGGTCACGGTGTAGCCCAAGCTTTTCATTTGCATTGAAAGCAAACCGTCGGAGCAACCGAGGTCGAGCACTTCGCCAGAGCTACGCCCCCACAAATACTTCACAATTTGCCCATGTGACGACAAAGGGTCGCTCTTGTATTCATAAGCAACATCACCTTGCAACTTCTCGTCGTGCCCGAAGCCCATTTTTCGCAAACGATATTGCGTGGAGTGTTTAAACAAATCTTTGGCGTACTTCATACCATCGACGTAGCAAATTTCGTCGCCGTAATAGGTGGGAATTGCAATTTCCACAATTTTCGAGTTGATATCGAGCAACTGCAAAATAATTTGTGTATCGAAATCAAAACCGTCAGA
Organism: Ilumatobacteraceae bacterium; assembly: GCA_030726975.1. Taxonomy (GTDB): domain Bacteria; phylum Actinomycetota; class Acidimicrobiia; order Acidimicrobiales; family Ilumatobacteraceae; genus F1-20-MAGs119. Next base: position 2,838 of record JANRCO010000051.1, on the reverse strand, counting down.
GTTTTTCGCCAAAGCAATTTTCTGCAATGTTGAAACGCGATACGCACGGTAACCACTGTGCCATTCGGTGAGGCTTGCCCCCGTCATGGCATTTTCATAGCGGGTGAGAATTTTGTTGCCCACATATTTGTAGAGCGGCATGCCACCTTCACGTGCGGCACCGCTGTTCATCATGCGTGAACCAAAAACGGCGTCGGCCCCATCTTCCACAATGGGCTTCACCATTTCGGCCATCAACTCGGGGGCATACTGGCCATCTCCGTGCAATAGCACCACCACATCGAGACCCATCTCGGCGGCGAGCTGATAGCCGGCCTTTTGGTTACCCCCGTAACCCAGGTTCACCGGGTGGCGCACAATGTGGAGTGGCAAGTGGTCATTCGAGCGCTGGTAGGCAAGTGCTACTTCATGAGTGGAGTCGGCACTGGCGTCGTCACACACCAATACGGCTGAAACTTCAGCAGCGACATCGGCAGGAATGCGGTCGAGAACCTTCTCGAGCGTTGTTTCCGCGTTATAGGCAACAACCACTGCACCAATACGGAGACCGCCGAAAAGCCTTGACATTGCATTGAGGTTACTACTTCACCAACGACAGTTGAACGTTTACCTGCTCTTTATCGTGCTGCAAATACACCACATTGCTTTCCCAGCCGTACCAAGTGGGGCAAGAGCTCACGCGGGCGGCAGCCAGGTTTTTAGGCCGCAAAGTGGAGAAATTAATCGACCGGTTGCTATCGCCTGCCACGTCGTAAAGAGAGAAACTGTCGTTGCTAAAGCCGAAGTCTGATTGAGCAACAATCCAATCGAACGCACGGTAGTTCTCAGGAAGCGTGACGCGCTCCACATACTTACGCGTCGCGCCCACCTGAAGTTTTCCATCGGGCGATGCATCGAGCTGTACCCCATATTCACCGGTGGCGTCGTTCACGCCAGGTGCGGCAACAAAAGGAACGGCCGCGCGCACGCCTGCGGCATTCACTTGCTCCACGCTCACCAAGGTGGTGTCGGTAATGTTTCCCGTCACAGGAATATCAAACCGGAACCCCGATTTCTTGCCAGTAACCACTCCACGAATAGCGAGGTCGTCTCGCTCACTGGAGCTCTGCCCAGAAAACACCAAAGTGTTGTTGTACTTCACTTCAATAGTGACTGCTTCATCATCAACCGTTTTTGCCCAGCCAAATACGGTGAGCATTCCCTTCACAGGTTCACTCTTAATAGGCACTCCAGGCTTGGTCGGAGCAAAGGTGAGATAGTTCGACGACACTCCCCAATTGCACGTATTCATACTGCGCAACGTTGCTGCCTTCTCACTTCCGCTTTGCGCAGGAACTGCATCGAGGGGCAACCCCTCACCTGGTTTCAGATCATTACGCAGGAACAACAAATTGCCAAAGTTCTTCCCGCCAATGCGCTTCCATGGGGAATAGTTGCGCAAGAGATACTCACTAATGGCCCAGTGGCGTACAGAGTTCGACACTTCATCCCAAGCATTCAACGGGTTATCCCAGCCATAGGAAACCACTTCTGGTTCTTGATAAGTCAACGAGTCAATTACTTCATTTTGGGCCACATCGGTAGAAGCTTGAAGCACATAGCTATAACGCGAGATCGGTTTCTTGTTCAGCAAGAAGTTATACACGGTTGTCACATTGCCGAAGTCATAAATATTGGCAGAAAGGCCAATGTTCTTCTTTAGGAACAATCGCAGCTGGCGGTAGTTCTCTAAAAACTCGCCCTCTTGCGAGTAACCCATACGCGCAAATTGAGATTTCTGTGCCGTCACAGGTTGTACTTGTGCACCAGCATTGTGTACTTGGTTATTCAAAACATCAGCTGTGGTCATAAAAGGAAACAGCAACGCCGCCGTGAGCACACCGAAAACAACTGTATGTAACGATGCGCGCCGGCGCGTGTGATGAAAAGCCGCCTGCACTGAATCGCTAATGGTGCCCACCACTCGTGTCACAACATAAAACAGCAATGGCATACTCACAATGAGCGACTGCAGAAAGTGAGAGTCGGGTCTGTTCAACGTCTTTTGCATAAACAACAAGTTGCCCAGCGCCAATGCAACAGCGACCCAATCTTCATTGCGTAGTGCGCGGTCCGAACGAATGCGCCACACCACAAACCACACCACGCTTAAAATGGCAATGGAAACGGCGAATAGCACAATCCATTCTGTTCCCCACGCAAATTCAGCAAGGTTTGGCCATCTATTAAATGGCACTCCTGTTTCGATGTACCACTGGAATGGGAAAATGCGCCACCAGTTCACATAGCCCCTCAGCGCATCGAAATACATCATCACTGCCGATGCCACTCCGATGCTTGCAACTACACCACTCGCCGCATACAAAGTGGAACGAAACAATTGCAAAAGAGGAAGCCGCGAATAGCGCCACCGCTGCAATTGAGCGGCATCGCGCAAAAATATGGTGACACATGCAGCAGTAGCAAAGACCACCATTTCTGCACCCGCAACCACCGACGTGGTGAGTGCAACACCAAAGAATAAAGCACGTTGCCACGAGGTCTTGCGTATAAACAGCAACACGCCCACGGTGACAAGCGCAATTGATGCAAAGCGGTATACAAAGAGCATCGAATCACCAGCTAGCACTTTGGTGAACCCACCCATTGCGGTGAAGGGGAACATCAAGGTGAGTGTTAAACCAACGAGTGCCATCCAGTACCGCGATGCCAACGATGCACAGGCAACGTAAATAGCAACAACCAATAGCGGAATGAAAAGCATCTCGATGCCCGCACTAAAGCCCCAGTACGACGTACCAAAAAACCCAAAGCTCACTCGCGGCACAACGGCAGCAC
>JANRCO010000050.1 GCA_030726975.1 Ilumatobacteraceae bacterium | reverse complement strand
TCCATCGGGATGGCGCACTAGGGTTCCGCCTGTTACATTCTGGCCTGCTTCAATAATGCAGTTATCGCCTAGTGAAATGCCAAGGCCCGAGTTGGCGCCAAGTAAGCAACGCTCGCCAACTGAAATGACTTCTTTGCCACCACCCGAGAGCGTGCCCATGATGGACGCTCCGCCACCAATGTCGGAACCATCGCCCACAATAACGCCAGCAGAAATGCGACCTTCCACCATGGAGGCGCCAAGTGTTCCGGCGTTGAAGTTGCAAAAACCTTCATGCATCACGGTGGTGCCTGCAGCTAAGTGAGCACCTAAGCGCACGCGGCTGGCATCGGCAATGCGTACGCCCGATGGCACTACATAGTCGGTCATGCGAGGGAACTTGTCGACACCATTCACCACGAGGTAGTCGCCGCGTTGTGCAAAGTTCCAGGTGATGCTTTCCAGTTGGTCGAGGGCAACAGGGCCTCGGCTGGTCCATGCAACGTTGGCAAGAAGCCCAAAGGCGCCATCGAGGTTGAGCGTGCGTGGCAAGGCCATGCGATGTGACAACAAGTGCAAACGCAAATACACATCACTTGCACTAGTGGGTGCTGTAGTGGTATCGATGAGTAGCTCTACTGGTTGAAAAGCAACGCCACGTTCGGGGTCGCCGGGTGCGGCTGCGGCAATACTGCTGCGTGGTGCATCGGAGGGAATGGCATCGCCAAAACCCAATGCGCGAAAACGTGTGTCGAGAACGGTGCCGTCGGCGGCCACGGTGGCGAGGCCAACGCCCCAAGCGGAAGTGGTCATAGGAATACCTTTCTGGTGTTATTCAAAAACTTCAGGGCGAAGTGTGGGGAACAAGATGATGTCGCGAATGGTGGGCACGCCAGCAATGAGCATGGTGAGACGATCCATGCCAATGCCCAGGCCGCCCGTTGGTGGCATACCGAACTCGAGAGCACGCAAATAGTCTTCGTCGACAGTACCTGCTTCGGCGTTGCCAGCTTCTTTGGCTTTTTGCTCGTCTTCAAAACGCAAGCGTTGTTCAATGGGGTCATTGAGCTCGCTGTAACCGTTGGCAAGTTCGCGGCCACCTACGAATAACTCAAAGCGTTCGGTAAGGAATGGGTCGTTGCGGTCAACTCGGGCGAGGGGGCTAATTTCCACGGGGTGGCCAGTAACAAATGTTGGGGCCATGAGTTCGTGTTCGGCAAGTGCTTCAAACATCTCTTCAATCATTTTGCCAGTGCCCCATTGTGGCTGCACATGCACATTGTGCTTTTCAGCAAGCGCACGTAATTCTTCACGCTCCATTGAGGGGTGAACTGCTACGCCTGTTTTTTCAGCAACGAGGTCGATCATGCGTACGCGGCGGAAAGGTTCGGCCAAGTCGGTTGGTGTGCCATTGATGTCGACAATGGTGGTGCCAATGGCGTCGTGAGCGGCGGCAACGAAGAGTTCTTCGGTAATGGCCATCACATCGCTGTAGTCGCCAAATGCTTGGTAGAGCTCCATCATGGTGAACTCGGGGTTGTGGCGTGTAGAGATGCCTTCGTTGCGAAACACGCGGCCAATTTCATACACGCGTTCCATGCCGCCAACAATGAGGCGCTTCAAGTGCAGTTCAAGTGCAATGCGCAAAAAGAGCGGCATGTCGAGCGCGTTGTGATGCGTGTTGAACGGGCGAGCGTGTGCGCCACCTGCTTCAGCGTGCAGAACTGGTGTTTCTACTTCAATGAAACTTTTTGCCGACAGCGTTTTGCGGAACGACGCAATAATGGCGTGGCGAATGGCAAAGGCACGGCGCGCTTCGTCGTTGGAAATAAGGTCGGCGTAGCGCTGGCGGTAACGAGTGTCGGGGTCGGTGAGGCCGTGCCATTTGTCGGGCAGTGGCCGCACTGCTTTAGCGAGTAAAACGAGTGTGTTGACCTTGATTGACAACTCGCCCTTGCGTGTGGTCATGACTAAACCAGAAACGCCCACCCAGTCGCCAAGGTCGAGGGCGTTGATGGCGTCGAACAATTCATCGCCCACAATGGCTTTAGAAACAAACAATTGAATGTCGCCATCGCGGTCGCGCAGCGAAGCGAAAATGAGTTTGCCCTGGTCGCGCTTCAACAACATGCGCCCAGCTACTTCTACATGCACCTCAGTTTCGGTGGCTGCTTCTAAAGCACCGAACTCTTTACGAATGTCGGCAAGGGTGTGTGTGCGATCGAAGCGGTAAGGGTAGGGATTGGTGCCTGCGCTACGCATGGCGTCGAGTTGGCCCAAACGACGTGAGCGCTCGAGGGCAAGACCCCGGGCATGTTCGGCCGCGTCAATAGGTTCGTCGTCGGTGACTTTGGGAGGGGTCGGTTCACTGCTCACAACTCTCTACCGTAGTTGCTGCGTAGGTTTTAGGTACTAACAATTGATGACTATTGGTAAACGCATTGACAACATCGGGGCACTACCCCTAGATCGTGGGTGCGCAGAGATAACCTAAAAACGTGACAACTCGTTTGGTAATTATTGGTGGTGGCCCTGGTGGAAATACGGCAGCAACATGGGCGGCACGGCTTGGAGCCGAAGTCACCATTATTGAACGCGACATTATGGGTGGCGCAGCACACTTGCTCGACTGCATTCCTTCGAAGGCAATGATTGCAACGGGTGGGGCAGTAAGTGCCACCAAGCGGTTTGCGGGAATGGGTTTAGAGCAACACGTTGCTGAAATTGATGTCGACAATTTGGCAGAGCGCATCGATGGCATTCGCACGCGGTTGGAAAATACCACCACGCAACTGCTCGACAGCCAAGGCATTCGCATGATTCGTGGTGAAGCAAGCTTTGTCGACCCACATACGGTGGTGGTGCGTACTTCAGCTGGCGAAGAACGCATTGAAGGCGATGCGTTCATTATTGCCACTGGTTCGCGACCACGTATTCCGCAGTGGTGCACCCCCGACGGCGAGCGCATTCTCACCACTCGCGAGTGCTACCCACCAAAAATCTTTCCACAGAGCATTGCGGTGGTCGGTTCCGGTGTAACAGGTGTGGAATTCGTGCATATGTTTTCCTCTTTTGGTGCACAGGTCTCGCTCATTGTGAGCCGTCAACAAGTTCTTCCTGGCAAAGACCCAGAAGCTGCTGCAGTGCTCGAGGAAACCTTCCTCAATAAAGGTGTTGAACTGTTGAAAGGCGCACGCGCCGAGAGCATTGAGCGCATTGGCGACGAAGTAGTGGTGAAGTGTTCCGACGGTCGCGAAGTGCGTGCCACGCATGCAGTACTTGCTATTGGCTCAGAGCCCAATGTGGAGGGTCTCAATTTAGAAGCAGCCGGTGTTGAACTCGACTCACGCGGCTACATCAACATCGACCAACATTGCCAAACCAACGTGGGTCATATTTATGCAGCGGGTGACGTGAGTGGCAAGTTGCCGTTGTCGTCGGTGGCTTCTATGCAGGGTCGCAAAATTGCCGAGCACCTCATGGTGGGCACGAAGGCAAACCATCGTCATCTTGACTACGACAAAGCAGCTTCGGCAATATTCACCGAGCCGGAACTTGCCGATGTCGGTTTAGTCGAAGCCGAAGCATTTTCTTCGGGTCGCAAAATTCGTGTCACGAAGGTGCCGTTTTCATCTACTGCAAAAGCGCTCATTCACAACGACCCTCGCGGTTTCGTGAAGCTCATTTCCGACCCCAACACAGGCGTGGTGTTGGGCGGCAGCATTGTGGGTCGCCATGCAGGCGAACTCATTAGCGTTGTGGCGTTAGCAGTAACAGCCAATTTGAAAGTGGCCGACTTGCTCGACAGTTTGTTAGTGCATCCGTCGCTCGCTGAAGCACTCAGCGAATCGGCTGAATAAAAGCATTATTCAATAACAACAACGACGTCGCCAGAACCAACGGTGTCGCCGGCTTTGACTTTTACTTCTTTTACTTTGCCCGACTTCTCGGCCTGAATTTGATTTTCCATCTTCATGGCTTCAAGAACAACAACCGACTGACCAACTTCTACTTCTTGGCCAACTTCAACAAGCACTTTCACGATGGTGCCTTGCATGGGCACAACAACGTCGCCGCTGCCGGTGCCACCTACTGCGCCACCTGCTGATGCTGCACGTGCTGGTTTCTTTGCCTTTGCTGGGCCAGCAGAAACTGCTTGACCTTCAGGAACCCACATCTTCACGTTGAAGCGCTTGCCGTTGACTTCAACGGTGGTTTTACGCTCAATGAGTTCTTCAGCGGCTTCGCCTGCAGGAATGGGGGCAGAGGTGCCCACGTTCGACAAGTCGAGCACTTCTTCAACCCACTTGGTGGAGTGCTTCATTGCTGCGAAGTCGGGGTGTTCCAAAATGGCAATGTCGGCAGGAATGGTGGTGTGTACGCCTTCAACAACCATTTCATTGAGTGCACGAATGGTGCGCGCAATTGCTGTTGGACGATCTTTACCCCACACAATGAGCTTGCCCACGAGGTTGTCGTAGTACTGGCTCACAGTGTCGCCCGACTCGTAACCGCCGTCGAAGCGCACACCGAAACCATCGGGTGTAACAAGCTTGGTAATAAGACCAGGTGAGGGGAGGAACTTCCCGCCTGCAGGGTTTTCTGCGTTGATGCGAATTTCAATGGCGTGACCACGACGTGCAGCAAGAACTTCTTTTTGCGTCATCGGAAGTTTTTCACCGCTGGCAACGCGAATTTGCCATTCCACCAAGTCGATGCCGGTGATGACTTCGGTAACGGGGTGTTCCACTTGCAAACGCGTGTTCATCTCAAGGAAGAAGAAGTCGCCGTCTTGGAAGATGAACTCCACGGTTCCTGCGTTGAAGTATCCAACAGCTTTAGCGGCTTTTACTGCAGCAGCACCCATTGCTTCTTCAACGCCATCGGGAAGGTCGAATGCTGGTGCTTCTTCAATGAGTTTTTGGTGACGACGCTGTGCTGAACAGTCGCGTGTAGAAACCCACACCACGTTGCCATGTTGGTCGCCGACGAGCTGCACTTCAATGTGGCGTGGCCAGGTGAGGTAG
>JANRCO010000049.1 GCA_030726975.1 Ilumatobacteraceae bacterium | reverse complement strand
GACATTGCCGACGCCATTGAGCCGCATGAACTTTTGGAATGTTTAGAAGATCAAGAAACTGAACTGCGCGAGGGCGATATTTTGCTCATGCGTACCGGTTGGATGCAGTGGTACACACAGCAAAGCGAAGAAATGCGTGCGCACCTTGCGCAACCGCGTGACCTCGCAACACCAGGTTTGCGTTCAGGTGAAGCAACAGCGGCAGCTTTGTGGAACATGCATATTGCGGCACTTGGTGCCGACAACCCTGCGGTTGAAGCATGGCCCCCCGGAGCAAACAGCACTCCTGAACATCAAGCAGAAGTGCGTGCCGACAAACGCCGCATGCATGAAATTTTTACGCACACACTCATATTGCCCATGCTTGGTTTACCGCTTGGTGAAATGTTCGACCTCGATGCATTAGCTGACGACTGCGTACGCGATGGCCGCTACGAAGGTTTCTTTACTTCTGCACCGCTGAACTTGCCCAGTGGTGTTGCATCACCACCAAATGCATTAGTTATTAAGTAAGGCGCACGCCAAGGTGGCGCAAGGCCATTGCTGAGTAGAGAGATACGCCGATTGCCATGGCGTCTTCATCAAACATCACTCTGTTTGAATGGTTAGGTGCTGCGGTGGCTGTGTTTTTGTCGGGTGGAGTTCCACCGAGAAACATCATTGACCCAGGAAGTTTTTCGAGCACATAGCTGAAATCTTCTGCACCCATTACAGGGTGAGGCATTTGCACAACCTTCTGATCACCAAGAATTGCCGTAGCGACATCGCTCGCAAAACCTGCGAATTGGTGGTCATTCACGGTGACGGGGTATCCGAGTTCAATGTCAACTTCTGCTTTCATGCCATGCGCCGATGCGATGCCGTTGGCTAGTTGGTCAATATAAGTGTGGACATTTTTCCGTGTCTTGGCGCTCACGGCGCGAAGAGTTCCTTGAATTGATGCCGTTTCAGGAATGACGTTGTAAGCAGTCCCGGCTTGAATTTTTGCAATCGTGACAACCGCAGGATCAAAAGCATCGATACGCCGTGTGACCATTGTTTGCAGCGCTTGAACAATTTCACACGCAACAGGAACGGGGTCGAGTGTGCGATGCGGAGCTGAAGCATGACCACCTGCTCCTGTGATGTTGATAGTGAGTTTGTCGCTCGATGCCATGATTGAGCCGCCACGAATACCCACCATGCCAACGGGAAGTTCGGTGCCAATGTGTAATGCGAATGCACCTGTAATAGGCGAGTCGCTTCCATCTTTGTGCTTGGGCACGTCGAGGAGTCCTTCATCGAGCATGAACTGCGCGCCAGCGTAACCTTCTTCGCCAGGTTGGAACATAAAGAGCACGCGTCCGGTGATATCGCTTTGACGCTGCGACAAAACACGCGCTGCTTGCACCATCATTGTGGTGTGCGTATCGTGCCCACAAGCGTGCATGATGTTCTCATTTACCGATGAAAAGTCGAGCCCCGTATCTTCAGGCATTGGCAGAGCATCCATGTCGCCACGCAGCAGCACCGTTGGCCCAGGTTTGTCGCCAGTGAGCAAAGCAGCAATACCACTTGTTGTTTTGTGCAACGTGATGTCGAGTGGGAGGCCATCGAGTGCGGTGAGCACTTGTTCACGCGTGACGGGAAGATTGTTTCCAATTTCAGGATGGCGGTGCAACGAACGCCGTAACGCAACGGCATCTTTTTGAAAACTCAGAGCCTGTGCTCGAAGTTCAGTACTTTGGCCGTGTTCTTCGGCGAGGTCTGCTGCTGGTCGACCAGTGAATAAGGCGCTTGACATCACCATATGGTGGCACACTAAAGGTGTGCACAATGCAAGTGAAGAACTGGTGGACATTGTTGACCACGACGACAATGTTTTGTATCAATGCACCCGCAAAGAGATGCGGGCACAGGTTCTTCGCCACCGAGCTGTCTTTATTGCCGTTGTGAATTCTGCAGGTGAGTTGCTCGTCCACCAACGCAGTGCCATGAAAGACCTTTGGCCCAGTTGGTGGGATCTCGCAGTGGGTGGAGTGGTGTCTACTGGCGAGAGCTACGACGCTGCTGCATTGCGTGAGCTCGATGAAGAGGTGGGCATTACTGGCGTACCACTTGTTGAAATGGGTGTGGGCACTTACAGCGATGACGAGGTGAGCCTGGTGGGCAAGTGCTTCATGGTGAAATACGACGGGCCATTGGTGCTGCGCGATGGGGAAGTGGTCGCGATTGAATGGGTATCGCAAAACGACTTGTTGCAGCGCCTGGCAGAGCGCGATTTTCTTCCCGATAGCAAGGCGCTCGTGTTGCCGGCTTTACAAATAATCTTGAGATAAGTGACTCCGCGAGGTTCTCGCTACCCTTGAGATAAGAATCGCGATGAAAGTAGGCACTCATGCTGGAAATTGAGTTCACCATCGAGCCTTTCATTGAAGGCGCCCCAGGAAAACACGTTACCGCTGCCGTTGCTGCGGTAGAAAAATTCGGTGTGGTTGTTGACTTCGGACCCTTCGGTTCGAGTTTCACGGCACAAGAGAGCAATGTTGCATCAATTGTAGGTTCGCTCCTTGAAGCCGCATATGGCAATGGCGCTACTCATGTCAACGTTCACGTGGGGCCGCAAAAACAATGACCGTGCCCGATCATCCATTGGTAAACGCGGTGCAACCGTTGCTTGATGCAATAGGTGCAAGTCTTGTTGCACCAACTGGCATTACGCCGAGCGATATCCCTATTGAGTGGGATGGAGATGTCATAGCCGGAGTCCGGCTTCCTCCGTTGCATGGTGCACTCGATCGAATTATTGACACTGTCGAAAAAGAACTTGGCGGAAAACTCAAAGATCTTTCACGTAACGACAAACAGCGAGCAATTCGACTACTCGATGACCAGGGTGCATTCATTTTGCGTCGCGCAGTGGAAGACGTTGCCGATGTGATGGGCGTTTCGCGAATTACGGTTTACAACTACTTAAACGCAATGCATCGTTAAAGTTTGCGCAGTTGAACATCGGTAATGCGATGATCGCTACCTTTGTTCATCACAAGCGAAGCGCGCGTTTTAGTCGGGTCAATATTTTCGCGTAAGTTGCGGCCGTTAATTTCTGCCCAAATACCTTTTGCCACTTCAGTTGCTTCGTCATCTGAAAGATCGGCAAAGTGCTTGAAGAAACTATTGGGATCTCTAAAAATAGTTTGGCGTAAGGCGTGGAAACGATCGACGTACCAATTGCGAATATCGCTTTCATTGGCATCAATGTAAATAGAGAAGTCGAAGTAGTCGGAAACGAACTCATTTGCTTCATTGCCAACTTGTAGAACATTGAGTCCTTCAAGAATGAGAATGTCGGGCTGACGTACTTCAACTTGTTCACCATCAACAATGTCGTACACCACGTGGCTATAAACGGGTGCTGAAACCGAAGGGTGGCCGGCTTTCAACTCGCGAAGAAATTGCAAAAGATGTTTGGTGTCGTAGCTCTCGGGAAAACCTTTACGGTTCATGAGACCACGGTCGGCAAGTTCATCGTTCGGGAAAAGAAAACCATCAGTAGTGATGAGATCGACCTTCGAATGTTCTGGCCAACGTGCCAAAAGAGCCTGCAAAATACGGGCAAAAGTGCTTTTTCCTACCGCCACGCTGCCTGCAACACCAATGACATAGGGAACTTTTGGAGACATAGTGCCCAGAAATGTTGCCGACACTTTGTGCAAGTTTTGTGTTGCACTCACATACAAATTCAATAAGCGAGTGAGTGGAAGATAAATAGCAGCAACTTCATCGAGGTTGATGCTTTCGTTGATGCCACGGAGTGCTTCAAGATCTTTTTCGCGAATGGTGAGCGGTGTCGAGGCGCGAAGGTCGGCCCATTCATCGCGAGTGAAAGGAATGTAACGATCGCTGTCGAGCACTTTTTAGCCGCGCTTCCAAGGGGCACTTGGCGACACAGCACCTTTAGCAGTGAGTACTTCAACACCAGTGTCGGTGACGAGCAGCGTGTGTTCAAACTGCGCGGTGCGCTTGCCATCGGCCGTTACTGCGGTCCAATCGTCGTCCCACATTTTGTGCTGCCAAGTTCCCAGGCTGATCATGGGCTCAACAGTGAATGTCATGCCAGGTCGCATGATCATGTTGTTTCGCGAGTCGTAGTAATGCAACACCTGAATGTCGGAATGGAAGAGTTCACCAATTCCATGTCCAATAAATGCGCGAATAACGCCCATTCTGTGCAGTTTTGCGTGTGTCTCAATTGCTTTACCGATGTCGCTAATGGGGCGGCCAGGCACAACTGCCTCGATGCCTTTCCACATGCACTCTTCAGCAACACGTGTGAGAAGTTTGCTCTCTTCATCAACTTCGCCAACAAAAAAAGTTGCGTTGGTGTCGCCATGTACACCATTCACGTAACACGTGACATCGAGATTGATGATGTCGCCATCGTTCACAACGGTTGAGTCGGGAATGCCATGGCAGATGACTTCATTCAAACTTGTGCACACACTCTTGGGGTAGTGGTGATAGTTCAGCGGGCTGGGGTATGCCCCGCGCTTGATGGTTTCTTCATGCACAAATACATCGATGTCATTTGTGGTCATGCCGGGCTTCACAAAGTCGCCTGCCATTTTCAAAATTTCTGCAGCCATGTCGCAGGCATAACGCATGCGTTCAATGACCTCGGGCGACTTCACGCGAGCTTCCTCTGTGCGCGGCACTTCACCAGTGTCGGCATACGGCGGCTTTGCAATATCTGCGGGCACTGTTCGCATAGGGCTCACCACCCCGGGAAGGATCTTCCCCTCGAGGGGTTTATGGCAACGCTTGTACTTGCGCCCACTGCCACACCAGCACGGGTCACTTGCCACAGGCAGAACGGCGGGAGGGGTCTGATTGCTCATAACGCCCCAAGGCTATTGGGAATCAGAGGGGGTATTGCATTTTTTCTATTGCCGTGTTTCTGGGCCCGTTCTTCGATTCCGAACGTTGGTTTTTGTGGGCAGCAGGATGTACTAAAGAAGACAACCGGAGGTTGTGACACATGGATATGAGATGCTGAAA
>JANRCO010000048.1:22472-25819 GCA_030726975.1 Ilumatobacteraceae bacterium | reverse complement strand
TGACAGTTCATTTTCCTGATTGACCCATTGCAGATTTTTTTCCGCCGTCAACAAAAGATTTCCACCATTGACGTGCAGCATCGCGATGACGCACCCATGCTCCAACAAAACCTAAGAGCAGCACCACACCAATTGCGGTGCGTAGTGCTGCACCCACTGCGTTGTCGCCATTTTCTACACCTTCGCGCACGGCGAGAATGGGCAAGCTGCCCAAGATGGCAACAATGGGTGGCCACACTGCACGGGTCATGGTGGTCATGCCGGCAACTTCTGGTGGCATGAACATGCTCTCGTTGGTTTGACCCATTGGGTCGGGCGCGCCTTTCACTGCATTAATAATTGCACCCGCGGTTCCAGCACCGATGGCGGGAAGACCCACGATGAGAGCAATGGCAAGTGTCATCGGCTCTGGTTCAAAGAGGTAAGCAACAAGGATGCCAAGTGCACCAAAAGGCAGTAAAAACAGCGTTGGCACAATGAGATGGCGCAACATGAGTTCGCCACGATCAATAGGAATAGCGTCGGTACGGTCGGGTTTGTCTACCTCTTGTGAGAGCGGTTCAATAATTTCGAGACCAAAAACGAAGAGGCACAGACCGCTTGCTACAACAGCAGGAGTAGTGCCGCGGTACGCCCACACTTGGCACATTGCCGCAACAGCGATGAGCAACTTCATGCGCACCAAACGACGTGCAGGAAACTTCAACAAACTTTGCAAGCCACGACGCGCAATGGGCGAAGTTTTTGCAGAACGCTTGAGCGTGACCCATGGGGAAGCGCGCATTTGTTCTTGGCTGAGCTGACGACGCAGCAACACAACGGTGCGCAGGTCTTGCAGTGTGACAGCAAAACGCAATTGCGAGACCAAACTGCTGCGGCGGGAAAGAGCTTCAAGCGACAAGTTGCCCACCGTGAAAATTCCTAATGAACAAATGACAATGGTGGCGAATACCGCAATGAGGTCAATTGCTTCGCGGTGCAGGGTCCACAATGCCATGCTGCCAAAGGCATCGAATGGCCCGGGGAAAGAGGTGTGTTGAACCGCCATTGCAACTTGCCAAGCAAGTAGCGCAGTGACCACAAACGACGACAGCAATTTATTGAAACGCAAGCCGTGGCTGAGCAGTGCTCCACCTACAACAATGAGACCAGCACACAAACCAAACACTGCGCCATAGAACGCCCACGAGGTGAATGAGCCTGGTAAGCGACGAGAGGCGAGTTGGCCAGCAACGGCTCCTGCTGCTGCACCAGAAAACGCAGTGGAACGTAAACGTTGAATGGCGGGTCGACGCAGCACTGCCGCATGTGGAACAGGTGCAAGGAGCAAGTGGCGCACCTCTGCTTCTTCAACAGCAAGTGGGCCACCGTTGTTGCCACTACGAATACCGATAAAGAGCGCAACAGCAATGACCACCCCGAGCACATGGGGGCCGCGTTGGGAAACCATGGTGAGTTCGGCGGGGGTGAGCTCGGTGTCTTTGATGAGACCCGAGAGGAAAAGAATGGTGCCGCCAATAGCAATGGCGGCGAGGTACACGCGGTAAAGAGCCTCGAACCATTCCATTTCTTCCACGCGGTGCTTGCGGCGGGTTGTGCGCAAGGCAGCAACGGCGTCGAGGCCAAGGGAGTTCACGCGTGACACAGTCTTCATCTTGCCACTTGGCACCATTTTCACGAAAAGTGAGGAAAATACATCACTTTGGGTTCTTTTCGGGGGTGTTGGGAACTGAGGCGAAGCGAGGTGAGACTAAGAGATATGAACACCGACACCATGCAACTGCTCTCGGCGCTACTCGCGCTCTTTGCAGTAGGTGGGTCGCTGGTCTTGCTGGTGGCGCGGCTCACCTCGCAGCGTTTTGCAGCCTCGCGCAATTTTGTTGAAGCCTTTCGCCCTGTGGCGTTGCCCTTGGCATTTATGGTGCCGGCTTTTGCGATGTTTGGCAGCCTGTGGTTTTCTGAAGCTGCGAATTACAACCCGTGCAAGTTGTGTTGGTATCAGCGTGCGTGCATGTATCCACTTGCTGTGATTTTGCTGGTGGCGCTTGTTCGCAAAAACAAAGTTGCTGCACGCCAAGAGGTAACGCCATATGCAGTGTCGCTTGCTGCTGTAGGTGCAGTGATTTCGTTGTACCACTACTTGTTGGAGTGGAACCCCACATGGGAAAGCAATGTGTGCGCTATTGACGTGCCATGCACCACCATTTGGTTCCGACGCTTTGGCTTTGTGTCGTTACCGTTGATGGCACTGTGTGGTTTTGTGAGCGTTGTTATATTGCTCTGCACGACGTATACAAAAAAGAGTGAAGTAAAAGAAACTGCGCAACACATGGAGAAGTTATGACCGCTCAAAAAAATCAGACAAAGTTCATTGCTATTGGAGTTGCTGCGGCCATTGCCGCAATTATTGCGGTGGTGCTTGTTGTAGGTGGCGGTGGAAGTTCATCGTCGACAACAAATACAGCTGCCGACGTTTCATTGACGGACGAAACAGAGTCAACTAATTCCGTAGCAACAGGAACGGCAACTGCTGCAGGGGAGTATCAAACTGTTGAAGCAACTGGAGAAATATTGTCGGGATTGGAAGACCCCAACAACGACCCAGCACGTGGTGCAGTTGCACCCGTATTAAAGGGTTTTGCATTTGATGGCACGCCACTTACCATTGCACCAACAGGCAAGCCGAAGATGGTGGTGTTTCTTGCACATTGGTGTTCGCACTGCAATGCAGAGGTGCCACGACTCATTGAATGGAAAAATTCTGGCACGATGCCCGGTGATATGGAAGTGATTGGTGTGAGCACTGGTGCTCGCGATGATGCGCCGAATTGGCCGCCTTCACAATGGGTTGTTGACAAGGGCTGGCCGTGGCCAGTGATGGCCGATAGCGAAGACCAAGGTGCGGCATTGGCCTTTGGTGTGTCGGGCTACCCAGGGCTCCTTTTGCTCGACGGCGACGGCAAAGTGCTGGCCCGGCGCTCTGGTGAAGCGAGCATCGAAGAACTCAAGGCATGGACCCAGGAGTTCTTGCCGCTGTAAATACTTGCCACGTTCCCAGGGCAAAAGCACACATAAAGGTGTCGCCTACGGGAAGGAATTGGTTTACGATGACGATTACTGAAGCAGAACGCTTTCAGATGCACGAAGCTTTGAGTACTGCACACGGCAAGGAGGTGGCAGCCATCATTATGGAACATTTGCCACCAACAGGGTGGGGTGATGTTGCGCGAAGGTCAGATGTCGCCGACCTGCGTGTGCTCACGACGAAAGATTTAGAAATGGTGCGCATTGCACTGACAAGCGATATGCAGGCGTTGCGTGCCGAACTGACAAGCGATATGCAGGCG
>JANRCO010000048.1:0-22372 GCA_030726975.1 Ilumatobacteraceae bacterium | reverse complement strand
CGCGCGTGGGCACCGCATGTGTTGCAAGCATGTGGGCAACAGCTGGCCCTGGGTTGGGAAGAATGCCGTGCGCGCTGCGAGTGGCACCGTGCGATATGGCAATGGGTGATGAGGCAATGCGGTCGATGCCCAATATTTCAATTGCAGCACAAGTACCAACAATGTCGATGATGGCGTCGATGCTGCCGACTTCGTGAAACTCCACTTGTTCAACGGGAACATTGTGCACGGCTGCTTCTGAGTACGCAAGCACGGCAAACGTGGCAAGTGCTCGCTCGCGCACGCGCTCGGGAATGTCGGCGGCATTGAGGAGCGCAACAATGTCGCTGTGTAAACGATGCGTGTGATGGTGATGATCGTGATGATGCTCAACAATGACAACGTGTGTTGCGGCAATACCGCAACGCATTGCGGGTTCTGCGGTGAGTGCCCAATCATCTAAACCAAGGCCAAAAAGAATATTGACCACTTCAGTAATGTCGGCACCGGCATCGATGAGTGCACCGAGCAACATGTCGCCAGCAACACCAGCACTGGCATTGACCCAAACGGTGTTGGCAGATTGTGGAGTATCTGCGCTCACGCAGCGCTTCTCAACATTCGCGCTATTGCGCATGCAGCGCCGAAACCATTGTCTATACCTACAACGGCAATTCCTGATGCACATGACGAGTGCATTGCAAGGAGTGCGGTAATTCCTTCAAGTGATGATCCGTAACCCACGCTGGTGGGCACAGCAACAATGGGTGCACCGGTGAGGCCACCAATAACACTGGGGAGTGCACCTTCCATACCTGCAGCACAAACGATTGCGTCGGCATTTTGAATGGCATCAATATGCACAAGCAAGCGGTGGAGACCAGCAACACCAACATCAACAATGCGCTGAGGTGCATAGCCATAGGCGCGCAAGGTCAGTACACATTCATCTAACACGGGTACGTCAGAAGTTCCGGCGCTAATGGCGAGCACGCGCGGAGCAGGGCGAGAGGCATCGATAGTGGGTAGGCGCCACGCCATGGTGTTCGACGCTTCTTCGGGCATGCCGTACGACGCATGCGCTGAAAGAACAGCTTCTCGTTGTGCGGGAATAACACGAGTGAGAATGACGGGCCCGCTGCCGTTGGCCAACAGCTCGCCCACAATGTCGACACAGTGTTGCGGCGATTTGCCCGGGCCATAAATGGCTTCGGGCACCCCGGTGCGCAGGGCCCGGTGATGGTCGACTAACGCGTCGCCCACTTCCGTAAAGGGGAGGCGGCGCAACTGGGCCACAGCTTCGTCGGGTGAGACGGCCCCAGAGCGGACGTCGGCGAGCATTTGGCGCAGGGTTTCTTCAAACACACCTCCATGTTGCCATCACTGCGCCTAACCTTCACAGTGTGAGCGCACAATCAACCCCCGCAAGCCCTATTTCCACCCCCGTTGCCCCTGGCACACGGGTGGGTTTCTTGGGGCCGCTTGGCACTTTCACCGAACAAGCTGCTCGGACGCAGGGCGACCTTGCACAATGTGAACTTGTGCCCTTTCGCACGGTTCCCGACGTGCTCGATGCTGTTGAGGCGGGGGAAGTAGCACTTGGCTTTGTTCCTATTGAGAACAGCATTGAAGGAATGGTGAATCTCACCCAAGACGCTTTGGTGTTCGACCACGAACTTTTCATTCAGCGTGAAGTGGTGCTGAACATTGAACATTGTTTGCTGGCGTTGCCTGGTACACAACTCGCCGATATGCGCGAAGTGTGGTCGATGCCTGTTGCTACTGCTCAATGTCATGCATATTTACGTAAGCACTTAGCTGAGGCAACGGTGCGTGCTGCAACAAGTACGGCAGAAGCAGCACGTCAAATTGCCACCGAAAAGCTTGCAGGAGTTGCTGCAATTGCTCCTGAAGTTGCTGGTGAGTTGTATGGGCTTTCTGTAGTGGCGCGCAATATTGCTGATCACGAAAACAATCAAACTCGTTTTGTGTTGGTGGGAAAAGATTTCATTCCACAAGCAACAGGGCACGACCGCACTGCTGTGGTGGTGTTCCAGCGTGCCAACGAGCCAGGCAGCCTCATTTCCATTTTGCAAGAATTTGCTGCCCGTCGCATCGACTTGTCGCATCTCAGTTCACGACCCACGAAAAATAGTGGACTTGGTGACTACTGCTTCATTATGTATGCCGATGGGCATATTGACAGCGAGCTGATGGCCGACGCCTTGCGCGAATTACGTGCAAAACAAGGCGGAGTGAAGTTCTTTGGCTCGTATCCGGCAGCTGGTGAGGCGGCTCACAGCGCCCGGGAGCATGCCGATACCCGCTGGAAAGAAGCAGATGATTGGGTCGAGCATTTGCGAAGCCATATTGCCCGATAACATCTCAGACGGAACGGTGGCAGAGCGGCCGAATGCACCTGTCTTGAAAACAGGAGACCTGCAAGGGTCCGCAGGTTCAAATCCTGCTCGTTCCGCCAAGTATTCGTTGCATGATCCGACGAAACTCAACGGTGTTGCGGTCGGCGCGCGTGTGTACCTGACCACGTTCTAACGGAACAACTTTGTCGTAGAGACCTTCAATGACCTTGAGGTCTTCAGCCAAAATATCCATTTCATAAGCAGCGGCTGCATGTGCAAGAGCATCGGTGGGACAGTCATTGCGCAGCATGACGGAATACAAACATGTGGTGTTGTTGTCGATGGGCTGACAGAACGTAACGATGGCGTTCACCATGCCAGTGGTAGGGAGCTCAAGACGCAAGTTGCACGAGAACGGCGCAGTGAACTCGTAGCGCATGATGCGCGGTTGTACGAGGGGGTGCTCACCAGTTGCCACAAGTGGGTCTTCATTGTTTTCAATGGTGTGTTCGTAGTTCACCACGAAACCCCAACCCGACTCATCTTTTTCTACTGAGTACTCGTGAATGTTTGCATCTTCACCCGAACCAAAGGTGCCAGCATGCACAAAGGGAAAGTGGCCGAAGTCGAGAAAGTTGTCGATGAATTGTGCGGCTGCTGCATTGATAGTGATGGGCTCTAGCCACACATGACGTAACGAGGCATCGTTCCACTCTGAAATATTGATGATGTCGGTGATGGGTTCTTCAGGAGCGAGCCATACCAAGTTGTATTTCTCAACAACGCGTGCGGGTGATAGTGCAGTGTTTGGCGGCAGTGTTGCGCCCGTGCCGAGTGCAGGAACATGAGCAATGTCACCTTGTGCAGTGAACTCCCACCCGTGATATGGGCATTGCAAATGTTCGCCGACCACACAACCATCAGAGAGGCGTGCATTGCGATGCGGGCACTTGTCGACAAATGCGGTGAGTGTGTTGTTGATGCGGGTGAGCACATAGGGCTCGCCGAGCAACACCACACGTTGTGGTGCATTGTGCAAAAGGTCTGCACTACGCAACACCGGATGCCACGCGTGGCGTAACCCCGCTGAAGTATTGGTGAGCGCGGTAGGAGTGTTCTCGGTGCTCATCGTTCTTCGCGTTCGTACGGAACGCCAAGAGCTGCAGGAGCGCCAAGACGCTTGTGAGCGAAACGACTAGAAACCAATACAAGAACGATGATGGTCATGATGAACGGAAGCGCATCGAGTAGGTCGCCAGAAATATGAAAGCTACGTGCCTTCAAGGTGGTGCCGAGTGATTGGAGTGCACCAAACAAGTACGCGCCAACCAATGTGAGATCGGGGCGCCAGAAGCCGAAAATAACAAGTGCGATGGCAATCCAACCAGCGCCCTTGGTGAGGCCGTCGACCCAGGTGGAAACAATGGCGAGGCTGTAGAACGCGCCACCAATGCCAGCGAGCATGCCACCCAAAATGGTGTGGAAGTAGCGGTATTTCACCACGCTGATTCCCATTGCGTCGGCTGTTTGTGGCGACTCGCCAACAGCGCGCAATTGCAAACCTGTTTTGGTGCGAAAGAGATAGAACGACGACACTGCAACAAGCACCCAACTCACATACGTGAGAATGGTGTGGTTGAACAGCAGTGGGCCAAGTACTGGTGTGTCGCCAAGACCCAAGACGTCGAGCTTACGAATGGGGCGTGGCACTGGGCTAGAAGCAACTTCCCATACGTTGGCAAAGTAACTCGACAAGCCAAGTGCGCCGGCGAAAATAGTGATGGAGAGGCCAGCAACTGTTTGGTTGGCTTTTAGCGTGACACACAAAAATGCGTGAAGCAGTGCTGTGAGACCACCAGCAAACATGGCAATGAGAATGGATGCAAACACGGTGAACCACGCTGAACCACCAACGTGTTGCGATGCCCACGCGGCACTCACACCGCCAATGAGCATCATGCCTTCAACACCAAGGTTGAGTACACCACTGCGTTCGGTGAAGACGCCACCGAGTGCAGCGAAGAGCAATGGGGTACCGTAAAAAATTGCTGAAGCCAAAATGACAATGAGAAGACTGTTGTTCACGATGCAACCATCGCTTTCTTTGCTGCAGTGTTGCGTTTCACGCGATACTTCATCAGAATTTCACCAGCCACTGCGGTAAAGAGAATGAGACCTTGCAAGGTGCCCACCAGACCACTTGGAAAGTCGGGGCCTTGCAGTGAGTAGCCCGCGTTGGTGAGCCCACCTAACAAAATGGCAACAACAATGGCTCCGAGTGGGTTGAGGCGCGCAAGTGCGGCAACAACAATGCCGGTGTAGCCAAAGTTATTGAGCTGCAAGCCCTTTGCATCGAGGTTATGCGTGAAGTCACCTACCTGGCTTGCGCCACCAATACCTGCGAGCGCACCAGACAGTGCAGTAACAAGCACGATGGTGGTTTTGGTGCGAATACCGATGTAGCGAGCGGCGCGTGGGGAGTCGGCAATAATGCCAATTTCAAAACCAAACCGGCTGCGCTTGTAGAGCACCCACACAGCAACTGCCACAAAGGTTGCAAGTATGAGCCCAAAGGAAATACCAACACCAGCAATTTCATACGAGGGCCAAAATGCTCTCTTCTCAAGTGGCTTGCCGGAAGGGAACCCAGCAGAGCGGGGGTCGCGCCAGTATGAAAGTGAGTTGAAAATGAGATAGTTCAAAATAATGCCCGCGATGTAGTTCATCATGAGCGACGTAATAATTTCATTGGTATTGAATTGCGCTCGTAAAAGCCCAACGAAGCCTGCGTACATTCCGCCGAAAATCATTCCGGCAAAAACCATGGCAATGATGACAATGCCCACGGGGTATGAGTCGCCCATGACGAGGCCTGCGTAGGAAGCACCGATGGCGCCCATGTACAACTGGCCTTCACCACCAATGTTGATCACGCCTAAACGAAATGCTGCAGCAGCACACAACCCGGTGAAGGCGAATGGTGTTGCAGTGCGCAGTGTGCCAGTGAGTGCACGCGTGGAAAGAAATCCACGTTCAAAAATACGGTGGTACACGTCGAGGGGGTTTTTGCCGGTGAGCAAGAGCACAATGGCGCCTACTGCCAATGCCGCCAACAATGAAATAAGAGGAATAGCCCAGTTCAGCCACTTCGGTTGCTCTAAACGGCGCTCTAAGCGCACTGGCGATTTCATGATGTTGCCTCCAGTTGGGCGCCGCCCATGAGCAAACCAATGGTTTCGCGGTCGGCTTTGTCGGCAGGAATGACTGCAACGACGCGACCTTCATACATCACAGCAATGCGGTCGGCGAGCGACATGATTTCGTCGAGGTCTTCGCTAATGAGCAACACACCTAAGCCACCGTCGGCTGCTTCTACTAAACGTTCACGCACCGATTCAATGGCACCAACATCGAGCCCGCGTGTTGGCGAAGCAGCAATGAGAACTTTTGGCCCAGTAGAAAA
Source organism: Ilumatobacteraceae bacterium (assembly GCA_030726975.1). Classification (GTDB taxonomy): domain Bacteria; phylum Actinomycetota; class Acidimicrobiia; order Acidimicrobiales; family Ilumatobacteraceae; genus F1-20-MAGs119. The sequence continues at coordinate 16,570 of JANRCO010000048.1, read as the reverse complement.
CTCACGAGCCAGCAATACCTTTTGCACGTTGCCACCAGATAACAAACGCACCGCGGTTTGCGTGTTGGGAGTTTTTACGTCGTAGCGCTCGACGAGCGTCACCGCACCATCGCGCATTGCTTGGCGACGCAGTAAACCAAAACGTGAGAGCAGCGATGAGCGGTACGACTTCAATGCGAGGTTGTCTTCAACGGAATGGCCCGCTGCAAGACCAGTATGCAAACGATCTTCTGGTACGTGAGCAACGCCTCCAGCAATTGCAGCGCGGGCTTTGCCGCTTTGCAATACTTTTCCTTCCACGCTCACTGAACCAGTAGTGGCATGACGCATGCCTGCAATGACTTCTGCAAGTTCACGTTGTCCGTTGCCAGCAACACCAGCAACACCAACAATTTCTCCACGACCAACAGTGAGTGTGATGCCATGAAGTGCATCGCGACCGCGATCGTCGTGGCCACCAAGGTTTTCTACGTGCAATACAACATCGTTTGTTTGTGCGGGTGTTTTGCGTTGTACACGAGTGAATTCCACATTGCGGCCCACCATCATGCTGGCGAGGTCACGCTTGTTGGTAGACGATGTTTCGACAGTGCCAACAGTGCGGCCACCACGCAACACAGTGATGCGGTCAGACACCGCCATCACTTCGTCGAGTTTGTGTGAAATAAAAATAACAGTGCGACCCTCAGTGGTCATGGCGCGCAATGTGCGAAACAGTGCATCGGCTTCAATGGGTGTGAGTACTGCAGTGGGTTCATCGAGAATGAGAACTTGTGCACCGCGATACAGCACTTTCAAAATTTCGACACGCTGTTGTTCGCCCACACTGAGCTGCCATACGCGAGCTTCGGGGTCAACCGCCATGTCGTAACGTGCCGCAAGTTCTTTCACGCGCTCATTAATGGCAGCAGTGTCGAGAAGAAATGCCGTGTCGGGGTTGCCCAACACCACATTTTCTGCAACAGAAAAAGTTTCCACTAAGCGAAAGTGTTGGTGCACCATTCCGATGCCGGCATTTAAAGCATCGCGCGGTGAGCTAAAAGAAACAGGGGCACCATTTAATTCAATAGTGCCTTCATCGGGCCGGTACAGACCCGTCAAAATATTGGAGAGTGTTGATTTGCCAGCACCATTTTCGCCAAGCAACGCATGCACTTCTCCACGGCGAAGTTCAAACTCGACACCGTCGTTAGCAACGACCCCAGGGAATCGCTTGACGACCCCAGACATATGTACAGCAATTGTGTTTGTCATGTTCCCCACTGCTCTGAACGCTAGACGACAAAGGGGGGCGAGCCGAAAAGGCTCACCCCCCTTTGACGAATAGTTAATACTGCTGAATTAACTTGCGGGAATTTCCCCAACAACGCCTTCCACTAAGAAGTTCTGCGCCATCAATTCACCGTAGGTGGCTTGCTTGCCTGCAGGAATAACTTCCTTGCCGGTGTTGTCGTTCAACGGACCAGTGAACATTGAACCTGGAGCCTTGATGAATTCGGCTTTTTTAGCTTCAATTGCTGCACGGGCTTCTTCAGTCACCAATTTGCCGTAAGGGGCAAGGCGAATGAAGGTGTCTTCGAGGTCTCCGTAGTAGTTACCTGCAACCCAGGTGCCGTCAAAGACAGCTTGAATACGAGGGGTCAGATACACGTCCCAGTGGTAAGTAGTGGCGGTGAGCCATACCTCTGGATAGTTCTCGCTTTGGTCACTGTCGTAGCCAGCCCATGGAACACCAGCAGCTTTTGCGGCATCACCAGAAGCAGGAGAGTCTTGCGACTTCACACCAATCACGTCAGCGCCACCAGCGATGAGTGCTTCAGCGGTCTTGCGCTCAAGTGCTGGGTCGAACCAGTTGTTGGTCCATACCAATTTCACTTCAGCATCGGGGTTAGCAGCGCGCGCGCCCATGGTCCAGGCATTCACGCCACGAATCACTTCAGGAATAGGGAATGCTGCAAGGATGCCGAGTTTGCCGGTCTTTGAAGCGAAACCTGCTGCCATACCGGTGAGGTAGTCGGTGTCTTCTGCTGATCCGTAGAACTGCGACAAGTTCGGCGCGCTCTTAAAGCCAGTTGCGAACTCGAAGCAAATATCTGGGTTCTTCTCTGCAGCTGCAGCAAAGGCATCTTGGAAACCAAAAGATGTTCCGAAAATAACAGTGTTGCCGTCGGCAATGAGGTCGTCAATCACCTGTGCGGTTTGGTCACCTTCAGGAACGTTCTCCTTATAGGTGGTCACAATTTTGTCGCCAAAGGTTTCTTGCACACTCAGACGGCCTTCGTTGTGTGCTTGTGTCCAACCACCATCGTTGATAGGGCCAACATAAACCCAAGCTGCCTTGAGTGGTTCGCCTTCTTTTGGTCCGCAATTCACGGGGGCAGCATCGGCTGTCCATGGTGTGAAGTTGGATTCCCAACCAGCACCAGTTGCTTCAGGAGCAGTGGTGTCGTCGGATGGTGCCATGGTGTCTTCTGTAACCATGGTGTCGTCTGCAGGTGCGGCGTCGTCAGATGAACTGTCGCTTCCGCATGCCACGAGGCTTGCTCCCAATGCCAAAACGGCAATGGCGGGCAGCCACTTCTTTGTCATTCGCTTGTTCAACTTTTCCTCCTGGGAAATATCACTGCGATGCCTTCGGCGAAGGCGATGTGTAGATAGTAGAGCCTGTCGCCATCGCGAAATTCCGGTTAGGAAGTTGGCAATTGTGCCATAGACTGACCGTGTCCAGGAGAGGTGCCAGAGCGGCCGAATGGGGCGCCCTGCTAAGGCGTTGTCTGTGTTAAAGCGGACCGTGGGTTCAAATCCCACCCTCTCCGCCAGGTGTTTTCGCGGTGCCCCGGGCACCCGCCGTTGGCCTCAATTGAGGTTATCCACAGTGATTTTATTGGGTTTCGTGGCCTCCCTTGCTTTTGGCAATGTGCCCCGATAGACCAAAAGGTACCCGCGGGCGGAACTTGTGGGGCTCGTTATGACACACCAAAACAACAACTTCTGGGCTGATGCCGATCGGAACCCACGCGGGAATCCACGGTTGAGCCGACCCACCCATCCGTTGGCTCGACGCCTCGGCGTGGTGGCGGTGGCGGTGGCCTTGTGTATTCCGGTTGCTCGAGCCTTGGGCGACAACAGCCCAGCCCCAGTGCCAGGTGGTGCCGGAGCAGTAGCGGTGCTGGAACCAGGCCGCGAACCTGAGCTAACCACAACCGTTGCTTCGCTTCCCGTGGCTGAAGTACCAGCGCCACAAGTGATTGAAGCAAAAGTTGTTGTTCAACCAGAAGTAAAAACTCCACAGTGTGGTGCGAAGTTCACTGTGCAGCTCGGCGACTCGTGGAGCTTGCTCGCCGACTACGCCGGAGTAGGAACACGCGAATTACTCCAAGTGAATAAAGCCAATGCACGCACCCTGATTGTGCCTGGCGATGAATTGTGTGTACCAAGTGGTGCACGCATGCGACGACCTGCACCCGTTGCTACAACACAACCAGCACGTCGGGCATCGTCACCAAAACCTTTAGTCGTTGTTGCGGCGAAGCGGTTCACCGCTGCGCAGTCAACACGAATTATTCGCGATGTGTTTCCCGATGCATTAGAGAAGCGCGCACTAGAAATTGTTCAGCGCGAAAGTCGTACCAACGCTGCTGCATACAACTTCTGTTGCTACGGCCTGTTTCAAATTCACTTTCAGGCACACAAAAGTTGGCTAGCAACTATGGGGGTCACAAACCCTTCGCAGTTGCTTGATGCTGGTACTAATGCTCGTGCTGCACTCACGCTCTACAAGCGTTCCAATTCTTGGGCAGCGTGGGAATAACGCACAAGCACTAAGCGCGGTGAGCAATAACAATCACTTGGTCGCCAGCGCTAAATGTGACGCGTTCGTCTTTGGGCGGATTCAGGCGTAGGCCCGCTGCAAGAAACCCTGGCCGACCCACCGCGGCAGCACATTGGTATCCGATAGCAATAACACCCCAGTTGCGTGCTTCAGCAATGACCTCGGCAAAAGTTGCAGTGTTGTTTGGCGCGTAACGCGCAAATGGATGTTTGGCAATACCTGAACCGTGTGCGCCAAAGAGATCGCTGAACACTTCAACGAGTTGAGGGCTTTCACTTAACTGTGCAAGAAGCAAGCTGATGAGTTGCTGGCTCACGATGAAATCGTCGCCATTGCCATTGCCATCGCTCGCTAATTCAACATCGTCTGGGTCGCGCAATTCGGTGACAATGTTTCCCGATGTTGTGGTGTGCACTGAACGCAAGTGCATCAAACTCAAAAGCACGCGAGCATCGGCTTCGTCAATGTGAAAAGGTGGGTTCTCACACAAGATGAGGTAGTGGTCGAACTCACCCGATGCTGTGGCAGCAACAATAGAGACGCGCGCAATGGTGTCGCCTTCCACAAGTTGCAGCGATTGATTGGTGAGACCAAGGCCATCGATTTGAGCAGTAACTAAAGCTGTGTTGTGAAGCTCGGGGTTCACCAGCACTACCAACTCAGAACCTGGAGCCACGTCTGCTTCAATTCCCATAATGACGCGCGGTGCCATTTGGTTCCACCCAATAATGAGCGACCGCTCGCGTTTGAACTCGGCTGAAGCTAATTGCTCTTCCACGTTTGGTTGCCAGTGCTCAGGTACAAGATCTAAATGGAAAACAGAGTCATCTTCTGCGATGCCAATCACTGAGTCTCCATTGGCGAAAACAGTATTGAGTGGCGGGTTCAAGAGAACTGAGCCATCAGTTTTTTGCATTCCAATAATTGTTGCGTTAGATGACGCAAGTAGTAGTTCGCCAAATGTTCGACCAACAAGATTTTGAGGAACGAGCTTCACGTACATCTCATCGCCGTCGAAGTCGAGTAGCTCTTGGTAAATCAAACCAAGTCCAGAAGCCCGAGAGGTTTGAGCTGTGATGCGAGCAATGATTTCTGTCGACGAAATAGCAACAAGGCGATTACCCACAACTTCACGCAGGGCTTGTGAGGTGTCGCCACCCTCAATTTCAGCGATGATTTGAACGGTTGATGCCTCGCCAAGAATTTTATGCAACGCCAAAATCACCTTGATGCCATAGGTATTTGATTCTTCACCTTCAGGATTGAGCACGATGATTGATTTCGCATCATGTGGGTTCATGCGCAAAAGATCGGCGAGGCGAGTAGGCAAACCACTACGCACCACCAAGCGCGAGTTACCCATGTCGGTGACATCACGATTCAACGCATCGGTGACCTCAATAACATCGTCGGGGCTAAGGATGACAATGACGTGGCTCTCATTACTGCGGTTCGCTTCAACGAGTTCTGAAATGATGTTCGGTAATTTGGCGTTACGCCCGATGATGAGCGTGTGGCCACCTTCTATGACGTCCGACTTTCCACGGCGCAGTTCTTGCAACCTGGTGTCGAGACCGCTGGAAATGAGACCGATAATTGCAGCACCAATGAAAATACCAACAAGAGTGATGAGCACGCTAAAGACGCGGTAACTCGATGCTTGGTCGCCGGTGAACGTACCCGCATCGAGGTAGCGACCCGCGGCGAGCCAGATGCTTTCCAAAAAACTGGTTGGCTCATCAGATGGCCCAAGCTTGAAGAGCCAGGTGAGTAGAGAAACGACGAGGACGAGAATGGCGGTGATTGCTCCGAGCCACGTGAGAACGGCACCAATTCCGCGGGCCAAGCCATTGTCGAAGCGGTAACGCAGGCGTTGTTTGAGGGTGAATCGATTGCTCATAATGATTTTCAACCTAGCAACTGCGGTGATGAGGTGACCGAAGGCGCGGTCTCGGTGATTTCGCCCAATTGAGGGGGAAGGTTTCGCCCATGGCGTTTTCCCCTTAGAATGCATCGCCTAAGCGCTTGTAGCTCAATGGATAGAGCATTTGACTACGGATCAAAAGGTTGGGAGTTCGAGTCTCTCCAAGCGCGCCAGTGGTGTTACGCAGGTGTCGTACCGTCGGCAAGTGCCGCAGCCCAGTGATGCAAGTTTTGGTTGCCACTTTCATTGCGGCCGTAGCGCATCACATCGTCGGGAATAGCGGCCATTGCATCGGTGATTTTGATGACAGTAGCGAAGTCTTCGTCGCGAGTGACGGCTAAGTACAGTTCGCGCTTGTAGTCGGCGTCGGCAATTTGCTCGGGCGTGGCCATGGGCTCGCGGAAATATTGAAACTGTTCCACCTGGCAGCGGTCGGGTGTAGAGCCTGGCAAAATACGGCTCATCATGAGGCCGCCATTGGGCTGGCCCGAAATGGAAATATTGGGGAAAATGAAATGCACCAAGCTCATGGCATTGAGCAGTTCCCATTCTTCCTCGGGAAGGTCGCGCATGGCGGGAAGTGGCTTGTTGGCGAAGCCCAGGCGAACATGTGGCCCGTACAGGTCGTAGGTGTTGCGGTTGGTAATTGACTTCGTACCGATGCTCTTACCGTGCAAGTAACCCAGGTGATATCCATCGACATAACCATCGGCCGTTGCTTTCCAGTTGCCACTTTCAGCAAGTAAGCCATCACGATGGCGATGCAGGTTGTTGAGTTCTAATATGTCGAGCGCCGATGCCATGTCGCCAAGCCAGGCGTCGATGTCGAGCGCAAGACCCGGAGTGAGAATGGCAAAAATGGCCCCCGATTTTTCGGCAGTGGGCAGTTCAACAAGTGAGTCAACATCAATGCCTTCGAACGCGGCACGGTCGGTGTTGCCAACGAGTGCACCTTCGGTGTCGTACACCCATGAGTGATATGGGCAGGTAAAGCGCCGTGAGTGACCAAAGCATTCTTCGGTCACCGGGGCACCACGGTGGCGACAGATGTTGAGAAAGGCTCGCGCTACTCCGTCTTTACCGCGCACCACCAAGATGGGGCGACCAGCAATAACAAGTGATGCAAAATCGCCATGTTCGCGCAGGTCGCATGAGAGAGCAACGAGGAGCGGACTGCGCAGAAAGATGTTTTCCATTTCTCGTTCAAAGCGCTCGGTGTCGCTATAACTGCGCACGGCCACATTGACGATGGTTTCTGAATAGTCGGCATGGTCGGCGTCGACATTGGCGAGCAAGCGCTTGGCAACAGAAATCAGTGGAGTAGCAGCCATGTTGAGGTTCTTTCTCTGACGAAAAGGTATTGAAACAAATTGTACGATGAAGTGGTGAGCAGTGAAAATACAGAACTCGTTGTTGTTGGCACCGTACATCATGTGCCAACTCCCGAGGCACTTGAAGTGCTGGCCAACGTTGCAGTTGTGGTCAATAATGCGGGCGTCATTTCTGCAGTTTTGCCAGCAGATTCACCTGCAGCCGACGAAGCAGTGCGCCGAGCAAAAACAGTGGTGAGACTGGGGCAATACGAGCGTCTCATGCCTGGGCTTATCGACACCCACGTTCATGCTCCACAATGGCCGCAACTGGGCACCGGGCTCGACTTGCCATTAGAGAAATGGCTTTTCGATTACACCTTTCCCCTCGAAGCAAAATATGCCGATGCCGCATTTGCGCAGTCGGTGTGGAGCCATATGGTGCCTACCTTTTTGCGTCACGGCACCACTACTTCGGTGTACTACGCCACAGTCGATACGCACTCCACAACTCTGCTTGCTCAAACCTGTGTAGAGCATGGGCAGCGTGCTTACGTGGGCCGCGTTGCAATGGACCATCCTGAAGGAACTCCCGAGTGGTATCGCGATGCAACAGCTCAACAAGGCATAGAAGCGTCACAACGTTCGATTGAAGAGATTCATGCACTTGCGGGAAACACAGGCCTGGTTTCGCCCATTGTGACCCCGCGCTTTATTCCTGCATGTTCCGATGAGTTGTTGGCGGGGCTTGGCGAGCTTGCTAGCCGCACTAATACTTTGGTGCAAACACATTGCTCTGAGTCGCATTGGGAACACGGGTATGTGTTGGAGCGTTACGGACGCACCGACACAGAAATGCTGAAGTACTTCGGACTCTTGAAACAAGGAACCGTTCTTGCACATGGCGTGCATATTGGCAATACCGATTACGACATCATCAAAGAAGTTCATGCAGGTGTAGCGCACTGCCCCATGTCGAATTCTTATTTTGCAAATGGAGTATTCCCTGCACGACGTGTCTTGGGTTTGGGAGTACACGTGGGCTTAGGTACCGATATTTCTGCAGGAACCGATGTTGGTCTCATGAAGCAGTGCGTGCACGCAGTGACATCGTCACGGATGCTGGAAGATGGCGTGAACGGTGTTGATGGTGGGGTAGAAAACTCACGCATCGATATTGTTGCTGCGTTTTATATGGCAACAACAGGTGGTGCACGTATGTTGGGGCTGAACGCTGGAGTGATTGCTGTAGGAAATCATTTCGACGCCATTGTTGTGAGCACTGCTGCGAGCGATTCAGGTCTTCGTGTATATGACGACGTTGACGGTGAAGAACGCATCTTTGAAAAAATTGTTCGGCTCTCTGGCCCGCGCGATATTTCACATATTTGGGTGGCAGGAAAGCGAATCAAGTAATAAAAAAAGGGGCGAGCCCGCAGGCCCGCCCCTTTTTTATGAAAGAGAATTAACCCTTAGGAATTTCGCCTTTGATTCCCTCAACGAGGTAGTTCATGCCCATGAGTTCTTCGTACGTTGCTTGCTTGCCAGCAGGAAGAATTTCCTTGCCGGTGTTGTCGTTCAACGGACCAGAGAACATCACGCCAGAGTTGGCAACAATTTCTGCCTTCTTTTCCTCAATGAGTGCACGAGTTTCGTCGGTCACAATTGGTCCGAGTGGAGCCAAACGGATATGACCGTCGGCCATGTCGCCGTAGTAGTTGCCAGCAACCCATGTGCCATCGAGGATGGCCTGAATGCGTGGAAGTTCATACGTTGCCCACTCGTAGGTAGCAGCAGTGAGCCACACTTCTGGGTAGTTCATGCTTTGGTCGCTGTCGTAACCCGACCATGGAACACCGGCAGCTTTTGCAGCGTCACCAGAAGCTGGTGAGTCTTGTGCAACTACACCAACGGTGTCGGCTCCACCAGCAATGAGTGCTTCAGCAGTTTTGCGCTCGAGAGCTGGGTCAAACCATGTGCTGGTCCAGACGAGGCTGACTTCAGCTTCTGGGTTGATGGAACGTGCACCCAAGGTCCATGCGTTAATTCCACGAAGTACTTCAGGAATAGGGAACGATGCAAGAAGACCCAACTTGCCGGTCTTTGATGCAGCACCTGCGGCCATACCGGTGAGGTATGCAGCATCTTCGGCAGCTCCGGTGAACTGTGAAAGGTTTGGTGCACTCTTGTAGCCAGTTGCGAATTCGAAGCACACGTCTGGGTGCTTTTCAGCAGCAGCAGCAAATGCATTTTGGAAACCAAATGAAGTTCCGAATACCACGGTGTTGCCATCGGCAATGAGGTCTTCAATCACTTGTGCGGTCTGGTCACCTTCAGGAACATTTTCCTTGTAGGTGGTGACAATTTTGTCGCCAAACTTTTCTTGAACAGCTTCACGAGCCTTGTTGTGGGCAGTGGTCCAGCCACCGTCGTTAATGGGGCCTACGTAAACCCATGCAGCCTTCAACGGGCCTTCTTCTGGACGGCAGTCAATAGGAGCAGCATCGGCTGACCATGGTGTGAAGTTTGATTCCCAAGAAGCGGGGAAGGTTTCATCGGTTGCTGGTGCAGCAGTGTCGGTGGTTGCCGCGGTGTCGTCGGTGACGACTTCTGCTGTAGTTTCATCGGTTGCCTCGGTAGAGGTGTCATCGCTGCCACAGGCAACGAGACCAGCTCCGAGTGCAAGGGTTGCTACTAAAGGCAACCATTTCTTCGAACGACGTTGAGTCAAGGTTTTCTCCCGGTTTCTAGGTGGTGGTGTAACGACAAATGCCGTTGCAGTGATCTTAAACAACGACAAGATTTTCCACCGCACCAAAACAAGGCGTCAACGTATTATTAACAAAAAGTCTACAAAGGCTTATTGTGTGGCCTGATTGTTATATCTCAGGCGAGGCCCCAAAGCGCAGTAACACCCGGCCGTCGTCGCCGGTATCGAACACTGCTACCACGGGCATATTGATGTGCACATCGGTTGGTGCAACACCCACAATGTTGGTGAGGATCCGTGGGCCTTCAGCAAGTTCTACATATGCGACCACGTACGGGCCAGATTCTTTCCAGCGCCCGTTGCCTTTGGCAACAATGCTGTAGGAATACACAGTTCCGCGCCCCGACATTTCTTCCCACTGCAACTGGGTAGAAAAACACACTGGGCAGTGTGCACGCGGGTACCACACGACTGATTGGCAAGCGGTGCAGCGCGGAAGCATCAGTGTGTTGTTGCGCAGAGCATCCCAAAAAGGCTGTGTTTCATTGTTTACTTCCACATCGGCAAGGGGCAAGAACGACATTGCTATACCTCTTGCCCAAGAATGAGAGTGGCTGAGCCCATGCGTGTGGCGAGGTTGCCACCGGTTCCATGGGCCAGTGCAAATTGGCAATTGGGTACTTGCACGGCGGGGTGTGCTTCGTTGCGCAACTGGCGTACTGCTTCAATCACTTTGGTGATGCCACCGCGGTTGCTGGGGTGGTTGTTGCAGAGCCCGCCGCCGTCGGTGTTGAAGGGGAGTTTGCCAAATGGTGCTTGCAGTGCGCCGTTGGAAACAAACTCACCGCCTTTTCCTTTTTCACAAAAGCCGAGGTCTTCGAGCGTGGTGAGAACAGTGATAGTGAAACTGTCGTATATAGAGGCATAACAAATATCACTTGGCGTGAGGCCAGCTTCGGCAAATGCACGTGGGCCAGACACCACTGCACCGGTGTGAGTGAGGTCGATGCGACCGTTGTTCACGTGTTTCACTGCAAAGCCAGTGCCAAGCACGGGAACACACTGCCGAGAAAGTTTGCGGGCAACTTCTGGTGACACCACAACAAGCGCACCACCACCATCGGTGACCACACAACAATCGAGCATGTGTAATGGGTCGGCCACCATTTTCGACTGCAACACTTCTTCAATGGTTACTACATTTTGCAAAAACGCATTGGGGTTGTGTTGTGCATGACTCGCAGCGGCAACTTTTATTTCAGCGAGTTGTTTGCTTGTAGTGCCAAATTCATACATGTGTCGACGCGCGGCCATTGCGTAGCCAGCAACAATGCTGAGACCAAAGAAGTTTTCAAACGATACTTCAGGAGCAGAACCAAAGCGACCAGCACCACCAATACCTGCACCTGAACTGCGCGGTAGGCCCGCAAGGGTGATGAGTGCAACATGACAATGACCAGCGGCAATGGCTTCGGCGGCATGTTGCACATGTAAGAGGTATGAAGACCCGCCTGTTTCCGTGTTGTCGATGTGTGTGAGTTCAAGACCTAAGTATTCAGCCATCGACAGCGCACCAAAGCCCGGTGCATCACCTGCGCAGAAATAGGCGTCGACATCGGACAAGGAAAGCCCAGCATCGGCAAGAGCACCAGCAGCAACTTCTGCGTGCACTTGTTGCACTGTTTTGTTGGGGATGGTGCGCAGCGGGTGTTCGTAAGCCCCTGCAATGAAAGCTTTGCCGCGAACACTCATGACTTAGGGAACGTAGCGGGCAATGGCCGCTGCAATTTCCTTTTCAGCTTCGGCAACTCCGTTCCAACCGCCAACCTCTGTTGACTTGTCGGGTTCGATGAGTTTGTAGACCTCAAAAAAGTTGGCGATTTCAGCCAAGAGGAAATCGGGCGCATCGGAAAGGTCGCGGTAGTGCGCATAGCGAGCGTCGCGTGATGGCACACAGAGCACCTTGGCGTCGGGCCCCTTTTCGTCGGTCATCCAGAACACGCCAATAGGGCGTGCCCACATGTGGCAACCAGGGAAAGTGGGCTGGGGGAGCAAGATGAGGGCGTCGAGCGGGTCGCCGTCTTCACCCAAGGTATGAGGGAAAAAGCCGTAGTCGAGAGGGTATTGAGTGGCCGTGAAGAGGGTGCGATCGAGCCAAATGGCGCCCGTTTCGTGGTCCATTTCGTATTTATTGCGTGAACCCTGGGCAATTTCAACGATCATTTCAATTTCCATGCAGCCACTTTATGCCGTTGCGTCACCGCTGCGACAAATAACTACGTGATCACTAGCCAAAAACAACGCTATACATGGACAGCGATGAATAGATAAACCCATCGGTCACGGTGTGCGGCGCTTCATTGGGGCGCCGTGCACCAAGAACGTAGAGCAGTGGCAAGAAGTGTTCAGGTGTAGGTACTGCGTACGCCGCATCGGGGTGGCTTGCAAAGTTCACAATGGCATCAATGTCGTTGTTCTCAATAGCTTCAACAATGTATTTGTGAAAGCCGATGCTTGAAGGATGCGGTTCTGCATTATGAGACCAGTTGATGGCACCTAAGTTGTGCACAATGTTGCCGCTACCCACAATGAGCACTTGATACTCGCGCAACTTTTGCAATTTGCGGGCAACTTGCAGGTGCCATGCAGCGGGCTTTGAAATATCAATAGACATTTGCACAACAGGAACATTTGCTTTAGGAAAGACATGGCGTAGCACCGACCATGCTCCATGATCGAGACCCCAGCTAGTGGTGGCACAGATAGGTTCGGGAGCCACGAACTCACGCAATAAATTGATGACGTGTTGCGCAAGAGCCGGTGACCCCAGGGCTGGGTATTCCACTTGAGAGAGTTCTGGTGGGAAACCTGAGTAGTCGTGAATCGTGCGCGGCTGCGAGTTTGTTTCCACGCAAATTCCTTGTGTGGTCCAGTGCGCAGAAATCACAAGCACCGCATTGGGGTAGACCGGAACTTCGCTTCTGACATTCTCAGATTCCCTGCGCTTTAAGTGCGAAGAATTGAGCGAAACAAAACGTTCGCCGAAATCGGCCCAATCGTTGGTGAACGCATTGGTTTCAATGGCGTTCATTGGGCTTCCGTGACCAAAAAAGACGGTGGGTGACGCAGCAGGCATAGACCTTGTCTAGCATCTGCTTTATGAACTTCGGCAGGCAAAAAGCTCAGATGGTGGAACCAGCGAACGCACTTCCGGGCAGAACCGACCAGTTCATGCCCATTCCAGAAAAACACTTTGTACTCGATGCGCCTTTGGTAGCACCGTGGCCAAGTGGAACAGAAACAGCCGTGTTTGCTTTGGGATGTTTTTGGGGAGCGGAACGAGTGTTTTGGAAAACACCAGGTGTGTATTCCACCGCAGTGGGTTATGCCGGCGGCTACACACCAAACCCTGCCTATGAAGAAGTGTGCTCTGGTCTCACTGGGCATACCGAAGTGGTATTGGTTGCTTACGCACCAGCACAGGTGACCTACGAGCAGTTGCTTAAAGTGTTTTGGGAAGCACATGACCCCACACAGGGAATGCGACAAGGTAACGATGTTGGTACGCAATACCGCAGTGCGATTTACACAACGAGTGCAGAGCAACTGATAAGCGCGCAACAGAGCTGTGGCGTATATGAAGAGCAGTTAAAGGCCGCGAGGTACGGATCAATTACTACTGAAATTGCGCCGGCTGAAACTTTTTATTACGCAGAGCCGTACCACCAACAGTATTTGGCAAAGAACCCCAATGGGTATTGCGGTATTGGTGGCACGGGCGTGAGTTGCCCTATTGGGTTGTCTCTCTAATCCAAACGGCGAACAGAGTTACCAACCGTTTTGACGAATGCTGTCTCCGTCGGCATCTTGAGCGCGACCTTGCCAACGCAACGCTCCAGGTGTTGCTGATAGGTGCGCAATGAGCCCTTGCATGGGTGTTCCTTCAAGATGTTGAATCATCTCACGTGCAGCGAAGTGAGGGTCTTGACCAATGTCGGCCATGTCGTACACGGGGCCAATGGCGGCATCGGCCTCTTCAAAGATGCGCATCACTTCTTCCTGTGGACGAGTGCCACACCACGCAATGAGAAGCTCGTTGAGTTCTTGGCGATGTTCAACACGTGAGTTGAACGTGGCAAAGCGTGGATCGTTGGCAACGCCAAGAATGTCGAGCACGCGAGCAGCAACAGTGTCACTTGAAGCAGAGACGCCTACCCACTTGCCGTCTGAGCATTCAAAGGTGCCGCGCGGAACGGTGTAGGGAATGCCAGAGCCCAAGCGTTGTTGTTGCTCGCCGGTGAGTTGGTACACACTCAGAAGTGGGCCCATCATTTGGAAAATGGTTTCCAGCAAGTTGACATCAACTACTTGGCCAACACCTGAGTGCAACGCAACCATCGTGGCAAATGCTGCAGCGAGGCCGGTGATTTCATCGGTCAGAGCAATAGGTGGAAGTAATGGCGCGCGACCTTCTTCGCCGCTAATGGAAGCAAGGCCGCTCATCGATTCAGCAATAGAAGCAAACCCTGCACGTTGTGCATACGGGCCTGTTTGTCCAAAGCCCGTGATGCGCACAATAACGAGTTTCGGGTTGCGCGCCAGAAGAACGTCGGGGCCTAGGCCAAGGCGCTCCAAAATGCCGGGCCGAAAGTTTTCTACCAACACATGTGCGTCGTCGAGGAGCGACAACAAAAGTTCAGAGTCGGCTTCATCTTTGAGGTCGAGTGCAATGGTGCGCTTATTGCGGTTCACCATTTTCCACCACAACCCGGTGCCATCACGCGGGTCGCGCCACGCCATGTTGCGTAGTGAGTCGCCGGTATCGGGGCGTTCTACTTTGATGACATCGGCACCAAAGTCGCCGAGGTAACGCGCGCAGTTAGGGCCAGCGAGAACCGTAGAAATATCAACAACGCGAATATCGCCTAATGGCAGTTGCGTCATTTTTAAGTGGCTCAGTACCAGGGGCGGTCGCGACGCGATGTGCCCGGACGTGCCCACCAGCGGCCACTGAACTTCCATGCACTGTCGCGATTGCGCAGCGGAGATGACACCATTCCACCTGTTGCGGTGTTGGCCTCTATAGCAGCAACAATTGCCGCGGTCTCTTCATCGGTTGGTGCCGGTGAAATGGAAAAAGATGAAGTGGTCATGATGCGTTTCTTACAGCGGCATGTTTCCGTGTTTGCGACGTGGAAGTTCGGCGCGCTTTGTTTGCAACATCTTCAAACCAGCGATGAGTTTGATGCGTGTTTCTGCTGGGTCAATAACATCGTCGATGTAGCCACGCTCTGCAGCGTTGTATGGGTTGGCATACTTCTCGGTGTAATCGTTCACCAGTTCTGCACGACGCGCAACGGGATCGGCTGCTTGTTGTAGTTCACGGCGGTACACAATTTCTACGGCGCCTTGTGGCCCCATTACTGCAAGTTCTGCAGTTGGCCATGCATAAGCAAGGTCGGCACCAATAGATTTCGAGTTCATCACAACGTAAGCGCCACCGTAAGCCTTGCGAGTAATCATTTGAATACGTGGCACGGTGGATTCGCAATATGCGTAGAGCAATTTTGCGCCGTGACGAATGATGCCATCGTGCTCTTGGTTCACACCAGGAAGGAAGCCAGGAACGTCGACAAAAGTGATGAGTGGAATATTGAATGCATCACACGTACGTACGAAACGTGCTGCTTTTTCTGACGATTCAATATCGAGTACACCAGCAAACTCTTGTGGCTGGTTGCCCACGATGCCCACTACTTGACCATCGAGACGCGAGAAGCCACAGGTGATGCTCTTTGCCCAGAAGGGAAAGTATTCGAAATATTCACCGTCGTCACACACTTCACGAATGACTTTTTTCATGTCATATGGCTGGTTAGGTGATGGAGGTAAAATGTCGCGCAGCATGGGGCACAAACGATTGGGGTCGTCGCTGCTCTCTACTGTTGGTGGATCTTCCAAGTTGTTCTGTGGAAGGAACGACAACAAGTAGCGCACATCATCAAGACATGCTTTTTCATCGGTAGAAACGAAAGTAGCAACACCGCTCTTTGACGCATGGCTCATTGCGCCACCGAGTTGTTCGAGCGTTACATCTTCACCAGTAACGGTTTTTACAACGTCTGGACCAGTAATGAACATGTGGCTTGTTTCGCGCACCATGAAGATGAAGTCGGTCATTGCTGGCGAATACACAGCACCACCGGCGCATGGGCCAAGGATGACAGAAATTTGTGGAACAACTCCCGACGACAAAACGTTGCGATAGAAAATGCCGCCGTAGCTGGCAAGTGAAACAACGCCTTCTTGAATACGAGCACCTGCACCGTCGTTTAAACCAACAACTGGCGCGCCAACTTTCAAAGCGAGGTCCATGAGCTTGTGGATTTTTTCTGCGAACACTTCACCAAGTGCTCCGCCGAAAACGGTGAAGTCTTGTGAGAAGACAAACACTTTGCGGCCTTCAACTGTTCCCCAACCGGTAATAACACCGTCGGTATATGGACGCTCTTCTAAACCTGCAGCATGTGCGCGGTGACGAGCAAGAAGGTCGAGCTCTTGAAAACTGCCTGGGTCGAGGAAGTAGTCGATGCGCTCACGAGCAAGCATCTTTCCTTTTTCGTGCTGGCGCTCAACAGAGCGAGGTGAGCCGGCGTTGTAGGCGGCCTCTTTGCGCTCGCGAAGGTCTTCAATTTTGGCGGTCATCGGGTTGTCACTCACGCGTCCGACGCTAGTTGGCGTGGCGGTGGTTCTCCCACCCCGTTGGTTTAACCGGCTGGCGCAGGGGCGGGGGT
>JANRCO010000047.1:16645-26164 GCA_030726975.1 Ilumatobacteraceae bacterium | reverse complement strand
CATGCTGGCCATCAATATCACAGAGTCTGCGGCTACTAATTCGTGTTGGCGCACGAGGTGACGCACCGAAGCAGCACGAGCCGTATACAGAACTCGTGTTACACACATTGATAAGCCGAATAGCACGTAGAGCATCACTGTTGATTGCATGTATGCAGCAAAGAATGCGGCAAGCATTAACAACGAACGCACACCTTGGCCTGTCACTAAAATTTGTCGTCTCTCAAACTTGTCTGCCACATAACCCGCAAGAGGCCCGGCCAAAATGAGAGGCAGTGCTGCAGCAACAACTGTTTGTATGAGCAATCGAGGGGTGGGCCCACCTTCAGGTGCAAATAGCAAGACCTGTGCGAACACCAAGGAATTCAACGCGTCGGCAATTTGTGAAGTCACCTGCCCAGTAACGGCAAGTCGAAAGTCGGGATACTGGAAAAGCGTGCGTCGTGAAATATGTAATTGAGCGCGGCGGCGAAAGAGTCTGATTGGTTTGCGGGGGGCAGTACTGATGGTGCTCACACACCCATCGTGACCGATTGATGATTGAACAATGAGCGGTTATGGGAAACCTTTGACGTATAGAAAATGACAAGCAGGTGAATGATGTGGCGCTACCGTGTACTTATGTCGACCCCGCCAGCAGCTCCAATTTTACGCAAATCTCTTTATGCATTCGTTGCCGATACTGCGCTCATCGTCCTCTTCATATTCATCGGAACACGCAATCACGACACCAACACTGACACCGCTGGGGTTTTCTCTACCGCAGCCCCATTTCTCATTGGGCTCATTGCGAGTTGGTGTGCGCTTCGTGTATGGAACGCGCCTCGAAAGGTGTCAAACGGAGTGGGCGTATGGCTTGTTACTGTCATCATTGGAATGCTGCTGCGTCGCTTTGCATTCGACGACGGCGCAGCCGGCGCATTCATTGTGGTCGCAACCATTTTCAATGCTTTCACTTTGGTGGGTTGGCGCTTCATTGCAGAACAACTCAGTGAACGCAAAACGTCGCAAAGTTGACTCAAAGTTAACAGTGGTTGCTCACCACAAATTTTTAGTTACTGATCCTTCTTTGTTCACCTAAGAACAGGTGAATCGTCATTTGGATTTCCTAAGGTTCGCCCCGTGACAAAACACCACCACATTCCAAAACTCCGCCTCCTCATCGTGTCATCGGTTCTTGTAGCCGGTTCATTGTTGAGCGCATGCGGCAGCGATAGTTCCACATCCGACTCCGAGACAACAGTAGATACCGCAACTATTGAAAGCACCCTCGACACTCTGTCTGGTGACTCAACCGATACGGCGGCAGATTGCCCAGCAGATGACATCGTCACTGCAGCTAATGCCGAGGCGAAAGTAAACCTCATTGCTCTTCCCGATAACTGGGCAAACTACAAAGGTATTTTGCAGGCATTTCGCGACAAATACCCTGAAATTGAAAATCCAGTGGCCAACCCAGATGCTTCCTCAGCAGACGAATTGACTGCAGTGAAGACTCTTGCTGGCCAAGAAGATATGCCAGATAACCTTGACGTGAGCCCAGCAATTGCACAGCAAATAACAGATGAAAATCTTTGGGAGCCATACAAGCCTTGTTTGTGGGACGAGATTCCTGAAACATTGAAAGATCCAAACGGCAATTGGGTTGCTGCCTACTACGGCATCATGGCAATTGGTTCAAACTCAAAGATTGTGACCGAGGCTCCAACCTCGTTTGCAGATCTAAAGGATCCAAAATATAAGGGTCAAGTTTCCTTGAATGGTGACCCACGTGAATCTGGTGCAGCATTTGCAGCAGTGATGGCGGCATCTTTGGCCAATGGTGGCTCTTTCGATGACATTCTTCCTGGCATTGAATACTTTGCAGAGTTGAAGAAGTCTGGCAACCTCACTGGTGTCGACGTTACTGAAGCTTCAGTCTTGTCTGGCGAAACACCCATCTGGATTGACTGGACCTACAACTACCCAGGTCTTGCTCCAAAGCTTGCCGAGAATGGCATTGAAGCAGCTATCAATGTTCCTACCGATGGTGTTTATGGCGGTTACTACGCACAAGGTGTTGTAAAGGCTAGCCCTCACCAAAATGCAGCGAAGTTGTGGATCGATCACATCATCTCCGATGAAGGTGCACTCGGCTACATCGAAGGCGGTGCGGTACCTGCACGTTACGACGCATTGGTAAAGGCCGGAAAAGTTTCTGAAGAAATGAAGAAGAACCTTCCAGCTCCAGAACTCATCGCATCCATTGCATTCCCATCACAAGATCAAATTGCCAAGGCAAAAGATGTCTTGGCCGCTCAATGGGGCACGCTTGTCGCCAACGGCTGATAAGTAACCAAAACTAATGACCCACGCAGACATTTCTCGTTTGGGTTACTCAGATCCGAAGGGGGGTTCGCAATTGCGGACCCCCCTTCAACGTTTACGCAAACTCACCACATTCAAACCAATCGCACTCATTCCCTTTTTCGCCTTCGTTGGCCTGTTTCTCGTATGGCCCGCAATATCTCTTTTCCGATTAGCCATTCAACCCACGAAAAACTCCAACATCAGCGCGATGCGTGAGGCAATTACAGGCCAATACCTTGAATCATTCATCTACACCATCAAGTTGAGTCTGCTGACTGCAATTCTTGGTGTTCTCTTGGGTTCACTACTTGCCGCGTCGGTACTTCGCATAGAACGACCAAAATGGTTTCGTAATTTCATGACTAGCTTCGCTGGAGTTGCAGCAAACCTCGGCGGCATTCCACTCGCGTTTGCTTTTATTGCTGCCCTCGGCACACAAGGCCTCGTTACAAAAATGATTGACTACTTTGGCATCAATCTCTTAGATGCGGGCTTTCGCATTTCTAATTTTGCCGGCATCACAATTGTGTATTTGTATTTTCAAATTCCCTTGATGTTTCTCATTATGGTTCCCGCATTCGATGGGCTTCGCACATCTTGGAGTGAAGCTGCGGCAAGCCTTGGCGCAGCACCCCGCCAATACTGGAGATACGTCGGGCTGCCCCTCCTCACCCCCGCGTTGCTTGGTGGCTTTCTCTTACTCTTTTCCAATGCATTCAGCGCCTACGCAACGGCATATGCGCTTTCTTCTGGTGGTGCTCGTCTTGTACCAGTTCAAATTCGCTTTTACTTACAGGGCAATACCATCACCGGAAAAGACAATTTGGGCTACGCGCTTGCGGCATGGATGATCATCATCATGCTCGTCTCCATGACGGGCTACCTGTTAGTACGCCGCCGTGCCGAAAAGTGGCAACAATGAAATTCTTCGGCAAAATATGGCCACGGCTTTACATTGCAGTTGCCATTGTATTTTTCGTTGCCCCACTCCTGTCAATGGCGCGGTTTGCATTTCAGCGCATCCCCGTTATTTCTCTCGGAAAAGACAACTTATTCAAACGCTGGACTCTCGACGGTCTTTTCACAACGTTGCGCGACCCAGAATTTATGCATTCACTCTCGGTGAGCCTCAAAATTACCCTCTTCACTGTCGTAGTACTGCTTGTGATCATGGTGCCCACCACATTGTGGGTTCACCTGGCAGCTCCACGCTGGCGTGGGGTCGTAGAGACCGTGACCATTCTCCCTTATGTGGTTCCACCCATTGCCTTGGTTGTGGGCGTGAGTGGAACTTATAGGTCTATTGCTCCATGGTTTTTAGCCAGCAACTACTCTCTCGTTCCTTTTTATGCGATTTTGGCTATGCCATTTACGTTCAGGTCACTCGATGTTGGCATCAAGGCACTCGACTTGCGAACTTTGGTAGATGCCGCAAAATCTCTTGGAGCATCTTCCTTTCGTGTGATGTGGAATGTACTTCTGCCTAACTTGCGCACAAGCCTCATCAACTCTGCATTTCTCACGGTCACAGTGGTACTTGGCGAATTCACTATTGCTTCACTGCTATTGAAGAGAACGCTCCCGATGTACATGGCACAAGCACAAGGACGCGAGCCACAGGGTGCCCTAGGCCTAGGCCTTCTCATTCTGGTGCTCACAACAATACTGTTCACGCTCGTCAGCATCATTCGCAAGAAGGACGCAACCAGCATCAGCTCAAAAAATATCAATGGTGGGATGGTTCCATAATGAGTGCACTTGAATTTGCCAACGTCTCAAAGTCATTCGGTGACGTAAATGCTCTGATCAATTTCTCTATCGCACTGGAACAAGGCGAACTGGTGTCACTCCTTGGCCCCA
Source organism: Ilumatobacteraceae bacterium (assembly GCA_030726975.1). GTDB lineage: Bacteria > Actinomycetota > Acidimicrobiia > Acidimicrobiales > Ilumatobacteraceae > F1-20-MAGs119. The sequence continues at coordinate 21,955 of JANRCO010000047.1, read as the reverse complement.
GCGGATGCGGCAAAACAACTGCCCTGCGCATTGCGGCTGGCTTCGAAACTGCTGATACGGGCTCAATTCTCCTCGGGTCAACAAATATCATCGGACTCCCCGCCCATGAACGCCGAATGGGAATGGTGTTTCAGAGTTACAGCCTCTTTCCGCATTTGAACATCAGAGACAATGTCTCATTTGGACTTCGCGTACGTGGAGTGCGCAACGAGGCACGAAAGAAACGAGCCGATGAAATGCTCGACCTAGTGCGACTCTCCGATTTGGGGCATCGTATGCCACATCAAATTTCAGGTGGTCAGCAGCAGCGTGTTGCGCTAGCCCGAGCACTTGCAGCCGAACCCCATGTACTGTTGCTTGATGAGCCCCTCAGCGCACTCGACGCTAAAATACGAGTGGAGGTACGCGATGAAATTCGTCGACTCAACCGAGACCTTGGTGTCACCACGATGTTTGTCACTCATGACCAAGATGAAGCTATGAGCATCTCAGACCGCATTTGTGTAATGAATAGCGGAGTGATTGAACAAGTCGGAAGTCCCCGCGATGTATACGACAACCCTGCTTCCTCATTTGTCGCCCATTTCGTAGGAAGTATTAACTCTCTACCCAAAGGAAATACACAAACTCTTATCCGACCCGAGAATTTAGTGCTGACAACACACGACCAGAATGCACAATGGCGCGGCGCCATCACAGACATCACCTTTGTTGGTGCCTTCACTAAGATTTCAGTGCGTTTAGAAAATGATGATGCTCCCATATCTGTACTAGCAATCTCGACTCAAATCGATCACAACATCGCAATTGGACTCAACATCGGCATCAACGAGGCAGCACAATGAATCTCTCAGCAGAACAGTTAGAACACTTCAACTACAGAGGCTGGCTTCTTGTTGACACGCTGTCCCCAGAAGAAACAACTGAAGTTCAAAAGTGGGTAACCGACATCGCTTCGTGGGCTGACGTAGATGGCAATTGGCTGCACTACCGTGAACTCACGGACTATGGCCCCAAATTGTGTCGCACGGAGAATTTCACACCTTTTCACTCGGGAATGCATCAATTCTTGCGCAGTGGACAAATGGTCGCCGTCGCTTCCCAGTTGCTTGGAAGTGAAGCTGTTCTTTACAAGGAAAAGATCAACTACAAACTCGCAGGTGGCGCGGGATACTCTCCACACCAAGATGCACCTGCATATCGATTTATAGAAACTCATATTTCCTGCATGGTCGCCGTTGATGATGCCACAGAAGAAAACGGATGTCTCGAAGTTGTCTCTGGTCTCCACCATGAAATCTTGCCGATGGACAGTAAGGGCTGCATCGACCCGGCACTTGTTGCAACATTCCATTGGATGACTGTTCCACTACGAGCGGGTCAAACTTTGTGGTTTCATTCACGCACGCCACACCGCAGCGGAGCAAATCACTCACAAAAAGATCGACGCGCCCTCTACCCCACCTACAACGCTCTGAGTGAAGGCGACCTGCGGAGTCGCTATTACGAACAAAAGCTCAAAGAGTTTGCTGAATCAAAAGAAAATAATGAATCTGTACGTGTATCACTGATTGGAGATTTTGAAGGGAAACCAATTCGATGAACGAAGCCATTCACCACATCAACCAGTTGTTTAGCCAATTTGGCAACAGTAAGTACGACGAGTTAATTAGCCAAACTGAACATGCCACCCAGTGTGCAGCTCTAGCTAAGGCTTCTGGTGCAACCCCAGAACTCACCATTGCGGCACTCTTGCACGACATTGGTCATCTTTTGGTCCTAGCGGAAAACAACGGCGCTATTGATTTTGATACCGATGATGAACATGAAGCGCTCGGTGCCCGGTACCTTGCAGCTCATTTCCCTAGCGGCGTCACTGCACCAATTGCACTTCACGTTGCCGCAAAGCGCTTCCTGTGCACAGCCGACGACACCTATTTTGGCCAGCTTTCTCTTGGCTCAGTACGCAGCCTGGAGAAGCAAGGCGGCTTGATGACTCATCAGGAAGTGATGCGTTTTGAGCGCTCGCCACACTTTTCAAGTGCCGTTGAACTTCGTCGGTGGGATGAAGGAGCAAAGGACGAGCACATCATCGTTGATCCGTTCGACTCGTACCTTGAGATGATGGAGCAGATTATTAACTCAAAGTGAAGGCTGTGTAGTCGGGGAACTTTTCCACCCATTCAATACCAGCGCCACCTAAAGCAAACCCGATGGTGGCAAATGCATCAGCCCACATGAGGTGCGGGCCAATGACAGTCATTGAAGAGAACTGAGCATTCACCGCAAGCGAGTCTTTGCCCCAAATATGCTGGCCGCGTTCCGCAGTACCAGAAGTTGCTACTGCCCAGTTTTCAGGGATATCTACATAACTTCGAATGCGCGAAGCATCGTGCGGATCAACAATCCCGACGCGCCACTTTTCACCCGTTGACTGCAAGCCATGTGTTTGGATATCGCCACCGATGCGCAAGTAGTAATTCTTGAGGCCGGCCTCTAACAATAAACGCGCCGCTCGTTCTGCTGCCCAACCTTTTACAAATCCAGCGGGGTCAAGTAATCCATCAGGTCGTCGCGCATTGAATACTCCGCTGCTCAAGTGCTCCAGCCATGTACAGGTATCGAGTACTTCCACCATATCTGGCGAAGCATCGAGCACGTGCAATTCGCCGCTGTTGATGCGCGAAATTTCACTGGTTGGGAGAAATGTTGAGAACCGATTTTCAAGATCACGAAGAAACGAACACACCGAACTCCATGCATCTTTCGCAGACTCATGTGATATCGAGTCGTCAATATGCACGCTGACGACAGTGCCCATTGACTTACCTGCAAACTTGATCCGTGCTTCAGCGCTCATCATTCAGGGCGGGCGTCAAGAATTGCTTGAAGACCCGCGGTGTACGCACGCCATGAATCGGTTGCACCAGAGATCACTGCAATTTGTGCACTCCCTGCCTTAACAGCTTCTTGGTTATACATAGGTAGTGCCGACTGGTTAATGTCCAAAGACTTGTCATCGTCATTGGGATACTTCACAACAGTCACATTGCACAAAACATTTTTCTTTGTGAATGTTGCCTGCAGTTGCAGATCTCCCCATTTGAACACTGCTGTTGGCCCGGTCACCACATCGCCATCGCACGTACTTGCACCATCCACTGGTGTCATTGGGCTCGGTGCGAGCGTTGTCGAGACCTCATTAGGCGAGACAACTGATGTTGCGGGACTTGGTGCAAGCGTAGAAGTTGTTGCCGAGGTTGACGGCACCGCGGTGCCTATGACACCTTCCAATGCAACTACATCGCTACCTGGGTTATCGAGTTGCGAAATAAAGCCAACTCCAACAACGGTGAGAGCCACCGCAGGAAAAATCTGACGACCCAAAGATGGTTTTTGCGACACGTCTACCACCAAGCCCTTTCAGCATGAATGTTTTCTACAGGCACGCCCGCTGCGCGAGTACCTCGCTGCACAGCTTTCACCATTGATTCTGGCCCAGCAACAATGACCACACGTTGCACAAGGTCGGGAACAGCTTTTAAAAGAATTTCAGCGCTGAAGGGGTCGGCAACTTTGAGAGCTGCCCGATGCCCAACAAGGGTTTGAACCTTGCCATTACGTGCTGTCGCGAGTGTTTCGAGCTCCTTCACATGCGATATCTCTTGTTCGGATGAAACGCGGTACAAGATGATTGGTTCATGTTTTGGTGCAAGCTGTTCAAGGAACGACGTGATTGGCCCAATACCAATTCCACCTCCGATGAGAAGGACCTTTTCTGAGTTCACTACATCGGGTGTGCACACGCCGTAAGGGCCTTCAACAATGACGCGGGTTCCTAATGCAATGTTCGTAAAGGCGTTGCTCGATTCACCACGCGCCTTCACTGTGAACCGCAGGCCAGCTGTAGTGGGCTGTGCAGATAGTGAAAAAGGATTCGCCTGCCACCATCGCCCCTTCACCAATTGCCGCACCAAATAAAACTGCCCACCTTGTGCTTTGGCTTTTCGTAAGTGCGCACCTGACAGCACAACACTCGAGATACCTTCCGCTTCGTGCGTTACTGCCGATACGCGTAACGGGCGAGCAATTGCAATAAGAAAGCGACCCCACCTACTCCATATCAACCAGACCACGAGAGCAAGGTGTAGCACCACCCAAAAACCACGTGCCAGGGCATCGTCGGCAAAGTCGGTTCCTAAAACAATTTGATGCGAGAACGATGCCGCTAATCCAAAGTAAGCCGTGAGATGTACGAAGTACCACATCTCATAAGAAAGTTTGTTGCGGAACCACTTCAGGGAACTCAATGTGACGATGAGAATGATGACCGACCCAACAGTGGTGAGTGCCATGTACGGTTCTTTGCCGGTTAATGACTTGATTGCATTAACGGCCCCATTGGGAATTGCCCAAGCAGCAATACTGAATGCAATGTGTAACGCAAGAAAAATTGCCATTGCTTCACCCAGTAATCGATGCCAGTTAAACATCCGGTCGAGGCCGTAACGACGTTCCACCAGAGGCGTACGAGTAACGAGAATGAGCCCAAGAAGTCCGGCCTCGCTGCATAACAATCCGGTGAGCTGAGCAAGTGACGTATAGGTCTTTGCGGCGGAGTCTCCTAAAGCCGTAACGCCTCCGTGACGCGACCAAAGACCCACCACCACGAGTGTGAGAGCACCAATAATGGCGCCCACATCTGTGTCGAGTACCCAACTTTCCCGGGGGGCGAGAAGCGGATGAACTTGCGACTCAGAACTCGTAGGGGTGGGTCTGGTCATGAAGTAAAAACTTATGCGTTATTTGATGGCGTTACCGTGACCGAACCCTGCAGTGCAGGGGCACCGGACATTGCATCGCCATCTGGGCCATGGCCCATGCCGCGACCCATGCCGGGGCCACCATGACCACGAGGGCCACGACCTTCAGAGCCACGACCTTCAGGGCCACGACCTTCAGGGCCACGAGCAGGGCGAACATTGTTCACCATCTCAGTAACACGAGTGGTGAACTCAGCAAGCTTCGCATCGGCCTCAGCTTGAGTGTGCTTACCAGAAGCAACCTCTTCATCGAGATGAGACTTGAACTCGGCAACAAGCGCATCGGTCACTTTCGCGATTTCGACACCCTTAGCTTTCGCAATGTCAGCGAGTGACTTCGTCGCAAGTTCAGTCTTCAACTCTTCAGCAGACAAACCAAGAACCTTGGCCGCAGCTTCAAGTTTTGGACCACCCTTACCTGGGCCACCATGACCACGACCTTCAGGGCCACGAGCAGGGCGAACATTGTTCACCATCTCAGTAACAC
>JANRCO010000047.1:0-16545 GCA_030726975.1 Ilumatobacteraceae bacterium | reverse complement strand
ACTTCGTCGCAAGTTCAGTCTTCAACTCTTCAGCAGACAAACCAAGAACCTTGGCAGCAGCTTCAAGCTTCGCACCTTTTTCCTTAGTACCAGTGCTTGACGCACCAACCGAAGGAACTTGGATGGTGTCTGACAGAGCAACTACTGCCGACTTCGCCAAAGCAGCAGAACTGCCCTGAACAATTGTTGGGGAGTTGTTTACTTGTGCTCCGGCAAAGCCGGGAACACCGAGGGCAAGGCCGGCAACCAAGCCACCGGTGATTCCTGCGGCCACACTTGCAGCAACAATGCTTTTCTTCAAGTTTGTCTTTTTCATTGGATTCTCCTGTGTTGGGGGGCGGATGCCCTTTGACAAAAGACACTTTCGTTGTTGTTGTTATATATTCTGTAAGAAGAGAGTAAGAGCTTCTTAAGAAGCTGTCTCATCGTTGTCTAAGTAGCCACATCCTTGCGGAATATGGGCCAAATAGCCACATTACGCCGAATACACCTGTACCAACGTGTCGTGGTAGCTCACCCCACCACCCCAATCGGTGTGCGCATCGCTCGTTAAGTCATTCACATTGCTCATGTTTGCATGGCTGTGATCCCACCAACCAAAGGGCACTGCCACTACTCCTTGCGGCAAACGAGTACTTATTTTGACGGGTAACAGCATCTCGCCACGTTCATTTGCTACTCGTGTCTTTGTCCCATTTTCTAAACCTCTCGCAGCGGCATCACTTGCACACATTTCTACATATGGCCCTTCTTCACGTGGGCCGTGCTGAGGCAAATGCGAGTAACTGGTGTTCAAGAAACGAGTGTGTTGTTTTGGTGTGAGCAGCACCAAAGGGAACTCTGGCGAACCTGCGCGCGACGACGACTGCACATAGGTCGGAACAGATGGCAGACCCCGAGAAGCAAGATCTTTATTCACCAACTGTGCCTTTCCAGACGAACCACCAAACACACCATCTGAATAAAGCACTTCATCGCTGTTGGGCAATGCAGTAAAACCATCACGCTTCAATTGTTCAATGTCTAATCCACACAATGCCGAAGAAATCAGTGAGTCATCGCTTTCGAACAACTCTGGTTCGGTATACCCCATTGCAGAGGCGAGGCGTCGGAAGAGTTCCGTGTTAGGCACGCACTCACCCACGGGTGCAATTGCGGCTTCATTCCAACCTAAATACAAATGCCCCCATGCTGGCACTACATCGCGTTGTTCTATTTGCATCGCTGCAGGAAAAATCACATCGGCATATTTTGCGGTGTCGGTAACAAACTGTTCGCTCACAACGGTGAAAAGATCTTCTCGCATTAAACCCTCACGCGTGAGTGCACTGTTGGGGCAGGTGAGCACGGGGTTGCCATTCCACACATAAAGCACCGATATTGGCGGCGTTAAAGAAGTATCGGTGAGCACCTGGCCCAGTTGCGTAAATGGCAAAGCACGCCGTGGTTTGCCTTGCGATAAGTGAGCAACGTCAAATACCGAATCGTCAACATAGTCGTTAAACCATGAACCCACACTGCGCGATAGCCCGCCACCGCGATGCTTCCAAGAACCTGTGAGTGTTGGCAAACACGCCATGGTGCGAAACAACATCGCCCCGTTTTCGCGATGCTCAGCCCCAATCATGGTGCGAATGAATGCCGGCTGAGCAGTTGCATATTCGTGGGCGAAAGTTTCAATGTCTGCTGCTTCTACACCGCACTCTGCTGCTGCACGCTCAGGGGTCCAACTGGCAACTTCTGCACATAGTTCCGCAAAGCCTTCAGTGTGTTGCGCAACAAACTCGTCATCACATAATTCATCACGAATAATGACATGCATCATGGCAAGCATCAATGCGGTATCGGTACCAGGGAAAGGTTGAATGAACCAGTCGGCTTCGTCGGCTGTGATGGTACGAATGGGGTCAACCACCACTACTTTTGCACCCTTGCTGTGCGCCTCTTCAATAAATGGCCAGAGATGCCTGTTGGTGAGCCGAGTATTGGTTCCCCACAACACGATGTACTGCGCATCGACAATCTGCATGGGGTTTGTGCTCCGTGCTGAACCCGTTGTTGCAGCAAAGCCATTTTTGGCCGCACTTCCACATAGTGCCCCCACCGTTTGTGAAGAACCCATGCGCGCAAAGAGCCGCCTGTCGAGTGACGACATCTGCAATAACCCTTGGTTGCCCGCAGACGACCACGGCAACACCGTTTCACCGCTGAGCTTGTCTATCGCCTCATGAGTTTTTTGCGCGACGAGCGCTAAAGCTTCCTCCCACGTTGCTTCGCGAAAGATCACCTCGCCTTTTGCACCGGTACGAACCAAAGGCGTTGTGATGCGTTGCGGGCTGTATACCCGCTCCACAAAATGGTTCACCTTGGGGCACAGTTCGCCTGCAGAGTACGGGTGGGCAGGGTTTCCGCGCATCTTGATCGCCACGCCACCTTCTACCGTCACTTGCCAGCCACACGAATCGGGGCAATCGTGGTGGCAAGTGCCAAGTACGAGCGATTCCTGTGTCACCTGCCCATCTTTGCACCTCGTTATGCTGAAGCGCAGATGATTTCTTTAATGGCAGCCCAGAGAGCAACGGGGGCCTGGAACTGGTTGCGCGACGAGGGGCTACTCATTGTTGCCATCACCTCGGGAGGCTTCTTTTTCACTCGCGCCATTGGCCTGCTTGCGAGTTACCAAGCCGAACGCTTAAAGCGCCAGCGCGCAGCCGCCAACCCACTCGACCACGATGCGGTGGGTGGGTATCAAGGTGCACTTCTTGGAGCAGCCCGCTGGGGTGTCAACTTCACTATTGCCACAGTGGCCTTTGTATGGACTCTTCTGCTCCTCAACTTGCCAGCTGCTGCAGTGGTGCCAATGGTTTCTATTGTGGGCGCAGGTCTTGGCTTTGGTGCCCAACAAATCGTTGGCGACGTACTTGCCGGCATCTTCATTATTTCTGAACGCCAATTCGGTGTGGGCGACCTCGTACGTGTGGGGCCACTCGTTCCTGTTGGATGGATCGAAGGCCGCGTAGAGGAAGTGACTTTGCGCGTCACCAAAATTCGCACCTTCGATGGTGACCTCGTCACCGCTGCAAACGGTGGCCTGCGCCAAACCGTCAACCTCTCGCGCGACTGGGCGCGCGTGGTCATCAACATCCCTGTCTCACGCGAAGCCAATCTCGATGCCGCAATTGAAATGCTCAATCGCATTGGCCGCGACATTTCTCAAGACCGCGAATGGGCACCGCTCATATTGGAGCAACCTGTGGTTTCAGGTGTAGAAGACATTGGTGCAGAAACTATTGAACTGCGCTTTGCTGGTCGCACGCTTCCCGCTCAGCAATGGAAAGTAGCTCGCGAGATTCGTCACCGCATTGCCATTGAAGGCGCACCATGAGGCGTATAGGTCGTGCCACCATCGCCTCGGCGCTTGTTTTTGGGGCTTCTCTCACCACGTGGATCCTGCAACGCCCAAGTGACCCACCTACCCAATCAAGCATTCCGTGGCCCGATGTGAGTTGGGTCATTGTTACCACTACATCTACATTGCCCAAAGACAAACCGAGCAAGCCACAACCCACAACTACTGAAGAAAAGCCCGCTCCCACCGCGGTGGAAACAACAACATCGGTCGATACTTCTTCAACTGTGCCTGAAACGCAAACGACCGCAGTAGCTGAAACCTCACCAGAGACTTCAACCACTGCGGTAGCTGAAACCTCACCAGAGACTTCAACCACTGCGGTAGCAGCGAATTAGTAATTGCTTCAGTACTTAGTACCGGAGCAAGGAGATGCTTTAGCCCATTCGTCCGCTGATGTACTGCTCAGTTCGAGGATCCGATGGCGCAGAAAAGATTTTTTGGGTTGAGTCATACTCAACAAGAACACCAGTGGGTCGCGTCGCATCGGCATCTACTTCTGTGTTAAAGAATGCAGTCCGATTACTTACTCGAGCTGCCTGCTGCATGTTGTGGGTAACGATCACTATGGGATATTCGCCTTTAATTTCATGCATCAGGTCTTCAATGCGACCAGTCGCAATAGGGTCGAGCGCAGAGCATGGCTCATCCATCAACAAAACATCTGGATCGACTGCTAATGCACGAGCAATACATAGCCGCTGTTGCTGGCCGCCTGAAAGAGAGAACGCAGATTGCTTGAGGCGATCTTTCACTTCATCCCAGAGCGCAGCCCGCTTCAACGAGCGCTCTACCAATTCTTCGGTTTCTTGCTTAGAAGGCTTACCGTTCACCCGAGGGCCAAAAGCAACGTTGTCAAAGATTGATTTTGGAAATGGATTCGGCTTTTGAAAAACCATTCCAATGCGACGTCGCACCTCTCCGGCGTTTGCATCTGGACCGTACAAATCGATGCCACGGTAAATCACACTGCCACTCACTTTTGCAGTGGGAATGAGGTCATTCATCCGGTTAAAGCAACGAAGAATGGTTGACTTGCCACAACCCGATGGCCCGATGAGGGCAGTGATTTCATTTTTATGAACCTGCAAGTTCACATCACGAACAGCGAGATAACTGCCGTAGTGGACCTTGAGATCTTGAGACTCCATGATCATTTCGAGGGCCGGCGTATTGCCCTCAGCAGACTGGACGTTATCTGAGTAAACACTCACGCCGATGACCTTACTAGGTGAGGCCGACGATGAAACTCCCGAGTTCATTACTTTATTCATGTCTTCTACCACGACTTTCTACTCCGGTCTCGAATAACAATTGCAAGAAGATTCAAACTCACCAACAAAACGAGGAGCACGATAATTGCAGCGGCGCCAACGGCTCGGAACTCGTCTTGGGCATCTTGGGTGAACTTCATGATAATGAGGGGCAAAACCGTGTAGTCAGAGCCGAACCCCGACGGGTTTGAGCTCACATAGGCAAGTGCCCCAAGAAGGATGAGCGGCGCAGACTCGCCAAGCGCCCTCGACACTCCCAAAATGCTTCCCGTGGCGATTCCTGGGACAGCAGCCGGGATGACCTGCTTGCGTATTGTTTGCCATTTTGTTGCACCAAGGGCATACGACCCCTCGCGCAAGCTGGGGGGTACTGCCTTCAGTGCTTCACGTGATGAAACAACCACCACAGGAAGCACCATCATTGTGAGAACTGCCGAGGCCGTTCCGACACTAAAACCCCAACCCAACCAACCTCGGGCGACAAAAGCGAGACCCAAAATTCCGAAAACGATACTTGGCACTCCTGCAAGAGTCTGAATATTTAATGTGATGAGCCTGGTGATACGGCTCGTGCTGTTGGCGAATTCTTCAAGGTAAATCGCACTGCCTAGCCCGATAAAAAGCGAGGCAAACCCGCTGGTGATGACCACCCATAGAGAACCAAAAATTGCCGACTGAATTCCAGCATCTTCAGGAAATGGTGACGGGAAGTTCGTAACGAGTGAGAGGTTGAGCCGCCCGGCACCTTTCAACAACGTGGTGAGAATGAGAAAAAAGAGAGTGAGAACAGCACACAAGGTGGCAAACCAAAGGACCAAAAGGAATATTTTGTCTCTTGATTTTCTTGCAGTGCTTGTACTGTCGCGAAGGTTTGGAGCAAAGCGGGAACCAACTACATCTGCGTTGACGTTCATTCGTAAACCTCCCGAAACCGAGTGACAATGCGCTGGCTTAACATGTTGAGACCAAAGGTGATGATGAAGAGCATGGATCCAACGGCAAAAATAGTTCGATAGCCCGTGGAGTCAGTTGGTTGATCTCCTAAACCTGCAAACCCAATGAACGAAGACATTGTTTGCATTGGCTCACCGGCGTTAAATGTGAAGTTGGCTGTACTTCCCGCAGCGAGCAGCACAATTGTTGTTTCACCAATTGCACGCGACATTGCGATTACTCCTGCCGCAATGATTCCCGATAGGCCTGCGGGGAAAATCACTCCAGTGCAGGTTTCCCGCTTGGTTGCACCAAGTGCATAAGCCCCGTCGATTAACGAACGTGGCACGGCCGCCATTGCATCTTCCGCAAGTGTGGTCATCATGGGCAAAATCATTAGACCAACTGTTATTCCAGCAGCTAGAGCACTGTAGAAACCGACATCGCTGAACACCCAAATTTTACGAGCAACATTCGGTGCTATGAAGTTCAAAGCAAAAAATCCAAATACAACGGTGGGTACGCCGGCAAGAATTTCCAAAAAAGGCTTTAGATAGCGCTTTGTTCTGGGCGAGGCATATTCACTGAGAAAAAAAGCCACAAAAAGACCACCCGGAACTGCAATGATGACCGCAATTAACATGACCGTAAAAGTTCCGACAACCAAAGGCCAAACGCCGAAATCGGGTGGTTCATACAACGGAAACCAATCGGTGGTAAAAAGAAACTCCGTAATACCAACTTCTCCGAAGAAGTCGATTGTTGGGCGAACAAGCGCAACCACTACTCCAGTAGTGATGAGTACACAACTTGCCGCGATAACGGCCAAAAGCACCTTAATGACGACCTCTGTGCGTTGCTGGCGTAGCTTGAGGCCTGAGGGCTGAAGAATATGTTTCTCAGGCAGTGTCGAGTTCATACTCTCCATCTTTCCATAATCGTCGCTGAGGAGAAAAATGGTCGGGTCCCGAAACCTGAGTCTCGGAACCCGACCACTATAACTTTAAGTTAGTTTATTTCTTAATGCCTTTAACTCTCGGCACCTTTGCAAGTGAAGCCACGTTCTTCGCAAGGATCTTCTGTTGTGCGTTTGTCAGCGGAACGAAGATTGCGTCCGCGCTGATTTGCTTCAAGTTATCGACCCAGAACGAAATGTAAGCGCCTACGGCTGGCTTCGTCGAAAGTGATGCATTCTTCACATATGTGAACAACGGGCGGCTCAGTGGGTATGTACCACCCTGAACTGTGGCGTTTGACGGAGTAACACAACCGGCACCCTTATCAATCTGAACGAGTTTTACCTTCTTTGAGTTTTCCACAGCGTACGACAAACCGAAGTAGCCCATCGCGCCTTTGTCACCGTTAACACCAGCAACCGTTACGTTGTCATCTTCTGAAGTCTGAACGCCGTCTTTGCGGACAACTTTGCCCTTACCATTGACTAACTCAGTGAACGACTCAAAAGTTCCCGAGTCGGTACCTGCGCCAAACAATTTGATTGGTGTATCTGGGAAGCCAGCACGGACATCTGACCATTTTTTCACTGTGCTGCCCAAGTTCCAGATTTTTTTCAACTCGGCCATGGTAAGGCATGTAGCCCAGTCGTTGCTTGGATTCGTTACAACAGCCAAACCGTCATTAGCAATCAAAATTTCTGTATAAGCAATGCCAGCTTTTTCACAAGCTGCCTTCTGCGACGACGAGATTGCCTTCGAAGCATTGGAGATATCGGTTTCACCACGGCAGAACTTTTCAAAACCACCACCGGTTCCCGAGAATCCAACTGTTACTTTCGCACCTTTACTCTTCTTCACACTCTTTGACGCGGTTTCAAAGTACTTTGCGGCCACTGCTGACATTGGATACACCGTGCTCGAACCGTCAATTCGTATGGTCTCATTGTTTGCATTTGCCAATACATACTGGCGTGCAGTTGTGGCTCTCCAAGCAAACTTTGCAGCTTTTTTCTTGTCCTTGGAATGGAGAGAGGTACCCGGCACAATTTGACAACGGATGTATTTCGTTCCTACTTTTTGAATCTTATAAGCATCTTTTAGCTTGCATTTATCGCCGAGTTTTGCTGCGCTGGCAACGTTGGCCGATGAGAGGCCAACTGCACTAACCGCAACAGAGGCCACCAAAAAGCGTGCCACCTTTGATTTTGAGACTTTGAAAGTCATGAGATGAGTTTCTCCTTATTTGGGGATGGAAGATCGGAAATATTCCCGACAGCAGCAAGTTAGATGGACGAGGAGTACACGATGCCACACTGCCGAGAATGATGAACGAACAGCAGATGAACATCAGGTGAACGACTTTTTGATACAACTTTTCCCAGCGCCAGTTGACGACCAACCATCAACACCTAAAGGGTTTTCGGCGCCGTATGCATCGCAAATTGCAACATTTCGCGCCGAGAAATGGTTGCGTATTTTCCTATTCGGCCAGTTTTGAGATCAGGCTCGCCTTCACCGCGTCCCATTCCTCACGAATGATGGAATAGGTAGCTGTGTCGCGCAGCCCGTTGTTCGCTCCATCGGTTGAATACTTGTGATGACGCAACGTACCTTCAAACTTTGCGCCAATGCGTTCAATGTTTGCTCGTGATTTTGCATTACGGGCATCGGTACGCAAGACAACTCGCTTCACTCCCCACGTTTCGAAGGCGTAGGTAAGCATCAATAATTTTGCCTCGGTATTTACTTGAGTACGTTGCGCATCGTGCGACAACCAGGTTGCCCCGATCTCTACTGCATCGGGAAAATCGCGTGTGCTCGGATGCCCAGTTGCATCTAGCCAATACTCAAGATTCATAAAACGTGTTGAACCAACAACCGTGTCGGGTGAATCGATGCGCACAGTCGCAAACGGATGCGCGGTTCCTGCTTCAAAGGTTGCAACTGCTGCACTGATGTAACGAGTGATATCGGCAGTAGTTGGTTCGGGCACCCAGGTGTATTGAAAACTTTCACGAGAACTAGCAGCAGCCGACAACAGCGGGCGCACATGTGCATTCGTTAGTGGCAAGAGACGTACAAAACGACCCTCAAGTGTGATGGGGGTCAGGGGTACGGACATCCCTTGAGCCTACGGAGCGAATGCTCAACACTTCTTTTTATTTCTCGGCGCAGAATGTTGCAAAAAGCGATACATACGGCGCCGAGAACACTTGGGTTAGGGGGAGACGGGGACGACGGCAAACTTGTTCACGTCGATGAGCCCGAGGTCGGTAATGCGCAGATCGGGAATGACCGACAACCCAAGGAACGACAACGCCATAAATGGCGCATCGAGGGTGATGCCGAGTTCGCGAGCGGCTTCCACTACCCGATCAATTTCTGCTGCTACTTCGAGCAATGGTTTCGGGCTCATGAGACCCGCAATAGGCAATGCGACCTCAGCAACCACTTTGCCGTCGACAACCACCACTTGCCCGCCACCCATTTCGGCAACGCGAGCAATGGCGACCGACATATCGGCTGGGCCACTTGCATCGCGTGCACCTACCACCATGATGTTGTGCGCATCGTGCGCCACAGTTGATGCAATTGCACCGCGCTGAATGCCATAGCCAGAAACGTAGGCAAGACCAATGCGGCCCGTTGCCTTGTGGCGCTCTACAACAGCAATACGCGCGATGTCGTTTACCTCATCGCTGACATCCAAAATGAGCGACTTTGTGCGCACTGTTTTTGAGGTCACGCCGATAACGCGTGCTTTCCCGTTGGCTGGTTCGTCGATAGTGAGTTCTGCTGCTGTTGGCACGTGATGTAAGCGCACACGGTTGTACAAACTTTGTGGGGCTTCCAACACGGGTACTGCACCTGGTTCAATGACACCATTGCGCGCAACTACTTTTCCACGTTGCAGCACGAGCGATGGTTTGAAACCTTGCAGCGTGTCGAACACGGCAACGTCGGCTTGATAACCGGGCCCGAGTTGACCGAGATGGAAAAAGTTGTGATACATCGCTGGCAAAAATGATGCAACAATCAGCGCGTCAATTTCATTGAGCCCGCCTTCAACAGCCAAACGCAAGCAGTGATTGATGTGGCCTTCATCGCGCAAGAGGTCGGGCTCGCGGTCGTCGCTGCAAAAGGCTGTGCACATAGGGCCATGGCTCAACACTGATGGCAAAAGCTCTAAGAGGTCTTGGCACACCGAGCCTTGACGCAGAAAAACCCACATTCCCTTTTGGCGTTTTTCATGAGCTTCATCGAGTGCGAAACATTCGTGGTCGCTTTCAATGCCTGCCGCCAAATACGCATCGAGCGCGCGACCGCGCAAGCCTGGTGCATGACCATCTACTTTGCGCCAACCGGCAGAAGCAATGATGTCGCGAAACATGGGGTCGCCATTAATGACAGCCGGATAGTTCATCACTTCCGCAACGCCAATGGCCCCCAACTCGTCGATAATTGTTTTGACATCGGCAGCAGAAAAAGCAGCGCCTGCACTTTCAAAAGGAGATGCCGGCACACACGACGATGCAGCTACACCAAATGTGAACGGCATTTTTTCTGCAGCATCTACAAGTGCACGTATTCCTTCAAGACCAGCCACATTGGCAATTTCATGTGGGTCGGCAGCAACCGCAGTGGTTCCATTTGGCAACACTGCTTTGACATACTCATCGACCCAGAGTTTTGACGACTCCAAATGCATATGTGCATCAACAAAACCAGCCACTAACGATGCGCCATCGACATTGATGATTTCATGGGCATCGCGCTCGCCCCACCCCACCACTACTCCATCGGCAATGGCAAGGTCGGTGGTGACCCATTCACGCGTAGCTGGCGAGAGCACTCGCCCGCCTTTCAACAAAATGTCGACAGGAACATCGCCACGGGCGGCCGCTAAGGCATGAAGTGAGACAGGTGGGCGTGCCATATGGAAACGATAGTGGGCATTGCGATCACATAGGGTGAGACGCATGGGTTTACGTGATGGAGATGGTTGGGTGCGTTGTGATTGTGGCGGCCACCACTGGGGTTTGTACGGCGCTGCTGGCTTGCTCTTAGTGCGCCGCGATACACCCGAGCCCCACGTGCTGTTGCAGTTACGCGCTGAATGGACCCACGGTGGCGGTACCTGGGCATTGCCAGGTGGAGCACTCGACTCGCATGAAGATTCCATTGCCGCAGCCAAACGAGAAGCATTTGAAGAAGTAGGCATTCACGAGCATCACCTCACCGTGGTGCATACCTACTCCGACGACCACGGCCCATGGCGATACGACACCGTGATTGCCCATTGCCATGGCGATGCGAATGCTGGAATAGCAAATGCTGAATCGGCCGACTTGCATTGGGTGCACATTGATGTGGTGCACACCTATGAGCTGCACCCAGGGTTTGCTTACGCTTGGCCCAACTTGCACCCGCTTGTTGTGGCTTCTCTCGAGTGACCACTTCCACAGCACATAGCGACTACCGCATGGGTCGCAGCGATTGGTTGCTGCTGGTCATACCCGGGCTGATTTGGGGTTCGAGCTTCTTTTTCATTGCAGAGGGCCTTGATGCTTTTGAGCCAGCACTCATTACTCCCTTGCGGATTCTTTTTGGTTTCCTTGCACTCATCGCATTCCCGCAATCACGCAAGTACATTCCCAAAGAAGATCTACCATCGATTGCATTACTCGGAGTGTTCTGGATAGCACTTCCACTGAGTCTTTTCCCTTTTGCTGAGCAACATGTTTCGAGCAGTGTGACCGGCATGCTCAATGGAGCAACACCTTTGTTTGTTGCAACGGTTGCTTCAATCATGCATCGACGCTTCCCGCATCGCAACCAAGTTCTCGGATTGCTTGTTGGCTTTGGCGGTGTCTTGCTCATTGCAATTCCCACAGCAAACAAAACATCATCGAGTGCATTTGGTGTTGCTCTCATTATGGGTGCGCTGTGCTGCTATGGCATTGCACTGAACCTTGCGGTTCCGCTTCAACAAAAGCACGGCGCACTGCCCGTTATTGTTCGCGCCCAAGTAGTGGCCCTCGTTCTCACCGCCCCCTTTGGCATTGCCGCAATCCCCAGCAGTTCCTTCGCCTGGCACTCATTTTTTGCGATGGTGGGCCTTGGCGTTGGCGGCACAGGAATTGCCTATGCGCTCACCACCACCCTGGCAGGCAGAGTGGGCAGCACTCGCACATCGGTCACTACCTACATCATGCCGGTAGTGGCTTTGTTCCTCGGGGCAGTGATTCGTAATGAAGTGGTTGCTGGGCTCTCTCTGGTGGGTTGTGGCGTTGCACTTGCTGGCGCTTTTCTCACCAACCGCACGCGCAAATAGACCCCGTCGCCGAAACTTCACTAAGGTCACCCCATGAGCGAACTTGTCATTCCACGCTTCGGCGAACTCTTGTCTCCATACATTTCTCAGGTTCCACCAGAAATTACACCGCGCTTCCTTGCTCTCCTTGAGCGTGGTGCCGCATCGCGCTATCGCGGTTGGGCAGAAATGCTTCCTGAACACGCAGAAGGTCTCATGAAATGCTCAGAAGCAGAAGATGAAATTGCCAACCGCATTGAAGGTGCTTTTCATTTAGATGAATCGTTGCGCGAGAAGCTTGAAGCTCCACTTCCTGGAGCACTCAACACGTATTACGAAGTGTTCTCACAATTTTCTGTGTGGGACCAATTGCGTATTCAAGCAAATGCTGAACGTCAAGGTGCTGGTGCATGGCAACGTATTGCAAGCACACACCCCGACCCGCAAGTGATTGAAGTATTGAATTCGTGTTCAGCTCTTGAGTTAGAAAGTGCCGACTATATGGACGCACTCATTGAGGCTCACGCACCCGATCGCGTTTCTAACTAAATAGAGCTGGTGGAATTTCAGTTTCACCAGCTTCGATTCCAGCGATAATGCGCTCGGCAACCGATGCGGGGCTGAGACCCTCTTTCATTGCAGGTGCTTGACCATACAAAGGTCGTGTGGCTAAGCCAGTTTCGGTGTGCGGAGGTCGCGCATCGAGAACACTTATCTTCCTTGAACGCAATTCGCGGCGCAGCACTGCACAGCTTGCCGATAGACCTGCCTTGGCAGCGGTGTAAGCGGCCATACCCAATGTTGCAAAATCGACTACAGCACCTGTGATGACTGTGATGTTTCCACCTTCGCGAATATGTGGAACGAGATCATTGAGAACCTGCAAAGGCGCAACGAGGTCTACGTCGATGAGTTGTGCCACCTCGGCACTATTGAGCGTTCCGTGAATACCGAAGCCCACGAGCCCGCTCGCAATAATGATGCCGTCTATGCCATCGTGAGCAACGACGAGTTCAGATAACTGACGCCGCGCATCTTCGTTGGTGATATCGAGTCCGAACGGCCCACTCTTAGCTATTGCAATAACCTCAGCGCCCTTCTCATTCAGGGCTCCAACAAGCGCGCTGCCGAGCCCGCCACTTGCACCGATTACAAGAAATCTTTGATTACGCAATTCCGTCATGCGGCGAGTCTTGTTGGTAGTGGTTGACGAACACGAACTGTGCGCCAACCACTACTTGACAAATTTGTCTAGAACAGCCCGTCGGTGAGCATCGGGCCAATAATGCGAGCACCTTCATCTGCTGCAGCGAGTGCTGCAAACATCACCAATGCGCCACCGGCCATTGAGATGTTTTTGAAAAATGCGATTTGCTCCATTTGCTTTTGCTGTGGTCTGTCTGCTTCCAGAAGTCGTGAAACATCACAGCCATCATGACAAGCAAAACAGCAAGTACTAATGCACCCAGGTCGGCATATACGCCAAGAATGAGCGAAGCGGCTGCCAACAGGAACAAAACACCAGACAAAAGTACCGAAGCTTTTGCAGCAGGAACTTTCTTGAACTGGGCATAGCCAGTCATGTGTTCAGATTTAGTGATGTGATTAATGCCCGACGCAACGAAAATAAGCGCGAACAAAACACGTCCAATAACAAGTACTGCATCCATGGGATCCTCCAAATAAATGAATCGCCCCGCCTAGCGGCAGATTAGTAACTACTTCGGCTGATATCCGCCATGCTTCGTACCAACCGATGGAGGCTCATACAAATACGGGGCAGGAAGTTCCATACCTGCATCGGCCAATCGCCATCCCCATTGGCTGGAAACAAGCCAATGCTTGGCTTTCCAGGTTCCGTCGTCATCGGGCACAAAAGTAGCTTCGTAAACTCCGCCCTGATTTCCCCACGCCATGGTGGTGACAAAATAAGCAGTTACTTGTGCTTTTGTGGCACTTTTATTCACCAGAACAGACACGTTGGTGGCGTTGTGGCGATGACCATCGGCCTTGATAGGGCCATAAACCGCACGGATTTTTTCTTCAGTGTCGAGCAGCAAGTTCTTACCGCTGCCTGGCGGATAATTAGCGACTTCGAGCACCACGTTCTTGGTGAATACTTCGTTGATGAGCAAATCGATATTGTTGTTGTCGATTGCATGGAAATAGCGATTAAATGCGTATCGCACTGCTTCAGTTGCTTCAAGACGTGCAACACGCTTTTCTAGATCACTGCTCATTGGCCCCCCAGTATTGGTGAATGAGAACATAATAAGCCAAGTTCATACCGAATGGTGAGTTGGAAATGCACAGTAGAATTGCCTAGTGCCACCTCAGGAACACGCAAAAGACGCTAGCCCGCATACGCAAAAGCTCAATGCACAGGTCGCTGTACCCAATAGCCAAGATGATTTCGACAATGCCGAGCGCGGTTTCATTGCGCAATGGCCAGGTGGCCGCGTTGAAGACGAACAAGGCCGCCTGGTGTACGACATCAGCCGCTACGAATTCATTACGCAAGACTCCCCTAGCCCCAGCACCGTTAACCCCAGTTTGTGGCGCCAAGCGCAGCTCAATGTCATTCATGGACTCTTTGAAGTGGCGCCCAATGTGTGGCAGGTGCGCGGCTACGACATATCAAACATCACTTTTATTGCTGGCGATACCGGCTGGGTTGTGATCGACCCACTCACGAATGAAAATACCGCTCGCATTTCACTGGAACTAGCAAACAAACATTTAGGCGCACGACCCGTTACTGCGGTCATCTACACCCATTCTCATGTCGATCACTTTGGCGGCGTACTCGGAGTCACTACCCAGGCCGATGTTGACGCTGGTAAGTGCAGGGTCATTGCACCTGAAGGGTTCTTGCATGAAACGATTTCCGAAAATGTCATTGCCGGCCCCGCCATGGCACGACGCAGTGGTTACCAATTTGGCCCACAACTCCCTGCTTCACCCACTGGTCACATCGATTCTGGTTTAGGAAAATCAGTCCCCCTCGGAGCGCCGGGGCTCATTGCACCCACCGAAGACATCACGTACACAGGTGAAGAACTCGTAGTTGATGGCGTACGTATCGTTTTCCAACTCACGCCGGAAACTGAAGCACCTGCGGAAATGAACTTCTTCTTTCCCGATCATGGGTGGTTGTGCATGGCAGAGAACTGCACACACACCATGCATAATCTGGTTCCCATTCGTGGAGCACAAGTACGTGATGCGCTCAGTTGGTCGAAGTACATCAACGAGAGCATCGAGCTCTTTGGTGCAAAAACGTCGTTGATGTTTGCATCTCACCACTGGCCACGGTGGGGCAATGCCGACATCGTTCACTTCCTCACGCTGCAACGCGACCTGTATCGCTGGATGCATGATCAAACAATGCGCCTCGCAAATCATGGCTATGTTGCTTCTGAAATTGCCGAGATGCTCACGCTGCCGGAAGATTTTCTTGAGCACAGTCACACCCGCGGGTACTACGGCGACCTTGTGCACAACGTCAAGGCTGTTTACCAGCGGTACCTCAGCTGGTACGACGCCAACCCAGCCAACCTTCATAAATTGCCACCAAGTGATGCGGGCAAGAAATACGTTGAGCTAGCCGGAGGCGAAGCTGCACTGCTGCAAAAAGCACGTGAAGCTTTCGAGCGTGGCGAGTATCGCTGGGTTGCGGAGCTCCTCAATCATCTTGTGTTTGCCAACCCTGAAAATGCTGAAGCGCGTCACTTACAAGCCGACACATTTGAGCAACTTGGCTACCAGGCTGAGTCTTCCACCTTTCGTAATTCGTATCTCATGGGCGCTCAAGAACTGCGCCAAGGCCCACCTCCCGCAGCCCGTACACAAATTCGCGCCAAGGGCTTACTGATGGCAATGACTATTCAGCAAGTATTCGACACACTTGCTGTTCGCTTGAAGTCCGACGAAGTAGCTGGCGTAACACTCTCATTGAATTGGACCTTTACCGATATCAACGAGAAATGGCTTGTCGGCATCTCACACCGCACGCTCTTTTCAACACCTGGTCGTCACGACCCACAGGCAGCAGCATCAATTACCACTACGCGCCACACACTGCTTGAGGTCATTACACAGAGCACAACTTTTCTCGAGCAAATTCAGGCGGGAAACATTGCCATTGAAGGTGACGGCACAGCGCTCATTACTGTGCTCGGCAACCTCGACACTTTCCAAACAAACTTCTCCATCGTTGAGCCATAACTTCTACTGCACGTCATCGGCTACGGTGAAGACATGGCTAGAGATGCAGAACACCTAGAAGATTGTTGGCTCGATGACGACCTCCGCGAGAGGTTGCTCAACACACAAATTGAGTGCACCTTCATGTGGACCAACAAGGCAGGGCAACCTTTCGGTGTTGCTATGAGCTACCTCTGGCGCAACGGGAGCATTTGGCTCACCGCTGCCGCCACTCGCCCACGTGTGGCCGCAATTCGCCGCACTGGCTACGCAGCCGTCATGATTTCTTCAGTTGGTACCGACATTGGGCCAGGCAAAACAGTGTCGCTGCGCGGGCCATGCATTGTGCACGACGACCGCGCCACTCGCGACTGGATGCTTCCTGAACTTGCTAACGCTGTGCGCCCCGACAACCCAGCAGGCGCTGCAGCATTTCTTGAACACCTCGACTCA
>JANRCO010000046.1 GCA_030726975.1 Ilumatobacteraceae bacterium | reverse complement strand
ATGTAGTACTGAGTTCAGCCCCAAGAGATGTGGTGGTGGTGGCAGAGACAGAAAGCCGATGTGCTATCCATGAAACAGCGCCAAATGGCTGGGAAATGACCCGAACTCGTGCGTATGGGCGCACATCCGTCGGTTTTTTCGTGCGCAGTGAACTACCGTAGGAAGCGATATGGCAACTGTTTTGTACCCCGGGAGTTTTGACCCCATCCATTTAGGGCACCTTGACATCATCGAACAGGCGTCTCGTCTTTTCGGAAAAGTGGTCGTGGCTATTTTGCACAACCCAGAAAAGCATGGCGGGGTCTTTAGCGTCGACGAGCGTATTGCTCTCATTCAGGTCGCATTACAAACGGCACAAGTGAAAAACGTCGAGATCCATGCATTCCCTGGTTTGGCAGTCGATGCAGCGCGGGTGGTGCAAGCAGATTTCATGGTGAAGGGCTTGCGCAACTCAGGAGATTTTGAAGTCGAGCAGCAAATGGCTCATACCAACTTTGCTGTTGCAGGGATCCCCACCGTGTATTTGCCGAGCAGCCCCGCGTATACGTCGGTGAGCAGCAGGTTCATTCGGGAAATTGCGCAGTACGGTGGCGATCCATCTTCAATGGTGCCGGCCAATGTGGCGCACGCTTTAAAGGAGTTGTTTTCATGAGTTACGACGAGAGTTACGAAAATGCTCGTCCTATCGCACCGCAAATGGGTGACGCAGAGCTTTTGCTGAACGATGTCATCGACATCATTGTGAACGCGCCAAACATGCCGCTGTCCAGCACGCCACGTATCGACCGCGATCAGATCATTGGTTATTTGCAAGAAGCCCAAGCGCTTTTGCCTGAAGAACTGCGTCAAGCGCGGTGGATGTTGAAAGAACGCCAAGAGTTCCTCAATAAAACCAAGCGTGAAGGCGATGAAATTCTTGATGCTGCTCGTGTGCAAGCAGAGCGCATGGTGCAGCGAACTGAAGTGGTTCGCGCAGCAGAGTCGCGGGCGCGCAGTGTTTTGGAAGCAGCCGAAACCGACGCACGTCGCATTCGGATGGAAACTGAAGATTTTCTCGATCAGCGGTTGGGGAGTTTTGAAATCTTGCTCGATCGCCTGATGAAAACAGTGGCGAGTGGTCGTCAGCGTTTAGCAATTGGTCAAGAAGAAGAACAAGTCAAAGAGCCAACTGGCGAGATGCAGGTGTTCTTCGACCAAGACCGTTTCTAGAGGGCTGATGTCGTCAAGCGCACGCCATCCTTCTCCTCTCACGGGGTTGTTAGTGAACGCCGCAGAACTTTTGCGGCGTCCTGGCAACTGGAAAGACGTGGAAATCGACGTCGAGTCGAAACATTTTGAGTTCGAAGACTCCAGGCTCTTGCCACAACTTGTTGGCATTCATCTTCATTTAGAGTGCAGCAACAACGGCATCGTGGTCTCGGGCAATGTGAATGCGCAGTGGCACGACCAATGCTGTCGGTGCTTGAAAGATATTTCTGGGGTTGCCGTGGGCGAGGTCGCTGAGATCTACCAGCGCGAGATCACCGACCCCGACGCCTACCGTTTGGAAAGCGATCAGCTCAATTTGGCCCCCATGGTGCGTGAACATGTGCTCTTGGCACTGCCCGATACCCCTGTATGTCGCCCCGACTGCCCAGGCTTGTGCCCCGTGTGCGGTGCCGACAAGTCAACTCCTGAAGGGGCCGCATGTGGCTGTTCTGAGACCCCAGTGGACCCCAGGTGGGATGCCTTGCGGGATCTTGGCAGCCAGTTTCCTGAGTAATTCTCACCATTCGGGGTTGCCGATGAGGGGGAGTGCGCCGATATCATCAAACGGCTAGTTGAGCGCACATCCAGGTGGCGCCAAGTTCGACGGAGAAAATCGTGGCTGTTCCTAAAAAGAAAACTTCCAAAATGAAGAGCCGTAGCCGTCGGTCGGCGAACATGAAAATGACGGTGCCTTCACGCAGCGTGTGCCCACGTTGCGGTGTGGCAAAAAAGCCACACATCGTGTGTGGTGGTTGCGGCTGGTACAAAGGTCGCACCGCGGTAGAAGTCGCTTAGTCCCGTGTTGCCAGTCGCGGTTGACGCGATGGGTGGCGACCGTGCCCCCGACGAAATCATTCAGGGTGTTCTAGAAGCTATTGCTGTTGGCATCCCTTGTGTTCTTGTTGGCCCCGAGAATCTTGCGTCACTCACAGCACTAGATATTTCTGGTATTCCCCACATCGTTGCCAATGAAATCATTGCAATGGACGAAGATGCCGCTGGTGGCGTGCGCCGTAAAAAAGACTCCACATTGGTACGCAGCGCTGAAGCAGTGCGCGACGGAGCAGCAAGTGCCATGATCTCTGCCGGGAACACTGGAGCAACCATGGCTTCTGCACTTTTGCGGATGGGTCGCATTAAGGGCGTCAATCGTCCGGCTATTGCCACACCTATTCCTGTTCCTGGTGGTCGCCCAACAGTTCTTCTCGACGCGGGTGCTAATGCCGATGTGCAAGCCGAATGGCTCACGCAGTTTGCGCTCATGGGGAGCATCTATTCAAAGAATCGTTATGGCGTAGAAACTCCGCGTGTTGGCTTGTTGTCAATTGGTGAAGAACCAGGCAAAGGCGACTCGTTGCGCAAGGAAGCTTTTGAACTCTTGTCAGGCGCATCTGGCTTCCACTTCATTGGAAACATTGAAGGTCGCGACATCATGACCGACGACATTGACGTGGTTGTGACCGATGGTTTTACAGGCAACGTGGTGTTGAAAACCCTTGAAGGAAGTTTGAAGACAGTTATTAAGGCATTGTTCGGTGCATTTGGTTCCACTCCTGAATATCAGGAACACGCCAATGCGCTTTTGCCAGCACTTCTTCCTCTCTACGAGACCCTCGATCCCGATTCCACTGGCGGGGCCATCTTGTTGGGTGTCGATGGCGTCTGCATCATTTCTCATGGGTCATCTGGTGCGCGAGCCATGTTGAATGGCATCAAAGTGGCCAAAGAAATGGTCGACTGCAACATAGTCAACGAGATTCGTCAGGCCATTGGTCTACAGTCATAGATCAGTAGAAGGAGTCATTCCATGTCATCAATCGATCGTGCCGGAGTATTTACTATCATCCGCGACCAACTCTCAGAGATTCTTGAAATTGAGGCAAGCGCAATTTCAGAAGGTCAGTCTTTTTCCGACGATCTCGATGCCGACTCATTGGCCCTGATTGAACTCGTTGAAGCCTTAGAAGAAGAACTTTCCACCATCGTTCCTAACTTTCGTATTGACGATGAAGATCTCCAAGACCTGAAAACTGTTCGCGACGCCGTCGACTATGTGTTCGGGCGTATCTCGAAGGGCGCATAACTCGCGTGGGCGACTCTGCTTCGCTCGGTGTTTCTTCTCCAGACTCGTTACGTGCTGTATGCGCAGCATTTCAATACGAGTTTCGTGATCCACAATTACTGCAAGACGCGTTCCTGCATCGTTCGTGGCAGTCGGAAAATGATGCCGAACGTTCAAATGAGCGTTTGGAGTTTCTTGGTGATGCTGTGTTGGGTTGGGTCGTTGCCGATATTGCATATCGACAATTTTCAGAACTCCCTGAAGGACGTTTAACCGATCTACGCAAGAGCGTGGTGAATGCGACTGCACTTGCGCGCATTGCTCGAGGCATTCATCTGGGCGATGCTTTGTTGCTCGGAAAAGGTGAAGATGCCGCAGGTGGGCGTAATAAAACCTCGTTGCTTTCTGACGCCTTTGAGGCAGTTATTGGTGCTATTTACTTGGATGGTGGAGCAGAGGCGGCGTTTCGTTCTGTAGAAGCGGTGTTGCTCCCGGCAATGCAAGAAGCGCTTCCCAATATCGACCGTCTCGATTTCAAAACAGTGTTGCAAGAACAGGTGGCTCGCTTGGGTCTGAACCCGCCTGAGTATTCGGTGGAAAGTATTGGCCCCGACCACGACAAAACCTTTACGGCCTCTGTGCGGGTGGGCATGTTAGAAACGTTCGGAGTGGGGCGTTCTAAAAAAGCAGCAGAGCAAGTTGCGGCACAAGCCGCGTGTGATCTTCTCGATGCCTGAACTTCCCGAAGTGGAAACGGTGCGCCGTAGCGTGGAAAACGCAGTGGTGGGCGCTCGCATAGTGCAGGTAGAAGTGGGTCGCGAACGTACAGTTCGACGCAGTAGCAAACAAGCACTTATTGCGGGTTTGCATCACGAAACTATCGTTGCTGCTCGACGTCACGGAAAGTACTTGTTGTTCGACTTGTCGTCGGGCAACGTGATGATGGTGCACTTACGTATGAGTGGTCGCTTGCTTCTTGCTGCGCCTGGCGATGTGCGAGAAAAGCACACACATGTTGTGCTGACGCTCGAGAAAAAGAATGAAGCAGTACGTGAGTTGCGCTTTATTGACCCACGAACATTTGGGGAAGTCGTGGTGTATAACCCCGACGACGACAACACTGAAGCAGGAACTGAGTCTCTAGTGCCCGAGGTGGCGCGGTTGGGGCTCGACCCGCTCACGGGCAACTTCACTTTTGAAGCTTTTCGCGATCGGTTCACAAAGGGAAATCGAGGGGTGAAGGCTTTGTTGCTCGACCAGTCGGTGGTGGCCGGAATTGGCAACATTTACGCCGATGAAATTTTGCACCGCGCACGACTGCGTTGGAACCATCTCAGCGCCACACTGTCGACAAAGCACTTACGAGAACTGCATCGTCATATTGGTGCAGTACTTGCCGAAGCAGTAGCGGCAGGTGGATCTACCTTGGCCGACACTCAATATGTCGACGCCCTTGGCAAAGAAGGGATCTTTCAAACCGAGCATCGGGTCTATGCTCGGCAAGGCGAGAGGTGCCGCACGTGTGGGCGCGGAATCATCAAAAGGGTGATGGGCGCAGGTAGATCAACGCACTTTTGCCCTGTTTGCCAGAAATAAGGCCGCTGCAGCTATCGGAATATAGATCAGGGGGTCATTTCGGATACTGTCATTTCGCTGTGTTTTTGAAAACTCTCACCATGAAAGGCTTTAAGTCTTTTGCCGACACAACGGCAATGGAACTTGAACCTGGCGTCACCGTTGTTGTCGGGCCAAACGGCTCTGGTAAGTCAAACGTGGTCGATGCCATTGCATGGGTGCTCGGTGCACAGGCCCCATCTTCTGTACGAAGTCAAAAAATGGACGACGTCATTTTTGCAGGAACAGTAAAGCGTCCGGCGTTGGGCCGCGCTGAAGTTCTACTTACCCTCGATAACTCCTCAGGATTGTTGGCCATGGAGTTCACTGAAATTACGGTCGGGCGAACATTGTTTCGCAGTGGTGAAAGTGAATACACCATCAACGGTGTGGAATGTCGATTGCTCGATGTTCAAGAGCTCTTGTCAGATGCGGGCGTC
>JANRCO010000045.1 GCA_030726975.1 Ilumatobacteraceae bacterium | reverse complement strand
GCTCACGGTGGGGTCATTGTTATTGAAATAGAAAATGATTCGCCGTCGCCAATAGCGGTGGCGCTCACACGAAACGATGTCATTACTTCGCGTGTGCCAACGCAACAGCCCATTATGGGTATTGAATTGCCGGCCACGTCCATTGTGTTGCCTATTGGGCATCGTTCATCTGTACGCGTGGCGCTAGCAACGGGTGATGCGCAAAATATTCAACTCAACTCATTACCTAGTGCCGATCAGCTAGTGAGTGGTTGGCTGCAATCGCTGGAATCGGCGAGCAGAGTGCGGGCCGCAGACGGACCATTGCAGGAACTTTCTTTGGCGTTGGTCGATGCGCGATGCGCATTGTTGTTGGGTGAAGTGTGTGACCCGCTCGATGATGCACTCGGCACTGTGCTCGACGGTATAGAACTCGTGCGCCTCGGCGATAAGGCTGAATTGTGGCTCGACGAACTCGTGCCGCTTGCAGAGGAGTGCTTGCAGAATCATGCTCAACATGACCTTGGCGAATTAGCTCAAATGGTTGCTGGTGTGCAGTTGCTTTTGCATCGCTGCGGAGAAGAACGAGCAGTGCGCGATGTGGCTGCTAGCTGGCAGCGCATTACCGACAGTCGCAAGGCAACCAATGTGGCACAAGATGCATTTCTCAGCGTAGGAATGTCGCATGGTCGCCGTGTTGCTGCAGTGGAGCAACAGTTGTGCACAGTGAATGGTCGTGGTGAAACCATTCTTTTGCCACACGGCATTCCTGAACTGTGGCGCGGGTTTAATTGGGAGTCGTTTGGATTCATGGCAGGTGGCGGAGTGTCTGCGTCGTATGCATTGCGTTGGCATGGTGAAAATGTTGCAGCGTTGTGGGAATTCACTGGTGGGGTTCCTGCAGTTGCGCGTAGTGGCGTTGACGCAGCATGGTCAACAACAAAAGTGAGTTCTGGCGAAGCACTCTGGCAGGTGCAGAACACATAGGGCTCTACTACTCTTTGCCTATGGCTTATCGCGGAACTCCGATTCGATTAACGGAATGGACCAGCTGTGGTGGCTGTGCAGCAAAGTGGGGAGCATCACTTCTCTCTGAACTCGTGGCTGAGATGCCAGATTCACTCGACAAGTCGTTGCTGGTTGGCTTGGCGCCATTCGACGATGCAGCGGTGTATCAAGTAAGCCCCGATGTGGCGCTGGTGAGCACCACCGATTTTTTTCCTCCGCTTGTTGACGACCCAGAAGACTTTGGAGCAATTGCAGCAGCCAACGCGTGCAGTGACGTTTTTGCGATGGGTGCTCATGTGGTGATGGCCATCAACGTGGCCGCATTCCCCGAGCATTTTCCGCACGATGCAATTTCTGCCATTTTTGGTGCAGCGAGCAAAGTGGTTACTGAAGCAGGCGGATCCATTGCTGGCGGGCACACCATTCGTAACCCAGAACCCATTTTCGGCTTAGCCGTGCAAGGCGTAGTGCACCCCTCAAAAATTTGGCGTAAAGGTGGCTCGCAGCCTGGTGACGTTGTGATGATGTCGAAACCCATTGGCACTGCACTTGCCCTTGCTGGGGGGTGTGCAACCGATCAGCGCGCAGCAATTAATGGCATGCGTACGTTGAATCGTCGAGCCGCCGAGCAACTGCGTGAACTGGGCGACGATGTGCATGCAGTTACCGATGTAACGGGTTACGGCTTGGCTGGTCACGGTTGGGAAGTTGCAGAGCGTGGTGGTGTGCGTTTGCATATCGATGCTCAAAACATTGTGGCTTACCCCGGCGCACTGAAGGCTGCCACCGAAGGCATGCGCACTGGTGGCGACCCACGTAACCGCACGTATGTGGAAGGACACTGCACCATCTCTACACCCGATGCACATGCTGCTTTGTGTTTCGACCCGCAAACCTCAGGTGGTTTGTTGGCTGTTGTTCCACCGCACAGACAACAGCAACTACTCGACCTCGGGTGGTGGCACGCTGGCCGTATAGAAGCCGGTGCTCCTGGCATCGTTATCGAGTGAGTATGGCGCCACGTACGCCACGCGTGGCGCCCACTTTGCAATGGGAAGATGAACTCCACGCGCAAGGTGCACATGTTGTTGCAGGTATCGACGAGGTGGGGAAGGGCTCATGGGCAGGGCCACTTGTTGTGGGCATTGCCATTGTGAACAATGAAGAGTTCGCTGTAGAAGACCTTGTTGCACGCGATTCAAAAGTATTGAGTGAGAAAAAGCGTGAAGAACTTTTCGACACGGTCGTTGCGCAATGCAGCGATTGGTCACTTGGCATTGTTGAAGCTTCTGAGTGTGATGCGCTGGGAATGAGCGCAGCACAACGGTTAGCAACCAAACGAGCGCTTGATGCATTGACGGTAAAACCCGATGCAGTTATTGCCGATGGTAAGTGGGATTTTGTTTCACCACTTGTGCCGCGCGTGATGATGCAAGTGAAAGCCGATGCGGTATCGGCATCGGTTGCGGCTGCGTCGGTGCTTGCCAAGGTCTCGCGAGATCGCATGATGCGTAAATATGCAGTGCAGTATCCGTATTGGAACTTCGAAGGAAGTAAGGGCTACCCGTGCCCAAAGCAGCGTGCCGGCTTACGTGAACATGGAGTAACGCCGCTGCATCGCGTGTCGTGGGCGTTTATGGAAAATTTAGGCTTAACGAAGTAGCGAGAAATCACTTCTGCAAATCGCGAAATGACGACTTCGAGTCGATTCCGGTGTCTTTGGGCAAGCCAAGTACACGTTCGCCCACAATGTTGCGCATCACTTCGTCGCTACCGCCTGCAATGCGCAAGCCAGGGGTGCCAAGCACCAACTGGTTCCAGGCATAGGTGCCCCACTCGCCGGTGTCGGCTTGGAGGCGTGGCCCTAAGACCTCTGACAGAAACGCGCAGAGACGCAGTTGGTTGTCGGTGAGAGCCATTTTGGCAATAGACATTTCGGGGCCAGGTGTTTGGCCGGAACGAATTTTGTCGAGTGCACGCTGGTTGTTGTACGAAGCAACGCGGTAGCGAATAACGAGGTCGGCAAGTTTGTTACGCACAATGAGGTCTTTGTCGAGACCGTAGTGACGCACCATGCCGAACACGCGCGTGAGAACGCTGTCGCCTCCGCCGCCTCCACCAATTGCTGCACGTTCGTTCATGAGCGTGGTGAGTGCAACGTTCCAGCCATTGTTCACATCGCCAAGGCGGTGATCGTCACGTACACGCACTTCGGTGAAGAACACTTCGTTGAAGCTCGCGCCACCTGTCATTTGGCGCAGTGGGCGAATTTCTACACCCGGTGCTTTCATGTCGACAATAAAACCAGTGAGGCCTTTGTGCTTGGGTAAGTCGGCATCGGTACGGCAAATGATTTCGCCAATATCGCTGAAGTGTGCACCAGAGGTCCACACTTTTTGACCAGTGATGACCCACTCGTCTCCATCGCGTTCTGCTTTGGTTTGCAACGACGCGAGGTCGCTACCTGCACCTGGTTCGGAGAAGAGTTGGCAACCAACAATGTCGGCACGCCACATTTTGGTGAGGTACGCATCTTTTGCCAATGTGCTTGCATGCGCCAAAATGGTCGGAGCAACCATGCCAAGACCGATGGAGAAAAAACCTTGGTTAGGAATTTTGTAGTCGCCCTCAATGCGTGCAAAGGCGCGATCGTAAGCTGCAGGCAGGGCACTGCCGCCGTATTCTGCGGGGCCACCTACCCAGCCAAAGCCAGCATCGAATTTTTTGCGACGCCACTCTTTTGCTTCTTCAAGCAGCACTAATTCTTGCTCGCGAGTGCGCTCTTCAAATACGTTGACCTTGTCGGAGCCCTCGCCCCATACAAAAGTTTTTTCTGCTTCGCGACGCTCGGCATTGGCATCGAGAAAGGCTCGTGCTGCTGTGGTGAACTCGTCGAGTGACATATTGGCTGACAGACCGTTGGACATCTTTTCCCCCTATTGGCTCCTCAAATTATGGTGGAGAAATGCCAGCGATGCACTACGGCAGACTATTGTTTGGGCATGGGTCAGCCAGTAGCAGTTCTTGAAGGTCCCGCCGGCAAGCTGGGCATTGTCCGTTTCGAGGCAAATCGCAGTTTTACCGGAATGGGTCACGAGCGCTTCACTAGTGCCGACCAAGCATTTGGCACCAAGCCCGCAGCGGTGGTGGCAAGTCGACTTTTCGCCACGGGGCAAGTTGCCGGTGTGCACGTTTATGGCAATATCATCACGGTTGAACTGGCCAAAGGTGCAGGTGCCCAGGGTCTGAATGAAGTGGTGCGCGACCTGTACCAGTACTGGAAGCCAGGCATGGAGCCTCCCGCATTCGAAGACCTTGTTGCCCCAGAAGAAGCAGCCCCAAGTGTTGCTGCCACAAGCGATGGCGGCCCCGCTTTGAGTGCTGCTGCACAACGGGTGCCTGCGCATCTCTTTGAGCGCAGTGCTGCTGCGCGTGCCCGTTTGGGTGCCTAACAGTATTTCTTTGCCAATTGTGCGTTAGGTAAAGCACGACTCGGAGAACTCTTCTAAAGTCAAAGCGTGGTTGCCCAAAAAGTGCTCGTCGACAGTGCCCCTGCGCACGAGATCACCCTGCACGAAGCAGCCGAGATGCTCGATGTGCACTACATGACCGCATATCGCTATGTGCGTTTGGGTCTTTTGCCCGCACACAAGGCCGCCGGAACGTGGCGAGTTTTACTCCACGATCTACGTGCGTTCCAGGGTCAAAGTCACCAGCCCATTGATGCTGAAGATTCGCTCAAAAAAAATGTGGTGTGGTGGGAACGACTCGAAGCGCGTTTGCTGGCCGGCGATGGCAGCGGCGCATGGGCTGTTGTTGAGGCGGCGCTCGTTGCTGGGGTCAGCTTGGAAGACATTTATACAAAAGTGATGAGCCCCGCCCTGGTGAGCATCGGCGAGCAGTGGGCACGAGGCGATTTAGAAATCTATCGCGAGCATCAAGCCTCGGCCATCGTGAGTCGCATGATGGGTCGATTGGGGCCACGCTTCGTGGGCCGCGGGCGCACCAAGGGTTCCATTGTGGTGGGTGCCCCTCAAGGTGAGCACCACAGCCTTGTGGTGGCGATGGTGGCAGACCTCTTGCGCCAACATGGATGGGAAGTATTCGATTTAGGTGCAGATCTTCCCGCACAAACATTCATTGCAGCGGTCAATAACACCCCCGATGTTGTTGCCGCGTGCGTGAGCATCACCTCGCCCACCGCCCGCGATGCAGCACGTGAGCTCGTTCTCTCATTGCGCACCTCTGTTGGCGATGGTGTCCCCATCTACGTGGGCGGAGCAGCGGTGCTCTCGGCAGAAGATGCACAAGAGCTTGGGGCCCATGGCTGGGCCAGCGATGTCAATGTTCTGGTGGAGTTGCTCGAGTAGGATTAAATACG
>JANRCO010000044.1:13187-26521 GCA_030726975.1 Ilumatobacteraceae bacterium | reverse complement strand
CAGCTCCGGGCAGTGGGGCGCTGAGACGGCGCGTCGATGGACCCAGTTAGCAAACAGTCGAATTTCGATTAGAAATACCCCAAGCGTCAAGCCTCAAAGACTGTGTCTACTGGACTAGGGAATTAGGTGCACACCCCACTACCGGTCCCTAACACAAATAAAGGCTGCTCAGCGCCTCAGCCTGACAAGATGGGACCGTGCAATACCAATCCGATCCCAACCTTCCTCGCTTGATCGGATATGCGTTGATTGCCCCTCGCATCAAAGTCATGTATGTGCCAACACCAAAAGTCGCGTACAGCTCGCTCAAACTGCTCATCGCGCAAATCGAAGGTTCGTATAACGAGGCCGCCACACGCGAGATCATCACCCCAAATATCTCGCAAGAGCAGACCATCCACAACTACCGTGTCCACGGCTTGAAACGAATGCGCGAACTTTCGCCAGAGAAACAATGGGAAGTCATTCAGTCGCCAGATTGGTTGCGTATTGCTGCGTTACGTGACCCACTAAAGCGGACCTACTCATCCTGGGAGAATAGAGTCTTTCTGCGCGCGCCAGGCACCCCTCAGCAAATCCTTGATGTTTGTTCGGACGTATTGATTGATGGTCGCGTGGATGTTGCAGCGACCTTTGCAAAATTTGCACGCGCAATTAGTGCAGATAGAGATGCGTTTGCGCTGGTTGACGATCATTTTCGCCCACAATTTAACACGCTGTACTCAGACCAACTTGAGTATCACGAAATGATTCGCATTGACCAGCACGGTGAAATGCAACGCTTAGCTAACGTGCTCAATCAACGTGGTGGAACAAACGTTTTGCTGCAACGTCTTAACAGTGGCCTCGGTATCACACCTAACCAGGTGTACACCAAAGAGATCGCCGACCTCATTGAGCGGACCTTCCATGAAGATTTTGAATGGTTCCACTTTGCTCGACATAGTTACACCAACACCCATTCGTCATTTGTCCTGGACCCATTGCAGCAAGCACTTCTTTCCAATCTCCGCGACACGTCCAATCGGATAGTGATCCTCTCGCATGCGGCTTATAAACGTGTCGGGCTGCGATACGGCGTGCGCCAAGTAGGTAAGTCGCTATGGCTGCGCATTACTCGATCAAGCAAACGAAGGAACATACAGGCATACCAATAGCGCCAAGACCCAAAGCCTGCAGTTGCTGAAGTAGGGACTTAGTTAATGGCCCGCTGCAACCCAAACGACCTTGTCGTACACTCCGTTAACACAAAATAAACGGCGAAAATGCTCGTGCGTTAACATGAATCACCTAGTTTCGTAAGGAGACATGATCACTATGACTGAGCACTTTGAACCCGAAATTGCGCACTCGAATAATGCTGCTCGGCTTGAATTTCGCAACGTTTCAATGACGTTTCCCGATGGAACCGAAGCCTTGAAAGAAGTTTCCTTTTCCGTGGCTGCAGGTGAGTTCGTCACCATCGTGGGGCCGTCTGGGTGTGGCAAGTCAACTCTTCTTCGCGTTGCCTCTGGGCTCACCACGCACTCGAACGGCGAGTGCATGTCAGATCGAAAAAGCTTGGGATACGTCTTTCAAGACGCCACTCTTTTGCCGTGGCGTACTGTGCAGCGCAACGTCGAGTTAAATGCGGAATTGCAAGGCGTTCCCGAGGCCGAACGCCGCGAGCGCGCCCGTCAAGCCATCGATCTTGTGGGCCTGACTGGCAACGAAAAAAAGTACCCCAAACAGTTGTCGGGTGGAATGAAGATGAGAACTTCACTTGCTCGTTCACTTGTTATGAAGCCAAGCGTGTTTATGTTCGATGAACCTTTTGGAGCCCTCGACGAAATCAGTCGTGAGCGCCTTCAAGACGAGCTTTTACGCATTTTTGATCACGAAGGTTTTGCGGGTCTCTTCATCACGCACTCCGTCCCCGAGGCAGTTTTCCTCTCCACCCGCGTGCTCTGCATGTCTGCTCGGCCTGGTCGCATCATCGCCGACTTCTCTATTCCCTGGGAGTACCCCCGCCAGCACGACATCCGCTACTCACCTGAGTTTGCCGAAATGTGCGGCAAGGTATCTGAATCTTTGAGAGAAGCCCACGCATGAGCACTCAAACCAAACTGCTGAAGACCTATGCGCCCCCACTTGCCACTTTTGGAGCCTTCATTGGGGTGTGGTACGCGGTGCACTACTTCATTTTGAGCGAGAACCGCAAGTTCATTGTTCCTCCACCTCATGCGGTCATCGATAATTCTTTCCTGAATGGCATCGCTCGGTCGGAACTCGCCGAAGGGCTTGTGAACACCGGCCGCATTGCGTTGTTTGGCTTCTTGATCGCTTCAGTCTTGGCACTTTTTGGGTCGGTACTCATGGCGGGCAATCGCATGATTGAACGCGCTCTCTTTCCCTATGCCGTGGCACTTCAAACTGTGCCCATTTTGGCCTTGGTGCCGCTCTTTTCGGTGTGGTTTGGGCCAACACGTACTGCCCGCATCGTGACATGTGTATTGGTAGCCATCTTCCCCATCCTCACGAGTTTTCTCTTCGGATTGAAGTCTGTTGATAGTGGCCATCAAGATCTTTTCACGCTGAACAATGTGAGTCGAACAACACGGTTCCGCAAATTACTTTTCCCAGCTGCCTTGCCTTCAATTTTCACGGGGCTTCGCATTGGTGCTGGGCTGTGTGTCATCGGCGCTCTCGTTGCCGACTTCTTCTTTTCACGTGGCGACCTCGGACTCGGGCGCCTCTTAAACAATTACGCCAAGCGCCTCGAATACGAGAAACTTTTTGGCGGAGTAATTTTGGCTTCTGCCCTGGGCGTTGCCATCTACATCCTCATCGGCTGGATCGCCAATCGTTCACTACGCGATTGGCACGAGTCAGAGGCACGATCGGCCTAGCCGTAAGTGGCAATTATCCGTACACCAATTAGACCAAAAAGGAAGAATCCACTTATGAAACGTTCCACACGACGCATCATCGCTCTTGCGGCTGCTGCGGGTCTCGTTCTCGCTGCCTGTGGTAGCGACGACGACGCAACAACAACCGAAGACACCACCGCATCTGAAGAAGTGACAGTCGATACTGCTGCTGCAACCGACGAAGTTGTCTGCCCCGCAAATCTTGTCGTTCAAACAGACTGGTGGCCCGAAATTGAACACGGCGGCACCTACCAACTCATCGGAGCTGGCGGAGTGGCCGACCCCAAGTTGTTCACCTACTCAGGCCCAATTGCCGACGCTTACAAAGTTGGAGGCATTGAGACCGTTGAAATTCGTGCCGGTGGAGACGCCATTGAATTCCAGCCAGTTCTTTCGGTTATGAAGACCGACCAAGACATCACACTGGGTTACGTCAACACCGACGACATCATTCAAAGCTCAGGCACCGTTCGCGCAACCGGAGTTGCCACCACTTTGGAAATCAACCCTCAGTTCCTCATGTGGGACCCGGAGCAATTGGACATCGACCCGAATGACCCCGCAAGCCTCGGTGCCTCTGGTGCTCGTATTTCTCACTTCTCAGGAACCACCTACATGGACTGGTTGTTGGGCAAGGGCTTCATTAAGAAAGATCAAAGCGACCCCAACTATGGCGGATCGCCCGACAAGTGGATTGCTGACGGAGGCAACTTCATTCAGCAAGGTTTTGTCACCAACGAGGCCTACAAATATGAAAATGAAATCAACTGGAAAGACGGAGCTCCGGCCCCAATCGACTACACATTGATTCATGATCTTGGCTGGCAGCCATACCCTGCGATGTACAGCGTTCTCAGTGATCGCTTGGAAGAATTAAGCCCATGTCTTGCAGTTCTCGTTCCGAAGTTGCAACAGGCTTGGGTTGACTACCTCGCAGACCCCACTCCAATTGGCGATGCCTTGGTAGAGATCACAAAGAGCTACAACAACTACTGGACCATCACACCAGAATTGAATGCTGCAGGCTTTGAGCTCTTCGAGAGCTTGGGAATCGGTGGCAACGGCCCCGACAGCACCTACGGCAACTTTGATGTTGATCGTGTACAGAAGTTGTACGACGAGGCCATGCCATTGTTGGCTGACCTTGGAGTAAAGACCGACGAGACACTCACCGTTGACGGTGTGGTCACGAACCAGTTCATCGACACATCAATTGGTGTTGCTGGATAAACAATGCAGAGTTAAAAAAGGGCCGTCCTTCGGGACGGCCCTTTTTTTATTCCCCAAATGTCAGTGGTATGCACACAAGTCAAAGGCGTTGCCGTCGAGGTCGACAAAGTTGGCGATCATGCCATACGACTCACGACGAACGGGTCGAGTTTCAGTTGCGCGTAAAGCAAGCAGGCGTGCGTGCTCGGTATCGAAGTTGTCTAGCGAACACACGAGGTCGAGATGCGTTCCACCAGGCCGGTGTGCGCCGCGTTGAAACCCGAGACGCCGAACTCCCTGCTTGTCTGACAACACAATCCATCGATCGCCGTCTTCTCGTTCCGATTCAACGAGCCCCATCACCTCAGACCAAAATGCAGCCAAAACCTCTGTGGAAGGGGTATCGAAAGTGACAAGGTCAAAGCGAATGGGAAAAGGTTCATACATCTCTCACACATTAGAAGCAATATCGCTTTCAGGTGTCGTTGGCGAACCTATTAAGAAACTTGTGAAATACTCACTTGAGGAATTGTGTTGAATACATTCGTTGGGGGGCGACAACATGACGAAAAACATGAACGAGCAGACCATAGCCACCGAGGGGGCACCTGCGCAGTGCCCGTATAGCCCACTCGACCCTGAGGTGCTCACCGACCCCTTCCCCGCTTATGCGCAACTGCGCAGCGAGTGCCCCGTGCACAACACCAACATGGGTGGCCGTGAATTTCTCACCGTGGCCAATCGCGCCGATGTACACAACATTCTCACGAGCCCCAATGAATGGGTGAACCGTTATGGCGCGGGCATCGCGTATTCCGGTGTTGACGGCCGTGGCAACCTCCAACATTTCGACCAGCCCGAACACACCAAGCGCCGCGTACTCATGCGCAATGAGTTCAACCCCATTGAAGTGAAGAAACTCGCCGACGACGCGGTTCGCGTTGCCAATGAACTTGCCCGCGACATGGCGGCCAATGGAAACACTGCAGAATTGCACGATGCTTTTGCGTGCCCCATGCCCATTTTGGGTTTCATCGACCTCATGGGAGTTCCTACCGAAGATCGCACACTCATCAAAAACTGGGCCGATCAGTTAGTGCTTGGTTTGTCTGACCCACCAGCAGCAGTGAAACCCACTGAAGAAATTAAGCAGTACATCAATGCTGCAGTTTCACAACGCCGTCGCGTTGCCGATGCAGGCGGCACACCCACTCCAGGGCTACTCACTGAATATTCGTTGCGCACTATTGATGGCGAACGCATTCCTCTCATTGAGATGGAAGCAATGGTCTTGCAACTTTTAGTTGCTGGTCATGAAACCACCACATCGCTCATTACAAACCTCATGTGGCGCTTACTTGAAGCTCCTTCACGTTGGCAGCGCATAGTGAATGACTTTTCTCTCATCCCTAATGCCATTGAGGAAAGCTTGCGTTACGACCCACCCGTACTTGGGCTCTTTCGCACAAATGAAAACCCTGCGGTCATTAATGGCGTCAATGTTCCTGAGAAAACAAAAGTGATGGTCATGTATGCCTCGGCAAACCGCGACCCCGAAGCTTTCCCGAACCCCGATGAATTTGATATTGATCGTGACCCCATGCAATTAAAGCGCCACTACGGTTTTGGCTGGGGCATTCACCATTGCTTAGGTGCACCCATTGCACGACAAACCGCCCGCATTGCTATTGAAACTTTGGCAACACACTTCCCCACCATGCAACTTGCTGGCCCCACCGAGCGATTAGGCGCTGCAATTCTGTGGGGTAGGCGCACACTTCCTGTGCAGTGGTGAAACGCTGTTAGTGAGGTTGGGTAAAACCGAAACACTCACGCAATGCTGCGTCATTCAATGCGCTAGCTGGCGGGCCTTGCGACACCACACGTTGAGCCAACAACATCACCATGTCGGCCGTATCGGCATCTGACAATTCGTGTGTTGCCATCACAACGACAACTCCACGAGCGCGTTCTTGCTCAACCAATTCGGCAACTGCCTGGCGACCTACGAGGTCGAGGCCTGCAGTGGGCTCATCGAGCAACAACACGTCGGCACGGCGCGCAAGTACTTGCGCCAAATGTGTGCGCTGTTGCTGGCCACCGGAAAGATCTCGTAGTGGTCGCGACTTGTAAGCAATAGCACCAGTGCGCTCCATCGACTCTTGCACAATGCGATGATCTTGCGCACGAGCGCGCCTGGTTAAACCCAAGTGCGCATAACGCCCCATGGCAACAACGTCTTCCACGCGCAACGGCAATGTATGTGACGACACCGGATGCTGAGGAAGATACCCCACCAAGGAATGTTGCGTACCTGGAGCCGCGCCCAGAACATTGACGCTTCCCCCTTGTGCAGCAACAAGACCAGCAAGCGTTTTCAACAAGGTTGATTTACCCGAACCATTTGTACCAATGAGCACCAACAACTCACCTGGCTGCAAAGAAAAATTCAAGCCTTCAACGATTGGCCGATGCCCATAGCCCACCGCGAGCCCTGTTGCTTCAATACGCGCACTCATGACACGTGTACATGCCCGTGTACGTGGGGTTGGTCGTGGTCGTGATGAATGTCTTTGCGATGTGCTTGCCAGCGTTGCACTTCAACCACCACAGCACATGCGGTAAACACAAGCACCGAACAAAAGACGATGCTTGCACCGGCTGCAACATTGGCGTGGTAGCTCACCAACAAACCAACGTATGTGGAGAAAATGCCCACAACTGCCGCAACCACCATCATGATGCCGATGCGGCGCGCAAAAAGTGCACCTGTTGCTGCGGGCGCAATGAGCAGACCCAGCACCAACAGCGTGCCAACCGTTTGAAAGCTCGCCACCACGGTCAGGGCAACCATTGCCAACATGATGTTGTGGTATTTCTTCACCGAGAAGCCTGAGGTTTCAGTAAGCCCATCGTCAACCGACAACAACAAAAAAGGTCGGCGACACAACCATGCAACAACACACACTGCAACCAGCGCTACAAATTGCCACATCAAGTCGGAGTTGCTCACGCCTAGTAATTCACCAAACAAGATGTTTGTGAGGTCGCCTGCAAAGGACGATGACCTCGATTGAATAATGACCCCGAGTGCGAGCATCCCTACAAACAACAAGCCAATTGCCGTGTCTCCCGATAGTCGATACCGACGCGTCACCACGCTCACACCCGACATCATGACTCCTGCGCCAATTGCTGCGCCGAGCACACCAGAAAAGCCGAACAGCAACGCTGCAGCTACTCCGGGAACAACACCGTGGGCTAACGCATCACCAGCAAATGCGAGACCACGCAACACAACAAATGTTCCTGCGACCGCGCAAATTGCAGACACCAAAATGCCGGCGTAGAGCGATTGGCGCAAGAACTCGTTATCGGTGAATGGCCCGAAGAGAAAGTTTCCCACGCTCTAGTTCATCAGATTCAGGAGAGCCCGCCTGCGATTGCCGTTGCGAGTTGGGTCATCATGTCGTCATAGCCGCCATTTTCAGGCAATACATGGGTTGCTAGTTCCACCACATCAACACCAACTTCTTTGGCAATTTGAGCTGCTACGTCGGCGGGGGTTCCTAGCTCGGTGAAAATTGCCTTGACCCCATTCTCCTGAGCAACAACCTTGAGATCTGCTAACGACCCAGCCGATGCTTCTGCCGCTGTTGAAAAACCGGGTATCACAGCACCAACAACTGTGCAGCCGTAACGTGCCGCAAAGTAGCCCAGAGAATCGTGACCGGTGACGAGTTTGCACTCATCAACTGTGGTCATAATCTCGCGAATTTTTGTGCTCAGTGCAGTGAGTTCACCAACAACTGTTGTTGCCTCTGCGGCGAAATCTTTTCCTGTTGCGAGCAGCAGTGCTTTCGCTAATGCAGGAATTGCTTCAGCAAGTGTTTCGGGGTCGAGCCATACGTGTGGATCTTCTGTGCCATGGCCGTGATCTTCTTCACCTTCATGGCCCTCTTCTTTTTCAGCAGCATCAAGAAGCGTGACGTGGTCTGCAATATGGAACATCGGCACACCCGACTTCTCTGCTTGGAGCAATGAGTCTTCCAAGCCTTCTTCCAAGTCGAGACCGTTCGACACCACGAGGCTTGCATTATTGATGGTTTCTACATCTTTTGCCGATGGCTCAAAGTCGTGTTGATCTTGACCGTTCGGAATAAGCACCGTCACTGCAGCCGCATCGCCAACAAGGCGTGACACCACATCGCCAATTGCGGAGTAGGTCGCCACAACGTTGATCGGCGTTGTCGTATCGAGTGTTGTTGCTGTGTCACTTTCACTTGTGGAAGATGTGTCAGAGGAACAAGCAGAAACTGCAACGAGTAACGCAGTTGCGGAGGCGATGAGAAAGGAGCGACGTGGAGATAACATCAAATCACTGTATCAGTAATGAGAACCGTTCTCAACTTTAATTTTTCTCATGGTCTAGGAGCCAGATTTTCCGCTCCACACCTCCGCCAAAGCCTGTTAATGAGCCATTTGCCCCGACCACC
Organism: Ilumatobacteraceae bacterium; assembly: GCA_030726975.1. Classification (GTDB taxonomy): domain Bacteria; phylum Actinomycetota; class Acidimicrobiia; order Acidimicrobiales; family Ilumatobacteraceae; genus F1-20-MAGs119. The sequence continues at coordinate 17,907 of JANRCO010000044.1, read as the reverse complement.
CGGTGGCACGGCAACACGATGGCCACCGGGTTACGGCCATTGGCGCCACCCACGGCTCGCACCGCTGCGGGGCGCCCTACCCATTTCGCCTGTTGCCCATAGGAAGTGGTCTCGCCGTAAGGAATGCGCGCTAGCGAATTCCACACCTCTACTTGAAAGGGAGTCCCCAACAAGTCGAGCTTCACTGCAAACACGGTTCGTTGACGAGCGAAGTACTCGCCGAGTTGCGCCTCAGCAGTTGCGATGTAGCCAGCAGCTTGTTCGCGTTCTTTTGTAGAAAATGAATCTGCAACAACGAAACGCTCCACGATGTCGTTATCGAATTGCACACCAGTGAGCCCACGTGGCGATGCACTCAAAGTTAATATTCCAACTGGAGATGCGACGGATCTCAACACGGCAACCACCGCAGGCTTCATGCGTTGAGTTTGCCACAGCAATGGCCTATCTCTCACCACAACACCTCTCAGTTGTAGTGTGCAACGGCTATGTCGACACAGTCCCCCAATGCCGACGGCGCATATTCGCGGCGTCAAATTCTCATTATCTTTTCTGGCCTCATGGCGGGCATGAGCCTCGCCGCGCTCGATGGAACCGCCGTGAACACCGCGCTCGCCACGATGATTGCCGACCTTGGTGGACTCAGTGCATACGCGTGGATTGGTACGTCGTATTTACTGACGTCCACGGTTGCCAATGCACTCTTTGGCAAATTGAGCGACATCTATGGTCGCAAGCGTCTTTTTCAAATAGCGATCATCACTTTTCTTATTGGCTCAGTTGGTTGCGGAGTTGCGCAGTCGATGCTGACGCTCATTATTTCTCGTGGAGTTCAGGGCATTGGCGGTGGCGGGCTTATGGCCATTGCATTCGTCATCATTGGCGATGTTGTGCCACCCCGTGAGCGTGGACGCTACGTGGGTCTCATTACGAGTGTTTTTGCAGTAGGCAGCGTCGTTGGGCCATTGATGGGCGGCTTTTTTGTAGAACAACTCAATTGGCGCTGGATCTTTTTTATCAATATTCCTATTGGACTTGTTGCACTCGTCGTCACCTCTCGTGCATTACGTATGCCAGTACAGCGTCTCGATCGCCAGGTCGACTACTTAGGTGCGGCACTTCTCACTGGCTCCGTTACCTGTCTCATTTTATTTTTGTCGTGGTCGTCGACAGAGTACGGCTGGGGTTCTACTCTTTCCGTTGTGTTAGCGATAGCTGCTGCACTTCAAGCAGTCGGTTTTGTGGCATGGGAAAAGCGCGCTTCTGAGCCCATCATGCCGCTGCATCTTTTCCGCATCGATGTTTTGCGGGTCACCATTCCCCTTGTCACTTTTGCTGGTGCCATCATTTATGGCGCAAATGCTTTTATTCCGCTATACCTACAGGCAATCACCGGTTACTCGCCTACCAATTCAGGTCTACTTCTTGTCCCCATCATGGTTGGGGTCACACTCATGAGTATTTCTACTGGACGTCGCATGGCGGTCACGGGTAAGTACAAGCCTTGGCCAATCTTTGGTGCAGCATCGCTCAGCATTGGCATGGTGCTTTTGTCTCAAATGTCGCAAAGTGGTTTAGGTCTTGCTTCAGCGCTCATCGGCATGTTCTGTGTGGGTGTTGGTATTGGCAGCATCATGCCAACGGCAACGTTGGCAACTCAAAACGCTGTGGAGTGGAGCGACCTTGGCGTAGCTAGTTCCGTCATCACATTCTTTCGCACGCTCGGCGGAGTCGTTGGCCTCGCCGCATTTGGTGCACTGCTGAACTCACGTGTTGAAGGACAAATTGACGAGAAGTACCTTCAAGCTCCGCGAGAGATTAAAAACCTTGAGGAACCGCTGCGCGACGATGTTCTGCGCGTTCTTGGAGACGGAATCACCAACCTTTATGCCGTGGCGATACCCATTGCCATTTTGGTGCTCATTATTGCTATTCGATTGCCAGAACGCCCTCTACGGAAAACTTCTGGCATGCAAGACAGCAACGCCGCGGAATAACTATTCGCCAGAAGCCTTCGGCTCTTTTGGCAAACCAAGTACACGTTCGCCAACAATATTGCGCTGAATTTGGCTAGTGCCACCCCAAATGGTTTCAGAACGTGAGAAGAAGAACGTTGACATCATGGGGCTCACGGGGTAACCCGCACGACGCCTATCGCGCGAAGTTCCGGGCCACGAGCCGATGTCGGAGCCTGCATCAACCAACATTGCTTCTGCACCAAAAATATCGAGTGCAAGTTCTAACGCTGTTTTATGCATTTCAGACCAGAACATTTTATTTGAGGCGCCAAGTGCAGCAACACTGAGATCTTTTGTTTTATTCACAGTGGCTGAAAGCGAACGCAAACCATTGATGCGAAGGATTTGGATTTTGGTGTAATAGGTCATGAGACGCTGACGAATCATTGGATCATCGATGAGGCCTCGACGCTTCGCTGTAGCCACCATCAACTTGTATTCCTCTTCAAAGCGGCGATACCCAGTTGTTGCACTCATGCCACGCTCGAAAGCAAGCGTGCTATTTGCAACTTGCCAACCGTTGTTCACGCCACCAACAACGTTGTCTTTCGGGCAACGTGCATCGGTAAAGAACACTTCACAGAACTCTGCGGTGCCATCGGGCTGAACAATGCCGCGCACTTCAACACCTGGTTGCTTCATGGGCACCAACAAGTACGAAATGCCTTTGTGTTTTGGCGAATCGGGGTCGGTACGGGTGAGCAAGAAGCAATAGTCGGCGTGGTGACCCTGAGTGGTCCAAACTTTTTGGCCATTAATGACCCATTCATCGCCATCAAGAACTGCGGTGGTTTTCAAACTTGCCAAATCGCTACCGCTGTTTGGTTCGCTAAATCCCTGACACCAACTTGACTGACCACGAAGAATTTTTGGCAAGAACTCTTTTTTCTGTTCTTCTGTTCCCCACTGCAAAATAGTTGGGCCTACAAGAGTGTCTCCAAAGAAGTCGGCACGCATTGGAGCCTTTGCGTTAGCAAACTCTTCCGCAAGCACAACACCTTCCATCACGCTTAAACCGCGGCCACCGTATTCCACTGGCCATGTCGCGCAGATCCATCCTCCGCCATACAACTTTGCAGGCCATGACTCGTTGAAGGCTTTGCGTTCTTCTGGCGTCATTTGAAAGCCAGCATCGAACCACCCCACAGGGAGATTCTCTTTCAACCAGGCACGGATTTCTCCACGAAATTTTTCAGCAGCTGCGGGGTAAGTCAATTCCATCCCCCCATCATTACCCACGGGTAGCGGTTTTGCGAAGTGCATCGGAATTTACGCAGATGTCACAAATGCCACACATTGCCGAGACACTCACTTTGTACGTTTTCACGATGAACTCAGACGCTTCGGTCCCTTCTTCTTCTCCGAACGGACTTTCTGAGATCGATCTGGCCGTTTTACGCGTCCTTGTTGACAGAAGCGGGAAGATCACCAGCCGTGACGACCTCAACAAACTCGCAGGTTTGAATGGCTCGCAACGTCGCTGCGAGGCCGTGCTCGTCAATTTACGCAAGGCGCTTGGCGACGGGGCCATCGTGACCATTCGGCGACGTGGCTGGATGCTCGACAATTCGGCGGCATCTCGGGCGGCCGCACTGATGAACTCCTCGTAGCCATGTTTGCCGCTAGTGCTTCTTCGTCACTCGACATTGGTCGACTTCTCTTTGAGCTCGCCATCATTTTGTGCGGAGCAAAAGTGATTGGCGAAATCGCCGAGCGTTGCGGCGTACCTGCCGTGCTCGGAGAAATTCTTGCTGGCGTGGTCATTGGCCCCTCAGCACTCGGCTGGGTGAGCCGCTCTGACACTTTGTTTGTTCTTGCTGAACTTGGCGCAATTTTGTTGTTGCTTCAAGTGGGTATGGAGATGGACCTGAAAGAGTTACGCACCGTCGGGCGTGCTGCACTCGGTGTTGCAATTCTTGGAGTTGTTTTACCCATGGGCTTTGGCATTTTGGGCGGCATTGCCATGGGCGAAGAAGCACGCACAGCACTTTTTATTGGCGCCACACTCACCGCCACAAGTATTGGCATCACCGCACGTGTATTTGGCGACCTTCGAGCGCTATCAACAAAAGAGGCGCGCATTGTTCTTGGAGCCGCAGTGGCCGACGACCTACTTGGTCTCATTATTCTCACCGTCGTTTCACGAGTAGTGGAAAAAGGATCCATCGGCATCGGCACCATTGCCTCTACAACCGGGTTGGCATTCTCATTTCTCGCGATCAGTGGTTTTGTTGGCTTCACTGCGCTCCCCAAAATCATGGGCACGGTGTTCAAGCGGGCGAGTTCTCCGGCAGCCGTAACCGTTGTTGCCTTGGGCGTCGCTTTGGGTTTCGCTAGCGCCGCTGAGGCTGCACATTTAGCCCCCATCATTGGTGCCTTCGTTGCAGGTACAGCCCTTGGTCGTTCGCCTGGGCACGAACGCGTCGCGCGCGATATGTCGGCGCTTGCTTCGGTATTTGTTCCCATTTTCTTTCTGCAAATCGGTATCAACACCGACATCGAAGCCCTTATTCGGCCAAAAGCGCTCGGAATCGCCGCGGTTCTCGTTGTTATTGCCATCGCCACGAGGATTGCTGCTGGTTACGCAGCGCGGTCAACCGGGGCCGACACATTGCTCATTGGGTTCGGGCTGATTCCGCGCGGAGAAGTAGGGCTCGTCTTTGTCACCATTGGTCTCAACATCGGCGTATTCGATGACGACA